>CAYQOJ010000057.1:1882-15255 GCA_964419105.1 uncultured Methylococcus sp.
TACGACACGTCCCACCCACCTTCGGCGGCCAGAGGAACATCGGACGCCCATTGAGGCGGTACCGACATGATTTGGATGATGTCGTTGAATCGGTCTTCGGCGACGTCTTTGTGACATACCGCCAGAATTTCATCGTGCGTTGTGCCGACCACCTGAACACCGTCCAGTTTATCGGCGGCCAGCATTTGGTCGGTGATAACGATTCGGGCTAAGGCCTGGATGATGTTTTCCAGCAGTGTCCCACCCCATAGCGGATGGTTATTGCCGAATCGCCAACCTTCTTCAGTGCAATCAAGTCCTGGGTATTGAAGACTCATGTCGTTAGGCAAAATGATTTCTTCGTGCCGGATTTCAACGCATTTAAACTGAATGGGCGAGATGCTGTGTTTCAGTGCCGGAATGATTTCGGTATCGAGCGTTTTCCACATTTCCGGGATTGCCCAATTGGCCGACCGGTATGTGTTGATGGTGAAGTACGCTTCGTCCATGGTGAGGTATTTGGGGGCCATGCCTAATGGGCCAGACGCACAATAGTGTTTGAATCGTCGAGCGCCCATGCCGTATCCACAACCTAAGGTCACGACTTTGCCGAATTGGCGGTCATTGCCTTTTTCCTTGTAGATTTCAAGCGCGGGGCGATTGGTCAGCTGGCTGGCCATGACGGAATAAACACATTGGCCCTGCCTTAGAGTTTCTAGCACGTCGTTTTGTCCGCAGAACCAGGCGTTCATGCGAAGTTCAATCTGGCTGGAATCGGCGACCAGAATCACATGATCTTTGGGCGCGGTGATGGCTTTGCGCAAGAGTGATCCGCGTGGGACGTTCTGAACGTTAATCTTGTCGGTGCCGGTAAAGCGTCCGGTATGTGCGCCGTAATACACATAAGGCATTGGCATTTTGCGACTGCCATGCGTTGCGATGAAATTCCATCGTTGGGCACGACTGACGCTGATGTTCGAAGTGGCTTCAAGCCGTCCTTCCCAAAGCGTTTTGTGCTGAGGGTTTTCGGCCATGAGCGTAATGAATTCGGGATCGTCTTTACCTAGGGCTGGAGCTTCCTTGCCTGTGGTTTTGCTGATCTTGGTGGGGATTTCTAATCCTAGGCTCACAAGGTGAGCTTCGAATTGTTTGTTGGACGCCAGAACAGATTTGGCGACGCCTGAATCATTGATGGCTTTGGCCCGCGCATCTTCGGCTTCAAATTGCGCCCGCATGGCGGTGTTGCGATCGATTTCGAGGACGGGTGCCGTTCCCATGCGAATGGTGAGATCGATCAAGTCCAATTCACTGGTGGGGAATGTTTGAACCAGTTGGTTGTACACATCCCAAGTGAGCGCTACGTCTTGGAGGCAATATTCGCCTAAACGAGCCAGAAGTTCAGGCTCAAGATCCCATTTGTCTTTGGTTTCGTTGAGCGTGCCGCCGATTTTATGGCCAAGCCCGAGCATCGAAGCGATGTTATCCAGTCCGAATTTTTGGTCACTGTCGAAAAACCCACGGGCAAGCGACATGGTGTCGATGCGTCGTGCCGGGATAATTCCGAAATGTTCAAACAGGATTGAGCCATCGAAATAGAGGTTATGTCCGATCAGGCAGCTATTGGCCCAATCAATGGCATGCAATGCGGCAGCAATGTCATGGGTAACCCAGTAGGGTGCATTGCCGTCGATTTGTATACCCACTCCATGGATTTTGAAACGACTGTCGCGCACGTATTCGTGCGTTGCCATGCTTCGGAGTGAATAGCCTTTGCCGTAAGCCGTTTCAAAATCTAAGGTGACGTTTTGCATGAGAATTCCTGGGGCCAAATGCCTACGATTTTATTTCTAGCCTGGCCGGGGCTGGATCAGCCATAAAAAAACCCCGACAGCTTGAGGAGGCTGCCGGGGTCGGTTGGAGGATTTAGTAGTTAGCCCAAGCGTTGTCTTTGGGCTGGAGTTGAATGACATTGCGGTCGTTGGCGATCTGCAATGCATTCTCAAGGCGTTGGTCGTACGTTTCGATGACCTGTTCCCAACCTTGGTTGGTCTCAACCCATCGGCTGTGTTCACCATACTGCATGAAACCTTCACGCATCATCGTGGCACTGGCGAGAGCGGAGAGTGGGACTTCGATCTCTGTGTACCAATTCTTGAACGTAGCTTCGATTGTTTCTGGATCGTCCAATCGACTAAACACGTTGTTGTTGCTTCGGTTATCGCGGGCTAAGGTTTCAACATTGGTGGCTTCCATACCTTCCCATATACCCGCATCGTTCTTGTCGACGTTGAAACCGGCAGTGATACCGTCTTCGCGTTTGCGTCGAACGGCTTCACGGACGGCCAGATCACAAGCACTGCTGACGATGCGTTGGGCAAGCCAGAAGGCGTCGTTAGCGTTGATCTTGTCGCGATGAAGCGCAACACCTGCGCACAGCTGCTGGAAGACGCGTTCGGGATCAAGCTGCGTCAATGCGAACTTGAGTAGGCGATTGCGGGCGACTTCCTTGTCGGTCTTGACGGGTTCGGCTTCCTTGGCCAGTCCGGCAGCGGCTCGTAGCGAACTCATCGCCATGTCGTCGATGCGTACCGTGTTGAGCTGATTGTCAATGTTTTCCAACGCAGCGAGCGTAATTTCGCCCAAAGACAGTGAAAAGTCGGGGGTTGCGTAGTCTTTACGGTCAATCACAGCATTCATTGTTAACTCCTAGTTAATAATCAATCGATCACAAAACAGCTGAGCCAGAGCAGCCCAGTCGTTACCACCACGATCAGCACGTCGTAGTCACCCATGACGCACCTCTTTGTACTGAGCCAGTTGGCCCTTAACCTTTAGCACCAGCTCAACATCCCTATCCCGCAGCGCATCCTTCAGCGCCGCTTCCAACTTCTCCTTGATCAACCGATGATTGATCCGCTTACCAGTCATGACACTCTCCTAAGTTGTTGATTCGTAACGAGCTGTTACGCAAACCACAAGGAGCCGAAGGCTCTAAGCCCTCAGCTCCAAACGCTGGGTTCTAATTGGGATTGATCAACACCCGGATCGCGGAGAGGTAAGAGTTAAGCGCTCGGAGTCGGTCCGGACTTTCGCCGCACACTTCGATGTAACCCAGTTGCTTACGCGCTTCGTCTACTAACAAGACGATCGCTTCCGCTTTCTGTGAGTAGGTAAGTTTGTTCATTGTTTCCTCCTAGTAAACAGTTGATGAACACTGAGCACTAAGAGCCGAAGGCTTAGGGACTGAGCGATAGGGGTCCCACGGGTCCCATATGGGCTCCCAGCCCATTTGAAATCTGGATTCGCGGAGCGATCCGATCAGCAGTACCTAGATTCGAGACAGCCAGATCAGGCCTAGGGGCTCGTTAGGAGCCAAAATTTTTTGTAATTTTTCCCAGAGAATTGCAGCCCCAAAATCAATGGCTTAGCGTGGGCATATGGCAAAAGGACTTGCAAAATCAGCCCAGCCCCCCTCTGCGCTCGAAGCTCTAACCCCTCAGCAAAAGCGCTACGTCGATGCCCGCGTAGTGGGGATGAACCCGACCGCAGCGGCCAAAGCTGCTGGCCTACCCGGTACTAACGGCCCCGGCTTGGAACGTAGCCCTACGGTCCAACTCGCCATCAAAGAGATCAACGAGAAAGCCATGAACGACCTGGTGCTGAGCCGTCAGGACGTGATTACCGGGATGATGGATGCTGTCCGAGCCGCCGCTTCTTCCACTGAACTCGTCGCTGCATGGCGTGAGATTGGAAAAATCATTGGGGCGTATGAGCCTCAGAAGATCGCTGTGACGCACGAGATGCTCCTACCCGAGCAGTTGCGCGTGATGTCCGATCGACAACTGATCGTTGCCGCAGGCATTGAAGGTGTGACTCTGGATGGCGAATACGAAGAAGTCCTCTCAACCCTTACCGAATAAACGACAAGCCCCCGGCAAAGCGACTTGCATTAAATGCAAATCGACCTTGCCCAAGGATCATGTCGGCAAAGCGGTGTGTCGATCGTGCCTCGACGGTAACGGGATCACCGTGAACTGTCCTTCGTGCGGGAAGGAATACCAGTCCGAAACGTATAATCGAAATGCAAAGAAGAAAGCGCCTGATTGTCCCGCCTGCCGCCGCGCTAACACCAAGAACAAATTCCTAAGAGACGAGCCCGCGCCTCCTGAGGGCAAAGAAATCAGTCCAGTCCATCGTGAGCTGGCCTGCCGGATGCTTTCCCGCAAGTACCTCTGGGCTTACGTCTTACGCTTTGATCCAAGTTACAAACTCGGCTGGTTCCATAAAGACCTGGCCACTCGTCTTGAACGGTTCATGCGTCAGGTCGAAGCGGGAGAATCTCCTCGCCTGATGATTCAGGTGCCGCCTCGCCATGGAAAATCCCGGCTGACGTCTCAGGAGTTCGTGTCGTGGGCAATGGGGCATCACCCGGAATGGGAGTTCATCGCGGCGTCCTACTCCGTTTCCCTCCCTGTGGATTTCTCCCGCATCATCCGGGAGCGGCTGCGGGATGAGGCCTATCAAACGGTGTTCCCGTCGACGGCGCTTAGCCCTGACTCTCAGAGCGTTGAATCTTGGAAGACGACCAAACGCGGCGGGTATCTCGCGGCGGGTGTTGGCGGCCCGGTCACGGGTAAAGGTGCGAACATCCTCCTGATCGACGACCCGGTGAAGAACGCTGAGGAAGCCGAATCCCAGACCATGCGGAACGGGGTGTGGAACTGGTACACCTCAACGGCCTACACCCGTCTGGCCCCCGGCGGCGGGATCCTGGTCATTCAGACCCGATGGCACTCGGACGATCTCAGTGGTCGGATCGAGCACCAGATGCGGAATGAGGATGGGGAAACCTGGGAGATCGTCCGCTATCCCGCGCAGGCGGTGGAAGACGAAGAGCACCGTAAAGCGGGGGAAGCGCTACACCCTGAGCGCTACGACGAGACCGCGCTGGCCCGGATTCGAAAAGCCGTCGGCCCTCGGGTGTGGAATGCGCTCTATCAGCAGAACCCCGTGCCGGACGAGGGGGCGTACTTCACCAAGTCCATGCTGCGTTTCTACGACAATCCGCCTGAACTTCTGGAGGTCTACAACACTTGGGACTTGGCCATCGGCCAGAAGCAGCAGAACGACTGGACGGTCGGTCTTCAGTGGGGGCTCGATAGGAACGATGACATCTACATCCTGAATTTGAACCGGGCGCGAATGGATGCGCTCCAGATCGTGGAGTCGATCCTCGACATGTGGGTGGCTCACGGCAATACGCAGGCGTGCGGCATTGAAGAAGGGCAGATCAAACTGACGATGGGTCCGATGTTGGAGAAGCGCGTCACCGAACGCCGCCTCTTTAACTTCCATCAGATCCCCTTGAAGCCCGGTCGTCAGGACAAGGTGGCCAGGGCTCGGACCATTCAGGGTCGGATGCAGCAGGGAAGGGTGTATTTCCCCAAAGTGGAGAACGCGCCGTGGATGGAAAAGTTGATCGAGGAAATGCTGGCGTTCCCCTTCGGTAAGAACGACGACCAGGTGGACGTTCTGGCCTATTGCGGAATCATGGCGGCTGACGTGACGCCCCCAACGATTGAGACCGTATTCAAGAACACGGAGCTGGGCTGGCGAGCGAAGCTCCAGGGATTTGTCGCAAACGGACGAAAGGTAAAGACGTGGTTAGAAGCTTAATGCAGCCCCAAAATCAAGATGTTAGGGTTTGCAAAGGACACCTTTTGCCAGGGACGGCAACCCATTTCTTGAAGGCTTATGACACTTCTTCGTTATTCGCAGGCACACGATGACCTTGAGTCTCCTTCTTATGCTCATCCTGGTGATGCCGGGTTTGATATCCGTGCAGCCGTACCTGAAGGCGGTCTTCTCGTTGACGATCACGACGTGGTTGATATCCCAACCGGGTTACGTTTCGAGATCCCTGATGGATACGAGATCCAGATCCGCCCCCGTAGTGGTCTATCGAAGTATCTACGGATCCTGAATGCCCCCGGCACGGTGGATTGTGGCTATCGCGGGGAAGTTTTCATCCGTGTTCTGGCCCAGCCCGGCTCCGACTACACGATAAACCGGGGGGATAAGATCGCGCAGGCGGTGTTATGTCCGGTTTACCGCGCAATTCTGGAACGGATTCCAGAAGTTTCCTCTGACACAGCCCGTGGCATGGGCGGCTTTGGCTCAACCGGTAGGTAAAGGATGACCGTTGGCACCGACGTACTAGGCACTTTGCAGGAATTCGAGGTCAAGAACGACCGAGAAATCGCCCGATTGAACTGGCTTCACTACGCAAGAGCGCGTGATTCCGGTCATTTGAAGTACGTTGAGGATGCGCAGCAGTTCGATCGCTTTTATTTGGGCGATCAGTGGGATCGAGACCTTCAGAAACAGCTCGATGCCGAGGGAAAACCCACGCTGACCCTGAATGTCACCATGTCTGCGGTCAATGCAGCACTCGGTGAACACGGCGCTCAGAAGGCCGACATCATTGCCAAGCCCCGTTTGGATGCAACGGAGGAAACGGCACAGGTCATGACCCACGTCATCGACCAGATTCTGGATAACAACAAGTATCAGGCGGTGGAGCAGCTGGCTTTCGCCGACGGTTTGATCCAAGACCGTGGATTTTTTGACGTTCGCATGGATTTTGAGGACAACATCCTTGGCGAAGTGCGGATCAAGGCTCTAGATCCCGTTGATGTCCTGATCGATCCCGATGCCAAGGAGTACGATCCCGCGACTTGGAACGAAGTGATCTACACCCGGTGGCACACGGTTGAAGAAATCGGCGTGCTGTATGGAAAAGACAAGGCAGAACTCCTGATGTCACTGGCCCGAGGCGGTATGACCCTGGGCTATGACTCCGTTCGCCTGGATGTGAAGGAGTCTCGCTTCGGTGATACGCAATATCCTATTTACATCACTGATGACTACCAGTCCGTGGTGCGAAATGTCCGCGTCATTGAACGTCAGTCACGAGTGCTCACCAAAGTTACCCAGTTCGTCGACCTTCAGACCGGAGACACCCGAGAAGTCCCCCCTGAATGGCCCAAAGAACGAGTCCAAGCCGTTGCCCAGCAATACGGATTGGGGGTTCGCAAGGCGTTTGCCCGAAAAATTCGATGGACGGTGACTGCTGACTGGGTGGTCTTGTCCGATGATTGGTCACCCTACGACCGTTTCACCATCGTGCCTTACTTCCCGGCGTTCCGTCGCGGTAAATCCAGCGGCATGGTCCGGCAGCTGGTGTCTCCGCAAGAACAGCTGAACAAGGTCGAGTCTCAAACCCTCCATGTGGTGAACACCACAGCGAATTCCGGGTGGGTCATGGAGGAAGGTTCCCTTGCCAACATGACGGCGCAAGAACTGGAAGATCGTGGTGCGGAAACCGGACTGGTGCTTGAGGTTCGGAAGGGAAGGGAGTCTCCTCAAAAGATTCAGCCGAACTCCATCCCGACCGGATTGGATCGGATTGGCACTAAAGCCGTGAACTTTGTTCGGGAAATCTCTGGGGTTCAGTCTTTGATGGGCATCATGCCGGGCTCCGATGTTTCCGGTGTGGCGCTTGAGCAGACTCAAGGCCGGGCACTGACCCTCTTGCAGGTGGCTTTTGACAACCTGAACTTCTCTCGCGCTCTGGTGGCTCAGGCCATCATCGCCTTGGTCCAGCGGTTCTACAACGAACCCCGGATTTTGCGTGTGACGGACTGGCGTAACCCCGAACAACCTGAAGTGGAAGTCGGGATCAACCAGATCACTCCGACCGGCGAGATCCTGAACAACCTTCAGTTGGGCGAATACGAAGTCATCGTGTCCAGCGCACCTGCTCGCGACGGGATTCAGGAGACTCAGTTCGCTGAAACCGTACAGCTGCGTCAAGCAGGAGTGCAGATCCCCGATGAATACATCATTCGCGCCTCGCATCTCGCCCACAAGAATGAGATTGCTGATGTGGTTAAGCGGCTTCAAGGTCGTGGCGACCCGTCGACGGAAGAATCGCAGATGGCTGCGTTCCAAGCGAATCTCCAGATGCAACTGCTGCAAAGTCAGCTTGAAGAACTGCAGGCTAAGATCCAGAAAATTGGTTCCGAAGCGGTCCTTAACCAGGCCAAGGCTGAAACTCTCGTGGCCGGGGCGCAGATTGATGCTCAGACACTTCAGAAAGATCTGATGCTGGAAATCGAAAAGCTGAAGGCAGACATGGTGAAAGCTCAGGCCAACTACGCCAACAAGATTGCGCTGGCCAATGTTCACGTCGCTGCAAAGCAGGAGAGCTTGGCGTTCTCGACGGGAGCCCGTCAAAGAGACCACGGTCTCAAGATGGCCGTCGAACTTGAGAAAGTTGCCGCTTCGGAACGTTCAAAAAAAGCAGCCCCAGAATCAGCTACTTAGACTCCAGGTCTCACCATTCCGGTGGAACCGCAAGCGCCGCGATAGTGCGTATGGAGTTTTATGAGTAAGCAAAACATTTTTGGTGGCGACGTTCTTGAAACCGATGACTACTCTGCGATGGACCGAGGCGATTCATTCGACATGCTCGACGAGCTGGTCGATCCTGACCCGGCTCCTGCTCCGAGTATTCCCGAAGAACTTCCAGCGGATCCTCCCGCTGACCCAGAGCCTCCAGCAGACCCCGAACCCCCGGCAGATCCCGAAGATCCGCCCGCAGACCCCGAACCCGCACCTCCCTCCGAGGATCCCGAGAACAAGCCGACGGATAAACAACTGATCCCAAGGGCTCGATTCAACGAGCTCAACGATCAGAAGAAAGCCGCCGAGAATCGGGTCAAGGAACTTGAAGCCCGCCTGAACTCAAACGTACCGGCCACCGAGTACGACTTTGACGCGAAGGAAAAGGAGTACATGGATGCCGTCCTTGAAGGCGATCACGCGAAAGCGATGGCTCTTCGAAGGGATATCCGTGCAGCTGAAATGGATTTGGCTCGCGTGGTTGCGACTCAGACTGCGGCTCAAGCCAAGGAAGCCACCAAAGCCGAGTTGGATTTTGACTCGACGGTCTCTGCCATCGAAGCGGATTTCCCCGCCTTTGATCAGACCAGCGCCGAGTATGACCAGGATCTGGTTGATGAAGCGTTGGATCTTCATGCAGGGTTCGTTGCCCGAGGCTATACCCCGGCTGCAGCTATGAAGCGAGCCGTGAATTATGTGGCAAAGGCTAACGGGATCCAGCCCAAGAGCGCGATGACCCAGGCTCCGGCTACTCCCCCTGCCGCAAGAACGCAGCCGTCCACGGTGAAATCCAAACTGGATGTGGCGGCAGCTCAACCGCCGGTTCAGAAAGGAACCAGTGGTGGGGAAGTCGAACCGAACTACGCCCAAATGACCGACGACGAGTGGGACGCATTACCTGCGGCCACGCTGGCTCGTCTTCGTGGGGATACGTTCTAAGTCATTGAAACGAATGGGGTTGCAAACGTTGCAGCCCCAGACGTCCCAAGGTAAAACAAACTTATTCCGCCCACCCGACACGGCGTAAAACTGTCGTTCTTCGCCTCATGGAAGAGCAGGCGTTAAAGAGCTCGGCATTACAACCCGAATTTTTTCCTGCCAAATGTAAGGAGACTTTCACATGGCGAATACAAATTTTGCTGCTCTGACCAATGAGCAGAAGACCATTTGGTCTAAGGACCTTTGGCGTCAGGCGCGTAACCTGTCGTTCATCAACCAGTTCGCAGCCACCGGCCCGACCGCTCTCGTTCAGCGCGTCACCGAACTGACCAAGTCTGAAAAGGGCGCACGCGCCGTTCTGACCCTCGTCGCCGATATGACGACCGACGGTATCGCGGGTGACAACACCCTCGAAGGGAACGAAGAAGCGCTGAAGACCTACGACCAGGTCATTCAGATCGACCAGCTGCGTAACGCGAACAAGCACAAAGGCCGCATGGCGGACCAGCGTTCTGTCGTGAACTTCCGCGAAACTTCCAAGGACGTTCTCGCGTACTGGATCGCAGACCGCGTTGACCAGCTCGCGTTCCTGACCCTTTCCGGCGTCAGCTACACCTACGCCAACACCGGCATCCTGCGTCCGGCGACTTCACAGCTGAGCCAGCTGGCTTATGCCACTGACGTCAAGCCGCTGACCAGCAACCGTTGGTTCCGTTGGGATGGCACGAACAAGGCACTGGTTGCTGCCAGCACCGCTTCTATCGCAGCTGCTGACACCCCAACCTACAGCATGCTCGTTGCTGCAAAGGCGAAAGCCAAGGCAACCTACATGCGCGGCGTTCGTGGTCCGGGCGGTCAGGAAACCTACCATGTGTTCATGCACCCGCTGGGACTTGCCAAGCTGAAGCTCGACCCTGACTTCCTGGCCAACGTTCGCTACGCGTACATGGGCCAGAAGGACGAAAACCCGCTGATGAATGGCTCGTTCGTCATGAGCGATGGCCTCATCATCCATGAGTTCCGCCATGTGTTTAACACCACCGGCGCAGCTTCTGGTTCCAAGTGGGGTTCAGGTTCTGCTGTTGACGGTCAGGCGGTTCTTCTCTGCGGTGCCCAGGCTCTGGGTATGGCGGATCTGGGCGCTCCGACCTGGGTTGAAGAAGGTAAGGACTACGAAAATCAGCAGGCCATTTCGGTCGGCAAGATCTTCGGTTACCTCAATCCGCAGTATTACAACAACTACACCGGCCAGGTTGAAACCTTCGGTGTAATGCGGATCGATACCGCCATCTAAGGAGCAAACATCATGTCTACTTCTGTACCTTTCCGCCGCCCGAGCAATCGCCAGTTTTCACTGGTAGCAGAGGCGTTCATCGACTTTCAGGATCTGCTGAAGGGCGCTCCTGTACTCACTGCCGCTACGGATACTGCGGGCGTCAGAGATGTCGGCGATGCCAACTCTGCGGGCATTGCTGACGGTACGGGCTCGTCTCTGAGCGGTATCGCGTTCAACCTGTTCGAACTTCCGGCGGGCGCTATCGTCACCGGCGGCGACGTCAAGGTTCTGACCGCGTTCAACTCAGGTACCAGCGACGTTCTCAGCATCGGTGATTCCGGTTCTGCAACGCGTTACCTGTCTTCGCAGAGCATTGCTTCTGCAGCTCGTACCGCGCTGACGATTCCGAATCGCCAGAGTGCAACCACTGAAAAAGTGCTTGCCACTTGGACGGGTGTTGGCGCTGTCCCGACTGCGGGTCAGGCTCACATCACTCTGAGCTACATCATCCCCGGTCGCGCATTCGAGAACCAGGGATCTTAATAGGGCGGGGCTCTCCTTCGGGAGAGCCCTTTTCCTTTCACCTAGGGACACACCATGTTCAAAGCGAAAGCAACTCGCAACGAATTTATTGCCACTCTCTCAGGCCACGCATTCAACGTGGTTGCTGGCGAGATCTACGAATTCCCCGACGTAGTGCAGACCGAGGTCATCTTGGCCGGCTGTATTCCTGTCGAAGATGGCAGCGCCCCGACCGCATCGAAGCTCAGCGAACAGGAACGGCACGATGCCGTTTACAACGCATGCGTCGAGATTCTGTCGAAGAAGGATGCGCGTCACCTTGCCCCCGAGGGTTTCCCCAAAGTAGCAAGTGTTGAAAAGCTGGCCGGTTTCAAACCGACGATCGATGAGATCGTAGCGGTCTGCGAAGAACTGCAGAAGGAAATCTGACATGCCGATTACGACCGGCACTGTCTTGATCAATCGGGCAGCGACTTTACTTCAGGATCAATCCAACGTGCGTTGGTCCCGTGCAGAGTTGCTGGATTGGTTGAACGAAGGGCAGGTAGCTGTGGTCGGCCTGCTACCTGAGGCTTACGCCGCAACAGACACGGTTGTGGCGACTCAGGGTCAGTATGAATTTCAGATTCCCAGTACCGGGATTCGGTTGATTGATGTCTTGAACAACACGGCGGGGACTAAACGCGCCCTCCGAAAAGTGGAACGTGAAGTTCTGGATGCACAGAACCCCACATGGCGAGCCGCCAGTTCCGCTGTTGAGGCGACGAACTTCATGTTTGATCGTCGGTACCCCAAGACTTTCATGCTTTACCCCCCGCTCAAATCCGGCAGCGGGGTAAAGATTGTCATTTCCCAGACGCCCGGTGCGTTGGGTAGCGAGGCTTCAACCATCATTCTCGACGATGTGTTTGCTCCGGCCCTGGCCAATTACTTGGTGTATCGCGCCTATTTGAAAGATGCGGAATACGCAGCTGGGGATACTCGCGCACAGAACGCGTATCAAGCCTTCTTGGCTGTATTGACGGGTAAGAAAGCCGCTGACCAAACCTCGTTCCCGCAGTAAAGGAGTATTCGGTGAACCTTGATGAATTGATCCCTCAGGTGACGCTTGAAGCCCACGGGGTTCCCGAGTTCACGGCAAGTTATCAGCTTGCTCTTGCGGCCCGCGAACTTTGCACCTTTTCCTTGGCTTGGCAAAACGACATCAGCGTGAGCCTGTCTGGAAAAAAGGCGTATTCGTTTATCCCTCCCGATGGCGAACTGGTCGAACCCATCAGCGGCGTGTATAGCCACGCCCAGTTGGGGACCACGTCTGAGGTCAATTTCACCGTGCCCGCTCGTTTGGATCGGACGGATCCAAGCTGGCGAACCCGTGCCGGAACGCCCTTATGGGCGATGCTGCCTACGCAGGAATCCATTCAGTTTGTCCCGAACCCAGGGCAGGGTACCGCCATCATCCGGGTGGCTTTGCAACCGACCATGGCGGACCGGGCTATCGATGATCGCGTTGGGAATCTCTTTCGAGAGACCATCGTTCACGGCGCGTTGGCCCGATTGTTCCGAGTCCCGAACAAGGAATGGACGGACAAAGGGTTGGCTGCTTATTACCAGGAACTCTTCGAACGGGGTAAAGGCGAAGCGCAGGTCCGAGGTGTGGAAGGCTTCGCCAAAGTGAACAGGCGAGTGCGCTACGGGGGTCTCTGATGGCCCTGATCAAACTCTCCACGTTCCTCGGCCAGATCCCTCTGGTCGACCCTTCCATGCTTCCTGACGCTAACAGCCAGATTGCTCTGGATTGCTGGTTCGTCAACGGAACGTTGTTACCGATTCGAAACCCGGCCAGCGTTGGAACGCCCGCCTATGGCGCATCCACACGCACCATGTATCGGTACCGCCCGTGCCCGGTGGATTCGTCCCAGGCCTATTGGTTTGAGTCAGCGTCAGAACTGGACGTGACTCCCTCGCCGATTGCCAACGATAAGTATGGTCGGCTCTTTTACACCTGGCATGACTCTTCACAAAAGCCTGCGTTCGGGACCGTAAAGACCATCCTGGGTCGGGCCAATCACACTGATCTTTGCGGATCCAATGCGGCCATGGGCGGTTACCCGGTTCAACCGGGGTACACCCTTGGGGTTCCTGCACCGGGTGCCGCGCAATCAGTCGTGACCAGTGGCTGGTCCTCGATGGC
>CAYQOJ010000058.1:0-14682 GCA_964419105.1 uncultured Methylococcus sp.
CAATTTATAATTGGAATTCGGCCGAATTTCAGGAAAAATTTGAAAGTTTTAATTTGGCTGGCTCCACTTTTCTTGTGTCCATATGCAACAAGGACACACGCTGGAAGCCAGCAGGAGAATATCTCTACTTGTGGATGGAATCAAGAGATGATGAATGCATGGATAGATAGAGCAGAGATGCAGCTTCAACCTGTATACTACACGTCTGCGGCACTCATAGCATGAATAAAAATATCACGGGAGATATCACACATCCAGTATTGGTAGATGCTACCAGGAGAGCATCATGATGTGGTAGGATCTTCAGCTGATATGATCTCTGTCTGAATTCCGTTCCATGATATGATGCAAATACCAATGAATAGTGCAGAGCAGCAGCTACGCGTTGAATATGCGTTTACACCCGCTTCATGAATATCAAAGGAGGTACAGCACATCCTAGATGGTGCTATAGGACAGCATATGATGATAGCATGCTGGAAACCTGTGGATTTCTATCTCTGCATGCGTATGGATTCAAACCATGATGAATACACGAATGAATAAAACTCTGCATCAGCTACAGATTGAACATTCATTATTCACACTCACTGCGTGAATATCACAGGGGATATCACACATCCTGGATTGGTGGAGCGCGGGACACTTCTGCTGGACGACGTCTCCGATGGTCCCAACAGCAAGTGCCCCATCTGTCTCTGCCGGCGCGGCGGGAATTGGTGTGGTTCTTGTGTGGGCGCTGTTTCCACCTCAACTGCATCGCCCTGCACCGCGACAACTGTTGCCTGTTGTGTAGGGTGGGGTTGTTGTTGTGAGGGTTTCGATCATCTGATTTTGATATAAAACCTGTTTAATCTTTATTCTATTATGCTCTCTCTCCTGAAGCGTATAGATGGTTTACTTGCTGTAAATTATATGCCTTTGGTGAACGGGTCGATGAAACTGAGGACTCCTGTGATTTGGGGCAGAATTGAGAAAGATGGTAGTGTTTCTAAAGTTGATCCTTCTGAAGTAAGCTTTGAAGAAATAAAGCCTAAGGACGGTCGTGCAGGCAGCATCCGACCCTATTTTGAAGGCGGGGATGAGTGCTGTATTACACATGCGGGATTAACTGATGATAATGGCAATAATCAAGGATTTTGTTACATATATCCTGGATTTAGGCCAGGGTTGACACATGTACTTTCACGGGAGGGTTTTGATAATCTTAGAAGGGGGTGTGAATCTGCAAAAATAGACGTCCTTGACCCTTTGAACAGAGAGCTTATGTGGAAACATGGAGAGTTTCATGATGAATACTTGATTCCAGTATCAATTTTACCGTCTTCTCTACCAAATGCACAGTCTTCCTTCATAAGATACCCTGAATCTCCTGATGAATGTTCATTCATTGAGAGAATATGTGAACGTTTAATCGGTAGGTGCCATTTTGACTTCACTGTCACAGACACATATGCTGAATTTCGGAATAAACTTCCAAGTAGAGCTTGTCTTGACCTGGTTGTACTGGGAAAAATTTACCCTTTGAGTGGGGATTCTTGCATGTTGGAATGTCAGATTCCTCAGGTTACGATCTCAGGTTCAACAGAGCATGTTATTATGTTTCTGAAAAATGGTCATGGGCTCCCTTTTTGCTTTCGTGGGGGTAAGCCTTGGAGTTTCTATGACTATTGTATCTTCTTTAGGGTGTTGCTGTGTGCTTATTTCTTCGATTCAGATTCAGGCAGTGGAAGTGTTGATGAAAACGCTTTTAGTAAAACTGTTGAAATTGTATTCGAATCAAAGCTTCCATTGATTAATGACGGACACATCTGCCACTACTATAAAATTAATAATCCTTCTTTTCAAGGTATTGTACGTATTACTAGATTTATTCATGATCCAGAAAGAATAGACAGTGACATTTCATGGTCTATGGCTCTTGTTGCTCATGAAGCTGGAAATGATTTAAGTGTTCAGAATAGCATGCGCCGAAGTCGCCGAAACATGGCATATGCTAACCAAAAAGGAAATGGTGCTGAAGCATCTGTAGAAGAAGAAAGACAAAGCCAACCAGAGTAGTATTTTCTGTTGATTTGTGGTCTGAGACCCTGAGTTGAATGAATTTTTCTTTCCGCTCCAGTGTATAAAACATTCACCTTTATTTCACACGATGCACGGCGACCCCATCATGCGACTCACACCCACAGACGCGGAGCTGCTGCGGTGCAAACTGTCGCTTATCTCCTGCTACACGAAGTTGATCTGCATCCGAGAGATCCGGCAATCATCCATAAGCCCCGTGGTGTTTGTGCACGGATTCCCCGACTCGCCTATGATGTTCAGGGATTATTTTTCAAAAGACGAGCAGGATGAGCCGTGGCTGAAGCAACGCAGCATTTACGCCATCAGCTTCCCCAATCGGCACGACAACGCCGAGATCCCGCCGGTTTCGAAACTGTTTCGAGGTGTGATTGCCAAGGAGTTCGACCAGCACATGAAGCAGCTGTCGATTGAAAGCCCGACAGGAAAACTGATATTTATCGCGCACGACTGGGGTGCGACCCATGTATGGCGATGGGCGCGACGACACCAGGCAGACCCGCCTATTGAAAGGTTCGTCGCCCTATCTGTCGGATCATCCTTCCGCTTCGACGTCTTGGAGCACGGCCTCTCCGCTTTCCGTTGGATGTATGGGCTGTGGTTCGCGCTGGCATGGTACGTCCCGTTTCTCCGCACGCTCGTCTCCCAGACCATAGTCAGGTACGGCGGATACCGCTCCTCCACGGCAGCCGACCTGTGGAAAGACGCCTACCATTACTGGGATCGACTAGTCCTGCCGCTCACGATTCTTCTGCAGGCGTTCGGTCTGATCAATTACGAATGCGAATACCTGGATTTCAGCTTTCCCGTCCTCTACATCCGCGCGCCCAACGACCGTATCGCCTCCACTGCCGCTTTCGAACGCCTTCTCCAGGCGCGGCCCGACTGCGGGATGGTTCTCTTTGAGCGGACTTGCCACTGGTTTCCTGAGCAGCACAGTGGTGCAGTTCTTCAGCATGTTCGCAGTTTTGTCGGGAATGCAGCTGTTTGATTCTGTTTCCGCGTCAGTCTCTACTGCTGCGTAATGACGGGATGACTCCTGGCTCTACCGCAGCGGTGTGGCTACTATGACTGTGATGCTACTACTGATGGTGACTAAATGTGTTGGCAGCATTCTACTTCTATCATATTCATTATTATCATTAATCTTTCGACTGCTGTCGAAGCGCGTCTGACGCTGCAACTCATAATAACAATGAATCGTACTGCTGTGTGTTTTCTGCAGTAGTAGTAGTGAGCCCATGATTATCATCGTCATGAATGTGGTGTAGAACTTTTCAGCAGAAGAACTCCAATCCAACAGAGCTCCTAACACCAGTGAGAAAAAAAGTCCACATAAACATTATAAAGTAAATATAAACTATTCACTGTGTGTTCCGCAAAATCGTTTCCCCCCATTCATGCAGCTTCTCCTGATGTCCGCTGCCCACGCCGCCCGCGCCTGGAACCTGTACGACGGCGCCGAGTTCAGCCGCGAAGGGGGGGCAGACAACGAGTCCTTGGCAGAGCTGCACCAGTACATCTCACACCGCGCGACGCGGGCGGGCTGGACAGCGATTCCCGTTTATCGCAGAAGGTTGGATCATACGGGCGACCGCGATGATGTGGTTGTGGTGAGGTTTTACAGTGATCCTGTGTGTAACAATAGAGATTGGCGACTGGTGGAGAAACGTCCTTTTGTGCCCAGGATGCAACATGGTGGCGGTGAGGATAACTACTCCTACCACTTCTGCCAGCAGCAGTTGGTGAAGATTGCAGTGAAGTTTAGTACTACTACTACTGGAACAGTCCCGGAGAACGACCCAGCAGCCGCAGTAACCGCCACCGTCGTATACATGACGCGCAGCAGCGGGGAGTCGCACGGGCATTACTACGTCGGGCTCTTTAGGTGGATGGCACGCTGCGCTGATCCCCGGGAGTGTGTGGCTCTGTTCGACGCGATAGCATCCGACATCGGCGCGCTGGTCTCGGTGGCGGCGCAGCACGAGTCCGGTGTTTCACCTCACACGCGAGTGCCTTCCGTTGGCGCAAGGGGGGGACGCGGTGCGCGTTGCTGCTATCGAGCGCCGGGTGCGGATGCTGCAGGATGATGCAGATGGGTTTCTCAAGCAGTTGTGTTGAAGGAGGAGGGGAAGGCGTCGTGATCAAGTGGTCTTATTTCAGTGCTGTGGGTGAATCTGAGTTTTTTCAGTCCTTGGTTAATCAATATCCAGAACTGTTTTTTTAGGCACACCCCTGAATATTACTATTATTGTGAGGATGAGAACCATGATTTCAAACATGCATTCAGGAACAACAGAAATATTTTATTCATCATCATTATCACCATCCTCATAGAAATCATCCTTGATCTCTTCTCCCCCAATCATTTCCAGCCCCTGCGTCGCATGCTCGTGCAATCGGTCCAGCTTCGCCTGCTCTTCCTCTCCGTCCGCTGAAGCCACTCTAGTCACAGCAGCAGCTATCTCAAAGAGCGTGTGGACGAACTGCACAACGCCCTTGAGCCCCTGCTCCGGTATTCCACCACTGTTTTCGAGGACGTGCTCCCCCGCGTTTTCGAGCATCATGTCCATGTGTGTGTCGCGCTTTTTGCGGTTGCTTGCGTATTCCCTGAGGATGCGATCGCTCTCGAGCAGGAAGCCTTTGTACTTGACGCCTTCTGCCATGGACTTGTTCTCCTCTGGAAGATTTCCAGCACTAGAGCAGTCGGAGCGCTTGCGCTTGGTGGTTGGGGATTCTGTCATAATGCGTGGCGGTGTGTGTTTGGTTGGTTGATTCTCAGCAGTTATACTCCGTTGTTTACAGCTGTTATTTTATTTTATTTAAAACATTATGTGCAAAACTCTGTCTACAGTTGTTAGTTTTATTTCTTTTTATATAATAATGTGCAAACTTGTTTGAATTTGTTTGATTCAGATTAAAATTGTATTCAGCTCTCTACTCCACACACCAAAACAATCTCATGGATTCTGCCTGGCCGCCCGCCACTCCAAACGCCAGCCAGAAGAGTGTGGAAGACGAAATTGAGCAGAAAAAGGCGAAACGCTCGAAATTAGAGCAAGAGCAGGCCAATCGGGACGCTATCAAGGCAAAAAACGCGCCAATGATGCTGGAACTAGCAGAGAAAGCCCTCGCAGCGGTGCATGAGATGATGGCACTGGAGTCTGCGACGCGCGAAGAAGCCGGATACGAGTACGGGATGTTCATCTGCGGCGACAAAATCACCCTCGAGGACGCCAAGAGCGCGATATGCACGGCGCGATTCTGTGCGAAAAGGGCGCTGGAGAATAATGAGGGAAAATAAAAATTTACTCCAGTAAACTTCTCTTTTCCTGTGGTAATCTCACTACTCCAGAGCGCGGACCGCGGCGCAGAACTCGTTAAAGTCCTAGAGCGTGGCGATCTTGAGCAGGGAGGGGGTGCTCTGCATCAACTTCGCCCAGCACGAACGCAGCGCAGCTGAGACTGTTGAATGCGGCCAGAACGTCGTGGCTGAGGCTACGGAGCTCGATGCGGAGGATGGGGGCGGTGCCTTCCGGGACGGCGGCTGAGATGGCTTTTGCGAGCTTCCGGACGAGGGCAGGGTATACTGTGTAATTGTCAGATAGGTTCAGGTAGAAGAGCTTGCTGATGGCAGGGTTCAACAAAGGTGGGAATCCATTGGTTGAGCCAGTGTAGGACTCACCCTCAGGCCAGCACGAATTGGTTTGAATTTGTTTGTGTATAATTATTGAGAATTACACAGTCTATCAGGTTTTTAAATTAATTTTTCCCTCTCTGGCTTAGTTGGCAATATACTCATCACTTTTTTTACGCAGGCAGCGCGGGTTCAATTCCCGTATACAAATGTGCCGAGTATTTTGAGTAGTAGTAGTAGGATTAGGGGTGATTGACTTCAATACAGAGTGCATCGTGCGAATCAAACATGGGCACGTGTTTTATTTATTTTTTTCGTCTGCTTACTGTCGGCTAAATCATTGACATTATCGTAGCTAAAACAGCTTCTTGTACTTCAAGCTGTAGTTGTAGAGCAAAGTTAAATGCCTCTTGGCCGTTTGGCAGAAGACGACAGCTCCTCGTCCGCCTCGGTAGCACTCCGTTTGGCCGACGATGATGAGGAATGATCGCAATGCATCTCGCGATAGCCACGGGAAATAGACCCATTGAAGACTCCAACAGAGATCCAGCGATCAAGCATTCCTGCAGCATACCTCTGATCATTTTCGCTAAGGTACGGGCTCAGGCTGTCCAGAAAGCAGAGGCACTTGGCCTTATCTGCAGGACGCGCCAGGTTGGCTTTCAGGTAGTCGACGAAATCCTGAACACTCATAGTGGAAGCTTCAGAGCTAAACACGTATGTCCTGCTTCTTTTATATGAAAAAGTCTGAATCTGTTGGTCTATTAAATATAACAATCCACTTCAAACTGGCCCTTTGCAGCTGCTCTCTCTCTCTCTCTCTCTCTCTTCTTCAAGCTGCAGTGCGTTTCTGGGTGAGGAGTAGATTTGCAGCAGTTCCATTGGTTGACACGTGTAAAAATAACATGTACAGCTCAGTGATTGGTAAATGATGTCCTAATCTTTGTTTATATCCCACAAAAACAAAGTGCGAACCATCAACACTGGTGCACAAGTAGCATAGTGGTTAGCGCATCTCGTCTGTCATGCATGAGGTCTTCAGTTCGAATTCTTTTACCCGTCTGGAACTGATTTAATTTTTATTTTTATTATTTTTTTATCTCCTGCAAAACTTTCCAGTCCACCACCACACTTGTTGTTGGCTCGCTGTCCTCTGACGACACACACACACATCCCGCTCGCCGCATTCCTCTTCAAGTCCAGCGCTGCCACCGACGCCCCGCCGCTGGAGATGGTGAGAAAGGTGAGCAGTGAGATGTTTGAGCGGCTGACTCTCCGCAGCCTGCTGAATCTGTGCACGGTGTGCCGGCAGAAACCGACGTCCGCGATGCTGGCCATAGCGCTTCAGAACTCCATCCCCAGCCTCACTGGCCTGCCGCTGGACAATCCGGATCCCGCGTTCTACATCGACATCGCAAAGCGGTTTTTCGACAGGGAGTACGAAGTTCCAAACAGGCGCAAGATGGACATGTACGATGTTCTCGTACCTGAGCGCTTTTTCAGGGGGGTGGTCAGTAGCCTTGAGGACAGGCATGGATGCTTTCCAACTGGACTCGACAGCTACATCCACGAGATCCTCTATTTCAAGCAGGAGATCTTGCGCACTAAAAAGGGGAGGGAATTCATCAGGTAGACTGTATTGCAGTGGATGGAATCTCCCACGTTGAGTCCTGACATGCTGACTGTCTACTATCACTTGCTCTGCATTCTCGACCATGGTTTCGTCCTGCGTCACCGGAATCTCGAGCCAGGCTGTATTGGCCACATGACATATCACATTGAGCTCGATGAGCACTTGTGAAATGACGGCTGTGGTTTTTTGGCGTGCTGTTGTACGTTGTATAAATCCATACACTTTACCTTTGGGAAAAACTGAACTGCATGTTGTAGCACAGTGGTCAGAGTGCCCAGCAACAATTGTGGGATCTTGGGTTCGAGTCTTTGAATTGTTATTTTTTTCCTTGGTTCCACGATCATCACTTTTTTTTACTGGTCTACACCAACACTTTCGTGTAGCAATGAAAGAGAATGGTACAAGTGTGTTTTTCATTGCAAGGAAATATTGCAGGATTAATTTTTATTGCAGGATGTCTGCTGTTCAGTTGCAGGAGAAGAAGGTTCAGTCAAAGAGGTTGAACCCATCCAGGCTGCCATCTCGCACAGGATTGCATGGACCATGCATGTCGCCTGGGTTTTCGTTGGGACTCGCCACATTGTCTCGCTCCGCGAACTCCTCGTTGCATGCCTCTTCCGCACTTTCTGCGGATGCGTCGGCTGGACTACCTGCATTATTGTCCGTATTCTTCACCTTGGAATGCAACAGCTCAAGGAAGAATGCAAAGATGTCTTCGCCAATGAAGGTAAACTTGTTAAAACGCCCCTTGTAACACTCCTCTTCCTCACATTCCCCGGGCTCTGGCGCATCAACAGGCATGGAGATCCCAAGCACCTGGACGGAAAACTCGCCGTGCTCAAAGTCGTCGAACGTGAATATGAAGCACAGGATAGTTTCGTCCTCAAGCGTCACCTTTCGGAGCAGAGTGAAGTATCCGGACGCTGTGTTGACATACCCGCAATCATTTGACTGGTTGATGGAGCTCCCGCAAATTTCGTCCAGAGGAATGAGCCCCTCTTTGAACGCGTTGAGCATGCGCTTGAACTCCTCCGGACCCCTGGTCCAGGTACCGCACCGCGAGGGCAAAAAGCACACCTCTCCCTCTCTGGGGCCGCTGGCTACCATCAGGCTGATGCGTTCGCGGTTGGCAAGAGACATGCTGGCAGCGGCGATCTCTGGCGTTCACTGCCGCTTATATACGCTGATCTGCTTCTGTTCTCAGGTTTGTGAGTGTGAATAAACAAAAGAGGAGATGGAACGGGTCTAGTCTGTTGGCGCACAAAGAGCAAGAAGCAGTGAGTTGTGTAAATCAATGAATGGATTTTTCAAGTGAAATTTTGCGTGGGTTCAATCACGTGATAAATGTGTATATATAGCAGTACTTAGAAATCATCCTACCTACATCCCACATGCTCGCATTCGAACCGCTCACCTACGCAATGGGAATGGCGCTTGCCGAGCACGCGATCCGACGGCCCTCCCGGGTCTGTCTCCACGCGAAGCTGTGGCTGCGGCGCGCGCCCGACGTGCTGATCGATAACGCGCTCAACGAGGCGGCGGATCCGCTGCTCGATGCGCTGAACAGTGGTAGCAGTAGTGTTCAAGTTGCTGTTCACGGCGCGGACGATTTGGTGTTTTTTTCGTTCTTAGCCGTTATGATGATGTTCGTCACGGTTCTCCGCCGACAGCACCTGGTCTGACGATGCGCGGCGGGGCGTTCGGCAGTGTGGTGCTTGTGCTTCTCAACGGACTGTACATGTGGTTTCATCGCTGGTTTCAGCTCGGTTCACCTCAGCGTGCTCAGTGAAGAGGACGACAGACGGCACCCGCTCGTGAGGCGGCTGATGGCCTACTGGATCCTGACCTATGGCATGGTGCGGGTGCTTGCGGGGGTCGCTGAGCATCTGAGCTTTGATGCCATGGACCTTGCTGCAGCCATGACCTACTACATAGAAGCATTTGTGTTCGAGTACGAACTCCGCGTGGAAGGCACTATGATTCAGTCTAAAGTGACAGCCATTACTCTGATGAGTCTACCCATCGCAGCGGCGCTTTTGGTCATAAGACCGTTGGAAAACGCGGGAATTTTGCAGTGAAAAGCACCGTTCATTTTCAGAGGGATGGTATCACCCATCGTGCAACACTGCAGAGGGGGGAAGGGGTGTTAGCGGAGTGCAGCGAGACGCTGTTGTCATGATCATATCTTGATGATGGTAGCACCGTCGTAGTTGTAGCCATATAGCAGAAATCCCAGGCCACTTAAGAAATGACGAATTTGTCGGGGAAGAGACTTTCGCCAACGGATGATGAGTCGACGAACTGGATCCTGTGCGTGTAGCTCTTGCCGTTCTTGGTGAAAACGTTGAGAGAAAACCGCGCCTTCCTCGTGGAGGAGGAGGGGTCCTTGGTGCATACCGCCGTCACAAAGTGTCCCTCCTCACCGAGCTCAGTGCGGAAGTTGGACTCATCCTCCTTGGACCTGTACATGAAAATGGTCTTGGCAATCAGCGTAAGCTGGTCGTACGGGTCATACACTTTCCAGCGAACAGCTTGCTGCTGAGGCGCATTACTAGGGGACTGGCTGAATTTGAAGTAGAAGAGGTAGTCCGTTGCGAGGGTGGTGTTGAGCGCGACTTTGCGGATGAAGTTGAGAACCGCTCGCTCGTGTACGACAGTGGTGGTTGTTACGGTGGAGGAGGCAGAGGTAGTAGTAGTAGTAGTGGTTCCTGGGCATTTCACAGGGAAACTCGTAGTCCCATTGAATCCCTCAGAGTCCCTCCAGCACTTTGCGATATCTTTGAACGAGAGCATTGCCCCGGACTTGAGCAGGATTCCTGTGCCATCCTTTCTTCCTGCATCGTACAGTGCTTCAAACCGCTGCATTTTCCCTTCCAGTTCAGATTTCTTGAGCTCGGCTTGCTGGAATTTTTCCTCCATAGTTTCCTTCTCCCCTCGCAAGGAATCCCAGGTAAGCAGATCCAGTTCGTACGAGGACTTCATTTCACCGTAAGCCTTGCTGCTTTCGTTGACTTTGGCTTCCAGAGCGCTGTTGAGATTTTTGAGACTCCCAATTTCATTCCTCAGGTTTAAAATTTCTTGCTTTTTGGCAGAAAGATTCGACGTAAGATTTCCGTTGACGCTGTCCTTCTCCGAGAGGATGCTGTTCTGCTCTGCACATTGCCGCTTCAAGACCTGATTTTCATTCAAGAGTCGGTTGAGATCAGCGCTTTTTTTCTTGTTGGCCTTTTGAAGCCCTGTGATCTCCTTCCTGTACCCCTCGAGCTCGTTGTTGAGTTTCGTGTGTTGTGCGCATAGCGGTCTGAACTCCGTCATTTCCAGGTTTTCCTTTTCGGTTTTCAGTTTGTCGTACATTGTCACCCATGATGCCACATCTTCCTCGAGCTTCTGCACGCGCTCCGAGTCCATCTCTGTCTGGCGAAGTTTGGCGTCCGCTTCCTCGTTTGACTCCTGCAGCTTGCTTATGGTTTGCGTGGCGGTCTCCAGCTGCGACTCGAGCTCTTTCACCCGTGCGAGAGCGGCGTCCCTTGCAGTTTTGGCTTCGTCCAGCGCTGTCAAGACAGTGTCTCGCTCCGATGTGACAGCTTTGAGCTGCCTTCTCATGGAGAACGTCTCGTTTTTGAGGTGATTCAGGAACTCGGTGAAATGATCAATGGTCTGATCCACAGTACTGCTGTTGGACGTACAGTCGTCAATTGTTGTTGTCGAGAATGTGGTGGTAGTAGCAGAAGAAGCAGTTGCATTTCCTGCCGCTGGGTTTTCAGACTCTGGCGATGGACGCTTGTTTCCTGTGATTGTCATGATGGTGATAGCAAAGAGAAGAGGAGGAGTCTTCTGTGTGCAGTAGGGGATGTGGAAAACAGTTTATACAGTGTGTTTAAAACTATCTAAAACTATTTCAAAATGTTTGTGGCTGTTTCAGCAACAGAAATAGTTTACATTTTTTTTTTTTTTTTTTTTAGAATTAAATCAGTATTCCCAGTGTAAAAGCAACAGTGTGTTCTAGAACTTCGGATATAAAGCCCCGCCGGTTCACAGTGGTCAAATGTCCAGGCAGCGAACAACTACCGTGCTGCTGTTCTTTGTCTTTCTCTGCCACTACTACAGCACTCAAGCCGCGCTTCCTCCTGGTTTCGATGAAGAGGTTTACTGTCCTGACAGGATGTGTCTGCGGAAGCGGCAGAAAATCCAGAGAGGCTTTACGGGACCGCGCGCAATGTTTCTGGAGTGCTTCAACCCGTCGACCAAGGAGACATGCAGGCCAAGGGTCTGGGGAGTTAAGCTCGACAGAGAGTACAGGGACTCGCTTCTCAGGGATAAATGGCATATGGAGAAGTGTCCCGAGGAGAAGGAAGCAAGGGAACTGCTTCTTAATGAATACTTTCTGCTGGGCTCCAGATTGGATACTATAATAGAAACTCTGGCTGTTTTGTCATTCATCTGACAGAGTGTAAGCAGGATGTATATTAGTCATGGTGATACTGTGGAATGAAATGTTTCTAAGTAATAATACTTGTTCTGACTCCAGAAATAAGACCATTACTACCGCCGAGCAGATATTCTCGGCAAAAATAAAAATACCAATACTACCTGCTGCATCACAACAATCATCATTACCATCACTGCCGTTGCTAACAGTGATAACCCTACTCCTCACCACCTCCGCCACTGCCACGCCCCTCCCCCCCACTTCTACTACCACTGCCTGGGCTTCGTGTGGCGAGAATGAAATCCTGCTCCGCAACCGGACCTGCCTGTGCCCCTTCTTCCGGCTCTACGGCAAGTGCGTGCGGCGGCGGTACCAGACCACGGTGAACGCCACGCTCGCTCAGATCCAGTCGGCGGCGCGGCATCTGCTCATGGACAACACGCCGCTGCTGCTCACGATCGACGCGTCGAACCACGAGGCCATGCAGGCCCTGGCTGCGTCGCTGGCCCCGCTGATGCCGAGCGCGCCGGGCACGGTGGTGACGTCCGTGGTGGACGCGATGGATGTTCTGGTCGGGGGCGAGCCGTCCGCCTCGATGGAGATCGTCAATGCGTCGGTCTCGGGGACGGTGCTCACGCTCACGGTGGACTACCGGCTGCCCGCGGTGGACTACTTCTTCTGGTTCATGCACTTTGGCGCCTCGCCCGCGCCGTGCCCGCCGTTTGACGTCATGGATGGGTGCTGCAGGGGTGATATGGGGTCGGCCGAGTTTCTGACGACGGCGGTGGACTGCTCGTCGCGCGATCCCATGGGGCACATGGAGCAGTTTGTCGCGCGGTGGGACGGCTCTTTTTCAGACAATCACGAACAGTTCACTGTCTCGGTTGACCTGGAAAAGCACCGAGGAGTGCCATCCACCACGTCCAACGGCGCGACCATATACCGCCTGGGCATAGGGATGGTCGTCTTCGGGCGCCTGGCGCAGAACACCGAGAGTCGCGTCGAGATACAGCTCAACAGCTCGGTCACCTCCACGTCCGTGGGCGTCTTCCAGTACAGCGGCATCGAGTTTAGCCGGCTGCAGCTCGAGACGTGCGGCGGGGAGGTCGTCTTCATGCACCTCGTGGTCAAGGCGGCGAACATCGAGGCGGTGCAGAGTATGCGGTTTCAGGCAGGCGACGATGCGGTCGATTGGATGCAGCCCAACTGCAGTGTGCAATCGCGTTGGGTGACGCAGGGGGTATCTCTGGGCTGCAACGTGTCGATCGACTCGGAATTCGTCAGTGTGTATGTGCCGCTGCCTAAACCCTATAAACCGGCCACCAGTTTCACCCTCTACGTCCTGCTGCTCTCCCGCGGCGGCTCGGTCCTCACGCGCGTGGTGGCTCGGGCGGACGGCGCGGCCATCGCGGAGCACTGCAAGGCCCCGGTGGTGATCAAGCCGGGCTCGCACGCACCTCAGTACATAGTCGACGTGCTGCAGGGCAACCGCGTCAAGTACTCCGGCCAGGCCGACTTCGTGCAGCTCACCGACGTCGCCGCGCTCACGCTCAGGGTGCGGTCCAACCTGTCGGCCTACCGCTACTCGATCGACAACATCTCGGTGGTTTACTCGCTCGTCAACTCCTCCATCATCCTCGGCCTCATGCCCGACGGCAAGGTCACGCCGCAGCTTGAGACCCTCTGCGACTCGGGCAACGTCTGTCTGATCGAAACGCTCCTCGAGTCGGGCGCGTGCGCCACGCATGAGAAGTGTGAGGTGCAGGGGGGCAACGGGGTCTTTGTCATGCCGCTTTATCCTTGGGGGATGGAGACTCTGCGGAAGGAGGGCACATACACGGCGATGCTGGTGGATGTGAAGGAGGAGACATTAGCAGTAGTAGAGACAACAGCACCAACATCAACATCAACCACCACCACCCTCAGGAGATTGATGGGGTGGATTGGGTTGTGAGTGGGGAAAACAAGGAAAAAAATATCACAACAATTACAAATTGGCCAAATCAGGATTTGAACCCATGACTTTTTGTATGCTGTAGGTTGTTCTGACCACTGCAGTACTGATGTATACGCTTTCACATTTGTACTTATACATCAGAATCCACACTCAGCAATGGATAATTTCTTTTGTGTTTTATTTTTATTGTTTTGGCACCAAGTCAAGGCAGTTTGTGTTCACTCACTCTGCAGAACCCAAGAATTCAGAGTTTCAAGGCGCAATGTAGTAGTATGGTTACTTTTTCGCAGCTAACTCTTCCTTCTCCACAAGCCATGCCCGGTAAGCGCCCGCCTGCGCATCGTTCCACAGAAGACGCTCCCGGCGCTGGGCGTCCATGGCAGGGAAGTGCGAGAGCATCGGGCAGTCCATGACGAAGCAGGCCAGCAGCGTGACGCGTGTAGCATCGCGGATTGCGAATTCAGGGTAGTCAAACCGTGTGTGGTCCCCAATCAGCAGGACGTCCGCTGCCTTCGCCTGCTCGCTGTGCGCGTCGGCTCTGTCCTTGGGCTTGTAGACATTTACTTTCTCCGACCAGGGCACCATGCAGAGATAGAGATACGGGCGCGCATAGGTAGCGGCCTTCGGAGCAACGGAACCGTAGAACATGCTGCCTGCAAAGGCGTTGGGGTCGGCGCAGCTCTCAAGGTCGATGCCCTCTGCAAAGATCTGCTGCGGCGGTGCGCCGGATCCGTGGAAAAAAACTGCAGCTGGCACGTCGGCCACACCCAGGAGCGCCAATAGTTCGCTGTACAGCGCAAAGTTACTGTGCAGGTCGCGCGTGCTCGCGGTGTAGCCCTGTGTGTGGAGGAGGCGCATAGTTTCGGCCATGGAGGAGCTTTTAGCTGAAGGAGGAGGAGGTTTAACGGTTAACGCAAACCCTACCAAACCCGACCACGGGCCTG
>CAYQOJ010000059.1:0-14672 GCA_964419105.1 uncultured Methylococcus sp.
TCCTGAGAAACGGTCGGCGTGATTCCTGATTCCTGCCAGAAGGCCTCCACGGCCAGGGGACTCAGTTCGATTCCGGTCACTGCGTGGCCCTGATCCCTGAGATAGAGAAGGTCTCGCGTTTTACCGCAGAGAGGAACCAGGACGGGTCCTTTGCTAGCGCTGCCGCGATGCGGCCATTGACGAATCAGAGCGGGATTCACCTCGCTGAGGTGAAAGCCGATCTGACCCTCATTCCATCGATCAATCCAGAAATTCGCTTCCATGGGTGAACTTAGCTACATGTCTGGCTTTCGGCAAAAACGCCGGCCAGATGGCCGTGTCCTGTCACTTCCTTGACGTCCTTGCCATCAATGCGAATCCGGACGGTCACATTGCCGTTCGGGGAGAGGTTACGGGCAGCGATAGAGACCTTGCTCTTGCAAGGCATCATGATCTTGAGCTTCCATGGGACATGGACGATTTCATGTTCGACTCGGCCGGTGGAATCCATGAAACTGATACGGGCCTCCCGAATGTCGCCTCCTACCGAATAGATGACTTCCTTTCTGACCGTATTTTGATGAGTGCCTGAGGTCTTCGCCTCAACAGCTGTCACCAGAAACAGGCTGCCAAGAAGCATCGCCAGCTTGAATGGGGGGTGCCACTTGACGGTGAACATGCCTAAACTCCGGATCATGACGCGTTGACCCCATCTTATCCCGAGCGGGGGTTGCCTTGTCTAGGCGCGCCGCTATTTTTTAATGAGATTCCCCGGATTTTCATGCTCACAATCAAAGCCATCCTTGCGGATATTACGACTCTGGAGGTCGATATCGTCGTCAATGCAGCCCATGAGAGCCTTTTGGGTGGGGGTGGGGTTGATGGGGCCATTCACGCGGCCGCAGGACCTGAACTCTTGGAAGAGTGCCGAACATTTGGGGGTTGCGAGCCTGGAGCGGTTGTTCTGACCGAAGCCTACCGTCTACCGGCCAAAAAAATCATCCACACGGTAGGGCCCCGTTGGCGCGATGGCCGATCAGGGGAGCCGGAGCGACTTCGCGCGTGTTATGGACGTTCCATCGCGACGGCGGAATCCATCAAGGCCCAATCCATTGCATTTCCCTGCATCAGCACGGGGGTGTTTCGATTTCCCAAGGCATTGGCCACCCGGATTGCGGTGGAGACGGTGCTGGGTTCGATTTCAGAGCCAACGTCCCTTAAAGAAGTCACCTTCTGCTGCTTCAGCGAGGGGGATCTCGAGCGTTATCTCGAGACTCTGGACGAGGCCCTATGAGTCGGACGGTGAAACTCCCAGGCCCTTGTCGCCCGGAGGGCTATGAGAGCCTGGTCGTATCCCCTCGGGCGATTTAGGTCAGGGCTAAAAAGCTCAGCACAATCACCAGAAAAGCCCAGCGCGGAAGGAAATTGGGATGCTCCTTGATCTTGAAGTCATCAACGACATTGAACCAGTCGATGACCTTTCGAACGCCAGCAAAGGCGCAGGTTTTCTCCTCTGAGGGCTGCGTAGATTCGCTCATGATTTACCTCACATTGTCGTTATTCTTAAAGGCGTGAGGTCCTTCTCAAGGACGCAACCGGGTTGACCCAGCCGATGGCGCAGACTTGCCATGCGTTCATGATACCGGAAGGGAGGTTTTCTTGTTCAGGGATGAGGGGCTGCGCTGAAGCGCTGGGCTTCGGATCCCGGGACACATCGCCAATAGGGCGCAGCGATTTCTATGTTTGCATTCAGGGCTACGGCAGCATGCCATGGCCATCGGGGGTCGAAGATCATGCCGCGGGCAATGCCGACGAGGTCAGTCTTGCCTGAAGCGACCAAAGCTTCAGCATCCTCCGGTGCCTGAATCAGTCCGACCGCAATGGTCGGCATCCCGGTAGCCTTTCGGATCGCCTCTGCAAAGGGCACCTGATAACCCGGCTCCAGAGGAATCTGTTGCAGGGGGCTGAGTCCGCCACTGGACACATGGATATATGCGGCGCCCAGCGCATGAAGGGCCTTGGCGAAGGTTTTGCTTTCCTCGAGACTCCAACCCCCCTCGATCCAGTCGCTGGCTGATATGCGGACGCCAATGGGAAGACTGTCGGGGAGACGATCCCGCATTTCACGAAAAATTCTGAGCGGAAGGCGCATGCGATTTTCAAGCGAACCGCCGTATTGATCTTCTCGATGGTTGGTGAGGGGCGAGAGAAATTCATGCAGCAGATACCCATGTGCCGCATGGAGTTCGATGAGGTCGATCCCCAGTCGATGCGCTCGCTCAGCTGAGGCGACGAAGGCCTCGACAATGCGGTCAATCTCCGAGGCGACAAGCGCAGTGGGCAGGGGATCCCCAGCCGTAAAAGGTATCGGGGAGGGTGCAAGGGGCAGCCATCCGCCCTCCGAGGGAGGAACGAATGCACCACCTTTCCAGGGACGGTTTGTCGATGCCTTTCGCCCGGCATGCGCTAGCTGGATGGCCAGGGGCATCGCCGAGTACTCTCGCACCACGTCCAGCGTTTGCCTCAGGGCCGCCTCGTGCCCTTCGGACCAAAGGCCCAAATCCCAGGGCGTAATTCTTCCTTCCGGTGAAACTGCAGTGGCTTCGATGATCAGGAGGCCTGCACCTGAAAGCGCGAGGTTTCCAAGGTGCAGAAGATGCCAGTTTGTGGCCAGCCCATCACGTGCCGAGTATTGGCACATCGGTGGAATGACGATCCGATTGGAAAGCTTCACGCTCCCAATCACATAAGGCGAAAAAAGGGCGCTCACGCGGACTACTCCGTTTCAGGGGTTGAGGGGGACCCCAAAACTTTAAGGGGAGGTTCCAACTCTGGCAATCCGGGCTTGAGGCCCGTTGGCGATCGCTAGAGGCGAGGAAGTATGAATCGACCCGCGAATCCCCCGATGATCAGAAACAAGGAGGCCCAGAACATCACGAAAGGGGGGTGAATGAAATCGGCTCCACTTCGGATGCCGATAAAACAATAGGCAATGAGCATGAGGGCCCCAAGGCCCAGAAGAAAATGAGAAACCTGTCGCATAGGAATGTCTCGAATCGAATTGACACCGTTTCGACCGATTTCGATTGCTCAGGTTCCATCTTAGCGTGCTGGTTGTTTGAACTCATGTCTTGAGATTCCATGAGGACAGAACTCTTTCGCGTGTTGATTCCCAGAGGGCGTTGAGGTCGATGTCCGCGGTGTAGAACGCGGTGCTTGAGAGGCCCAGAAAGAGAAGGGATGCCACGATCCGGGTCGCCCGGACAGGTAGGCGATGGGCGATCCGGTCTCCGAGAAAAACCACAGGAACATTGGCCAGCATCATTCCGAACGTCGTTCCTATGACGACCATCACCAAATCCGATTGATGGGCTGCCAGTGCGATGGTCGCAATCTGGGTCTTGTCGCCCATCTCGGCCAGGAAGAAGCTCACTGTGGTTGCGGCGAAAACACCCAACGCATTCTGGGTATCAACCTCTTCATCGCACGCATCCGGAACCAGAATCCAGACGGCCATGACCAAAAAGACAAACGCCAGAATCAACTGGAGCATCTGTGGCTCAAGTGCACTGCCGATCCAGTGCCCGAGGGCTCCCGCAAGGCCGTGGTTCAGAAGGGTTGCGATCAGAATGCCAAGGATGATCGGCCAAGCGCGTTGAAAGCGGGCGGCAAGCAAAAGTGCCAGAAGCTGGGTTTTATCTCCCATCTCGGCCAAAGCCACCATGCCGGTTGAGACGCTCAGGGTATGCAGTTCAGGAAGGGCGATCAGTGACATGGAAAAAGAAGAGAGGAAGAATAAAACCGGAATTGTACAGGTTGTATTTTTACTGATTTTTCTGATGCTTCGGACGCCCTAGGCTTTCCTCCCAGAGCGGAAACCACAGGTCGTGGGCCGCGATGATGCCTTGTGTTTGGTCTGGAGTTTCTGATGTGAACAACCCCGCTCCCTCCTACCGATCTCCCGCGGTTGCAGGTCGTTTTTACAGCAGTGATCCAGAGGTTCTGGGTCAACAACTCCATTATTGGCTGGATGTGCCGTTGGCGCACAGTCCCAAATCCTGTCCCAAGGTCTTGATGGTCCCGCATGCGGGATATCTCTATTCCGGTGAAGTTGCGGCCAGAGCCTTTGCTCTCCTCAAGCCTTTCGCTCAGCAAATCCGGCGTGTCGTGCTTTTTGGTCCGATGCATCGGCAGGGGTTTTGTGGCATAGCCATACCCTCGGTGGATGTCTTCGAAACCCCGATTGGCGGCATCCCCATTGACCGAAAAATGCTGGCCTCACTGCTGATGAATCCTGGAGTCTTGGTGAGTGATGAAGCCCATGCCTTCGAGCACTCCATTGAAGTGCAGCTGCCCTTTCTGAGGTGTGTTCTGGATGCGTTTGTGTTGGTGCCTCTGGCGATGGGAATAACAGAGGAGGCGAGGGTGGGCGAAGTGGTAGAGCGGGTCTGGGGGGGGCGTGAAACGCTCCTGGTGGTCAGTACAGACCTCTCTCATTTTTTGAGTGGGGCCAGCGCCCGTCGTCGTGACCAACTCACCCTAAGACGCATTCTCAACCTCTCCCCAACCCTGGAAGCAGAGGATGCCTGTGGGGCCTCTGCAATCAATGGAGTCCTTCGAGCGGCATCAGCACGAGGGCTTCAAGCTGAACTACTTGCTGCGACCCATTCGGGTGAGACCACAGGCGATATGACGCGAGTGGTGGGGTATGGCGCGGTTGCGTTGTGGTGAGTCCTTGAGGTCGAACATCGCTCCACGGATTCCTTCAGGCCTGATTCAGCCTATCGAAGCCACCCGGTTCTTTCACTTTCATCCAGGGTCCAAGGTTCTGATACCCGACCTCTTCAAAACGCAGCCGAACGAGATCCCGAAGATCGCGCGGGGTCAGGGCATTGATCAGCTTTTGATTAAAGAAAGCGATCTGATTCACCTCCTAAAGACAGATCCTGACTTTCAGGATACCTGCCACGCCAAAGGTGTCGGTATCCTCACCTCAAGCCTTGGGAATCTCGCATTGGACACTCGCAGGAATTGCCTCAAAGACCTCAGGGCCGTTCGCATTGATCTTCAGGGCTTCACCGATGCCTTCTACGTCCAAAAGACCGGTTTTCAGCTACGCGCTGTTCTTGAAACCCTGCTTCATTTGTATCACGAGACCGATTGCTGGCTTGAAATCACGATATCCCTGATCCTCGGCGTGAATGATCACCCCATAGAAATTGATGCCATGACGAAATGGCTGGTCAAGCACTTGGGCCATGACGTTCCGGTCCATTTCAAGGTGACCGGGTCCACAGGGGCTTTTGTCGAGGAGGGAGAGCTTTTGGCATCACGCCTGATGCGCGCGCAAAAGAAGGCAAGATCGAATGGCCTCTCTCATGTCTACATCGATCTTCCCGGTTTTGCGGGAGCGGATCATACCGGCTGTGAGTATTGTGGTGGCACCTTGATTGTGCGGCAGGACGGAATACTGGTCCGTAATGCCCTGGTCGCCGGGAACAGCTGTCCTTCATGTGGCATGAAGCTTCAGGGGCAATTTTTCAATGTCCCTGATGATGAGAACCGGATCATTCTCAATTCGCGGGGAAATGAGACCGCCTTCAGTTCGCGAAATGTGGCGTATTCGACGGAGGGTGGATTTGTTCCATTTCGATAATGGACTATCAACAGGGGCCATACTTGATCATCAGGCGACAGTTTTCTTATCCTCAAGTTTGAATGTGAAACGATTGCCTATCGAGACACGGGTGGAATAACCGTGCTTGTCTTTTCATCGATGGCCCTTTTCCATTGGAAAAGGATCGATTGGGACCCGAGAGACAAGACCGGAATTACTCTACCTTGCACTCTGGATCTCCTGATCCTGTCCCCGGGGGGGGAAGTCTCGACATCAAGCCTTGCTGATAGGGTTCTGCGCCTCCGTTACCGACGGTGAATCGTAAAGATCCTTTGGTCAGACGGGCTTTTGCTCATAGGCCTCGTTGAAGTGCCGTGGAGATGGTGATGAAAAAAAAGGATTCAGCCCAGCCAGCAGTTGGGCGGCGTTATGGGCATTGGCAGGTTACGGCCGAGGCCACACGAATCAATGGTGATCTGCGTTACCCCTGCCGCTGTGATTGCGGGGAGGAGCGTCATGTTTCGGCCATTACCCTCAGGAATGGGTCATCCACCAGTTGTGGCTGCATGCGAAGTGATCGCAAGGGAAAACACCTTGATCTCGATCTTCTTCCTACGCCACCTGAAATTCAACGGATCTTTGATCTCATCAGTCAGGGGATTCTTCCACCCGCCGATCAGTTCACCAGCAAGGAGGGGGAGCCGACCTGGTCCTTTGCAGCCATTGCCAAGATTCTTGGGGTGAGCAAGGATGAATTTCGAGAATTGTTGCAGGGGGTTGGCCCCCGCTTTGAAAACGCAAGCCTTGGAGGGGGCGATGAATTCCAAGCCATCCATGCGCCGGGTTCAAGCTATCAAAGGGCCGAGCCGGCCTGAGATCAACCCCCCTTTTTTCTCGTTCTAAATCGCGTACATACAAAAAAAGCCATCTTGACGGGCCTTATACTCGGCCCTATCGTGGTTGGGTTATCCCCTTCAAGTTGTACCAATGGTTGCTGAATATTCGTCAATGGAACCGACGTTTCAGGGAGGACCTTGCACCGATTGCAGGTTTTCAGAAGTTTGCAGGCCCAAGGGGCTCGCGACATCACAACGTTTCTGCCTCACCCAGATTGCCAAGCGTGCCCGGACGTTCCACAAAGGGGAGTCGCTCTATCGCTCCGGCATGCGGTTTTCCGGCATCTATGCCATCAAATCCGGCTCGATGAAGCTTCTTCACACGGATAGCAAGGGCAGAGAAGCGATCATCGCGATTCTGCTTCCCGGGGAACTTGCGGGATTTGATGGGCTTTTCAGTGGCAACTATCGATGTGCACTGGTGGCGCTGGAGACTTCGAGTGCCTGCGAGATTCCTAGTGCAGAGATCGAGACGCTCAGTCGTCAAATGCCCGCTGTCCATCGCACCTTGATGCAGAAGACCGGAGAGCAGATCGAACGCTCCATCGATCGTCTTGCCACCACCAAGCGGCCCGCCGAAGAACGGCTTGCGGGTTTTCTTGTGGATCTTTCAGCCCGGTACAGCGCCAGAGGATTCTCTGCAGAGGAGTTTTATCTCAACCTGACCCGTCAGGAGATCGGTGATCACCTTGGGGTTACCCTTGAAACGGTTTGCCGACTTTTCTCACGCTTTGAAACGGCCGGCATCATTGAATTTAGCGGAAAGTTTGTCCGCATCAAGGATCTTGAAGCCCTTAAAAAACTGACGGTCTGATCAATTAAGCCAGGCACAGGCCTGAAGATCTTCCAGGGCGACAATCTCCAAAGCCTTCTCGTGCGTGCTCTCCAAAACGACACGAGGGGCGCACCCGGCCCGAAAGGCCTCGCTCCACCGAGCCGCACAAAGGCACCATTTGTCTCCCGGCATCAGGCCCGGAAAATCAAACTCGGGCCGGGGCGAGATCAAGTCGTTGCCGCGTTCCAGAGAGTATTCGAGAAATGCTTCAGTCACGCGGGCGCAGATCACGTGAAGTCCCAGGTCATCGTCATTGGTCCGGCAACAACCATCCCTGAAATAACCGGTCAAAGGATCCAGCGAGCAGGGGACAAGTTCGGTTCCAAGGACGTTCTTTGCTGTCATGGTTGAAGGTCATTAATCCAGATGTAAAACGTGACGGCCCGCGTATAGGGAACTTGATGCATCGCTCCTCGCCGTCCTGATGTCTTCAACGCCAAAGTGGGGGCGATCATTGATTTCATCCAGACCGAAGCGAAGGTTTGGCGCAGCACTCTCTTTATGACTCGTGAATTTGGAAGGAGTTCTTGTGAGAGGGGTATAGTCGCCGAACTGGTTGTGCGTGAGATGAAGTGGCATGAAGGACCTCCTAATGACATCCCCGAACGTTTGGGAGCGATCGGGCCTCTTCGGGGAGCAGGAGGTCGACGCTTTAGCAAGCATTTATGAGTCGCCCTGCAAGTTGTCTTTAACTCGGCGACCAGCCCTAAGGCTGAAAACAAAAAACCCGTCCGGCTTTCGCCTCGACGGGTCCTCACCCGGTTTAGCGATATTTATAAAGCGCCCGCAAGCGGAGCAAATCGGCGCTGATTCTCAGACTACGCCCCGAAAGGGGATCGTGCAACCCCTATGGGGCAAAAAATGATCTGCCGCGATGTCTTGAGACTTTTGGCGGCTTCGCTTTTGTTCCTTGCGCCGCTCGGACTCAAGGGGGGGCAGGCGCCTGAGCAGATATTCGGGATCCTTGGGGACCTTGGGGTCTATGGGAATTTCGGCAAAGGCTCAGCCTGGCTTTACGAGAGCGATCTCCTTCTTGTTGGCAATCAGATCGGGACACCCTATGCTGCGGCCGATCAGTTCATGGTGTTCTCTGCCGTTGGAAGCTATACCTCCATTGGTTACAAGATCGACGGTAACCACTCGGTGTATGGAGGATACGGCTTTCAGCACGTTCTTGAGCCCTTGGCGAGCGTTCCGACCAACGAAAATCGTGGCTGGCAACAATACAACTATGAGGTCTTCACCCCGTACGGCGGTATCAAGCTTTCAAGCCGCCTTGAGGAGCGGACCGTCAATAATGCCGGGGGCTTGGCAATGAGGGCACGTCAACTGGTTCAGTGGACTTATCCCCTAAATGATCTTTGGTATCTCATCGCCGCCGAGGAAGTCTTCGTCAACCTCAATACAGTGTCCTGGGGTCCTGTGGCAGGGTATGACCAAAATCGGGTTTTTGCTGGAGTGGGCTACAGGTTCAATCAGACAACCCGGGCTGAAATCGGTTATCTCAACAATTACATTAACCGCGACTTTGTCGAAGACCTTGACGTGAACTTCCTGACGTTCAATGTCTACGTGGATCTCACCGAGTAGGGACGATCGAAATCAATTCACTCCTCCTCGACGTCGAGAACGATCAGACGGGTCAGTTCGTCATAGATTTCATCGCTCTCGAGATTGACGTCAATCTCGGCCAAAAGCAGCCAGTCGTGGGCCGTTTCTGGTTGATCGACGGCGTCCATGGCATCGAGGTTCGGAAGCACGAGACTCCAGGTCAGCTCGTGGAACTCGGTGCCATCGCCGAAACCGGCTTCACAGACCTCAGGTGAGAGTTTGAAGTTGATGAAATAGTGAGGCGCATCATCGACGGGTTCTTCCCAGAGACCCTCAAATTGCACGCAGTCGACAATCTTTCGGGATTTGACGGCTGCCTTGAGATTACCGAGCAGGAGATTCGGTTCATCAATGCTTTCGGCATTTCGCAAAAGGGCGCTCAACGTGATTTCCAGGAGAAACTCTTCAAGCTTGCCTTCATTCATCGGGATCTGCCTCGGGGCCCCTGGTTATTGAGGGTCCGGGTGGACCATCCGGCGCTGATCATACGCTTAAAAAGCGACAACATGGAGTCGTTTCTTTGCAAGAAAGCCCGGATCATGGAACCGGGCTTCGGGGTTGAAAAACGGGTGGGTGAATCAGTCGATGCGACGAGCGAAATCGGCAGTGGGACGACGAACCTTTGGCAGGTTGACCAGCCAGTCCTTGTCAGCCTCGCGGTACCCGAGGGGAAGCATCAGAACGCTCCGAAGATGCTGGGCGCGAAGATCCAGGATTGCATCCAGAGCATCCGGATCAAATCCTTCCATCGGGGTGGTGTCCACGCCTTCAAAGGCCGCCTGAAGGGTGGCGGTGGTCATCGCGATGTAGCACTGCCGGGCCGCATGCTGAAAGTTGGTTTCAGGACCACGGGGCGGATAGCCTGCGAGGAGTTGCTGGCGGTAGGCTTCCCAGCCCTCATTCTTGAAACCGCGAATTTCGTTGGTGAGATCAAACATCATGTTGATCCGTTCCGGGGTGTAGTCATCCCACGCAGCAAACACCAGGAGATGGGAACTGTCGGTCACCATGCCCTGGTTCCATGCAATGGCCTGAATCTTCTCGCGAAGAGGCCGGTTCGTAATCACCAGAACCTCAAAGGGCTGAAGTCCGCTGGAGGTTGGGGCAAGGCGAGCCGCTTCGACAATTCGGGCCACGGTCTCTTCTGCGACCTTTTTTGAAGGGTCCATCTTCTTGCAGGCATAGCGCCAGTTCAATCGTTCCATCAGGTCCATGGGAGTCTCCATCGTGGGGGATCTAAATGTCCCATGATAACGATCCTGGGTGACGGTTCCCACTAGGGATCAGGGTGAAATCCAGGAACATCGGCCCCGAAGGGCCGATATTCAGTGGGGAACGGTCAGAAGGGTTCGGCATAGATCAAAAAGAGCCGATCGCAGTTCGCCAAGATCAGCAATCGTGATCGAAGGGCCGAAGACCCGATCTACGTCCAGCGCAAGGCCGATTCCGTGGACAGCGATCCCCGAGGCCCTGATTTGGGCCAAAATAGCGATCGCTGCCTCGAGATCATCCGGAATCCCGTCCGTGAGACAAAGGATGAGCTTGCGCTGGCAGCCGGTACCAATGAGTTCCGAGGCCCCGTAAAGAAGGGCCTCGGCCAGGGGCGTACTGCCATCGAGATCGGAACCCAGGTGATCCCGGACCTCGTTGAGGCGTCGACCGTGGGGAAGTACCCGGTAGACCCGGGAAGATTCACCCATTTCGCCGGGAAAGGTCGTAATCGCCGGATTGACGCCCGGGATCGCCTCAAGGGCCAAAGCCAGCGCAAGGCTCGCCTCCCACGCAAGATCAATGCGCCGTGCCGAACCACCCTGAGGACGTGCGACCAGCGCCGACATCGAAGGCGAGCGATCGACCAGCAGATGGACCGCCGTATCGGGCTGGATCCTGCGGTTCCTCCTGAGGAAGATCTTCGGATCCATGACGGCAGATCGAGCGAGCCGATGGCCATCAATCACGAGCCCATGATGACCATGGTGTTGACGTCGCTCGACGCTGGCCTGAACCAGGCTCTCGAGTGAAGAACGAAGGTGGAGGGACTCCCGACGGACCTTCGCCAGCAAGGCATGACTTTCCTTGCCAAGCGCCGGTGGATCATCTGCAACCGGGAGGGTCGGGCCATTGGCACCCTCGGCTCTCCGGTCCAGAAAACTCCCCGCCATGGCAAAAAGATCATCGATCAGCTCTCCTGAAGGGGTTCCATCGAGATCGAATGGAACCCTGTCGCTGCCATCCTGTGATGCTCCATCATCCTCTTCTACGGAGGTCCTCTTATTTCGAACCTCGGGTCTCGAGGATCCCTTTGCTTCCCCCGTGGAAGCCTGCTTTGGCGTGGCGTCCGAAGGCGCCCTGAAAAGAGCCAAAAGCCGATCGACCAGATCCAGGGCCTCCCCCGTCGAACTCAGGGCCGTGACATCCCTGAGCTGGACATCAATCAGCCCCAGGGTCTTGGAACCGATGACGGTCTCAAGCTGATCCCGTGCCATCTGAGCCAGAGGGGCCAGGATCTTTTGACCCAGAATGCGGGAGCGAAGATCCAGAAGGCAAAAGGCCTGAAGATGGACCCCCGGGTGCGCGATGGATGAAGGAAGGGCAAAGCCGCCCTCCAAAAGAACGCGTCCGACGGTGGTCTCCAGCGAGCGGCGGGTTCCGGGATAGAGATCCACAAGGTTCCGTTCGATCCGGATATCCTCGATGACATTGAGGAGGGATTGGCGGATCGGAAGTGTTCCCGCAGATTGAAAGACTTCAAAGTCCGTCCAGCGAAGGTGTGCCGCTTCATGGGCGAGAAAGCCCCAGGCCACCTCCCGGTAGTCGGTGCTTTCATCGGAAGTTGCCGGCAATTGGATGACATCGCCGTTGGTGCGTGCCCGATCGCCATGGATCTCGACCCGCACGCCAAGACGACGCCCAAGCGCCGCAGCAACAATCGGATAGGCCTGATGAAGGTTGGTTTTCATCGCATTTCTCCACAATGGATTCAATAAAAACGGTGTCCCCCCGATAGGGGAGACACCGGGGGTCAGAACCAGAAGGAACTCCTTGAGGGAGAGGCTTCGGGGACTGATGGGGTTTTCACGATTCCTGGCGTATTGCTGTGCCAGAAATCCTCGGTCGCCTTTGCGTCGAAAGGGGGTGGAATGGGGTCATCAGATCCCAATGGGTGTTTACTGTCGCTCGGGGCCCTGTCTGAATGACCCAGGCGCAGCGCCATGACCTCGAGCTCGCGAAGATAGCCTCCGCGTACTTCGCCGCGCCTCGGCATGCGGTCCAGAAGCTCATCCAGGGCGTCGACCCAACCCCGAAGCGTCGGGTCAACAAAACAGAGTCCTTGGAGCTTGTCCCTTATCCTTCGAAGCGGTGCGATCACCCTACGGGTGGCCACGCTTTTTCCGGTCAGGGATTCGGCGGCAAAGCTCCTCGCCTCAAGGGCGATTTCGCTCATTAGCGTTTCAGGAAGGGTCTTGAGCTTGCGTTCAAGGCTTCCCTCCAGTGCCTCCATAGACCTCAGGCGAAACACCACGAAGTCGAAGGTCAAAAGAGTTGCGACCTTCGACACGGGATCCACGGAACGCCGGATGGCATCCTTGAACTCCGGATGCTGGTTAGCCCAGTCCGCTATGGCCTCGTCATAACGCGACAGAAAGTCAAAGCGGGCGGCCTCAAATTTCTGCCGGATCAGATCCAGCTGCACGATGACGGCATCCAGACGCGACGCCGGAACGGCATAACCGCCGATAAAGCGGGAACCAACTTTCTGGCAGCAGCGTTCGGCCTCTCTCTTGAGGCGGGCAAACACCTGGATGTCCCTGGGGTCGGCAATGCGCTTGGATCCCAGGGAGGCAAGATCTCGGGGAGGCAGGCGACTGCCGTCGCCCAGGATCAGGTCCTCGGGGTGCAGTTGCTTGCGCCCTGACCAGAGGGTGGCCTCAATCTTGATAATGGCCAGTTGATCAAGGATCAGATGTGATTCATGCATGGCATGGCTCCTTCATTAAAAAGGGGGCCATGAGCGTCCCTATGGGACATCAAGGCCCCAAAGGGTGGTCAGAAAGATCAGGGGGTCTTGTTGAGCGGCAAGGCGCTTTCCCAAAGATCCCCAAAGACATCAGCAGCGATACGATGGATCGCGGTTCTTTCCTCCGCTTCCGCCCGAAGCGTGAGAGACCGGTCCAGGGCATAAGCCAGGGTGTGGGGTGCTCCGCGAAAGGTCAGAGTCAGCTCTGCCCAACGCAAAAGTCCCCGGGTCGACAAGGTCAGCCCCAGCATGCCACCGACACGGTCGTGCCCGATGAAAAGCAGACGGATTTCCCCGGCCACCCGAATCATCCCTTCACGAATGTCGGCGGAAAGTTCCGGCACCTTAAGTTCAAGCATCAAGGCCTCGACCTCGGGATCCGGATAGCCGATCTCGATGAGCCGGAACCGGTCCAGGAAAGCGAGGTTTTGGCGCAAAACCCCCTGATACAGCCCCGTCCGGTCCCCGGATCCTCGGCTGTTCGCCGTAGCGATCAGACGAAATGCCGTATGGGGATGAATGACTTCACCCCCATTTTGGGGAATGATCAGGGCTTGTCCTTCAAGGCACTCGTTCAGCCCTGAAAGCTCCGAAGGTTCGAGAAGGTCAATCTCGTTAAGGATCAGAAGCTGCCCCTCGCGAATTGCTTCAGCGAGGGGACCGTGAACGAACTTCATGGTCCCCTCAGACAGGGTGAATTGTCCGATCAGGGACTGAAGTTCAAGACGGCCATGACAGGTCACCGACTGCACCGGCCAGTTGAGCCTTGCTGCCACCTGGGTGATCAGCGAGGTCTTGCCGGATCCGGTGGGTCCTGTGATGTAGAGCCCATCCCCATGGCTTTGCGTCAGAAACGCAAGGACATCGCGCAAGGGTTCACGTCGAAAGACGTAATCCTTTCGCGTTGGAATGAGTGGGTGCGAAGCATCGGCAAAGCCTTGAATGGTCAGATGATCCGGGGCGGCAATACCGAAGGTTTCGGCCAAGGGAAAATCATGATGCATGGGAGTCTCCATAAAAAATCGGGAGACGCCGCCCCGGCGGGGCGTCGAATCCCGGCCGGGTGTGGATGAATCGCCCAGAATCGCCTGGGTGATGGAACGACCGGTCGTCTCGTCTCCGGTCCGGTTCTTTAGGGAACCGTCATCCCTTGAGGGATGAAACGCCTGCCAAAGCAGGATGCGTGACGTCAATGACGTCGGCATCTGAAGCCTAGCGCCCTGATTCGTGGGGCATGAAAAAATGCATTGATCGAGGCCGGCGCCCCGAAGGGCGTCGTCCATGGGTCTTAAAAAGGCGGATCTGGAAAATCAAGAAAACCGTCGTCGGCAGGCGTTTCACCGGGGTAAAGTGAAGCGGCCGAACCAGGGTCTTTTGCCTTGGGTGCACGTTCCAGAAGGGTCAGACTGTTTCCGACCAGTTCGGTGGTCGAAATCTCGATGCCTTCCTTGTTTTTCCAGCGCCGGGTACGAAGACGGCCGTCGACATAAGCGAGCGAGCCTTTCTTGAGGTATTCCCCGGCGATTTCCGCCTGGCGTCCAAAAAGGACCACGCGATGCCACTCCGTGTGTTCCTTCCTCTTGCCGGATGCAAGGTCCTTGAAGGCATCGGTGGTAGCAAGCGCCAGATTGGCAATGGCCTTGCCTTCCTGGGTGTAACGAACATCCGGGTCGCGCCCGAGTCGTCCGATGAGTTCTGCCCGATTCAACATGATCA
>CAYQOJ010000060.1:0-14618 GCA_964419105.1 uncultured Methylococcus sp.
TTGGCTCGGGACTGTGACGCACGATTGAGAGATTGAGATGGCACTGACCAAAAACGACATGATGGAGCGGTTGATCGTTGAGCTTGAGTTCCAGCGAAAGGACGCCAAGGAACTTGTCGATGAGTTCTTTGAGGAGATCAAGCTGGCGCTAGGTCGCGGTGAATCGGTGAAACTTTCAGGTTTTGGCAACTTTGATCTTAGGGATAAGAGCGAGCGACCTGGTCGTAATCCAAAGACCGGTGAGGAGATCCCTATCACCGCAAGACGGGTCGTGACATTCAAGTCGGGACAAAAACTCAAGGCATTGGTTGAGGCCTTCGACGGCCCCCTTCCCGAGGACGATTAAAGTGACGCGATTTCCTTGGCTTCTCACCGAGGGGATCGTCGAATTTCACAAAGGTATTGAGGTGTAGTCGGATGGTTCGCGCTGGCATCGTTGGAGGTACCGGATACACCGGTGTCGAGTTGCTTCGAATTCTGGCCCTGCATCCTCAGGTGGATGTCGTGGCAGTCACCTCGCGTGGGGATGCCGGGAAGCGCGTCTCTGACGCATATCCCAACCTTCGGGGGCATCTGGATCTCCCTTTTGTCGAGCCTTCTCTCGCCGCATTTGAAGCTTGCGATGTTGTCTTCTTCGCAACGCCTAACGGAACCTGCATGCGCATGGCGCCAGAACTTCTCGAAAGAGGGATTCGTGTCATCGATCTTGCTGCGGATTTTCGTCTCAAAGATCCGGAAGTTTTCGCCCACTGGTATGGTGAAAATCACGCCTGTCCTGATCTTTTGGCGGAGGCGGTCTATGGTCTTCCAGAATTTAATCGGCAAGCCATTCGGGGTGCCCGCCTTATCGCCTGCCCGGGTTGCTATCCCACCGCTGTCCAGCTCGGGCTAGCCCCCTTGTTACGTTCGGGTGCTGTGGATCCACAGTCTCTGGTGGCGGATGTAAAGTCGGGTGTCAGCGGTGCAGGTCGCAAGGCCGAGATCCCGATCCTGATGAGTGAAACGGGCGAAAGCTTGAAAGCTTATGCGGTCACGGGTCATCGTCATTGGCCTGAAATTCGCCAGGGTCTTTCCAATCTCATAGGAGCCCCTGTTGGGTTGACCTTTGTACCTCACTTGATTCCGATGATCCGAGGCATTCACGCCACACTCTATGGGCGAGTGGTGGGGCAAGTGGAAGATCTCCAATCCTTGTTCGAGCAAACTTATGCCGATGAACCGTTTGTCGATGTGCTTCCGAGTGGCGCTCATCCGGATACCCGCAATGTCCGAGGCTCTAATCGGTGTCAGTTAGCGGTCCATCGTCCAATGAATGGGGACACCGTCGTCGTTCTTTCCGCCATTGATAACTTGGTCAAGGGGGCCGCAGGACAGGCCGTTCAGAATATGAATCTCATGTTCGGCTTTGAGGAAGTTGCAGGCCTTTCCGCCATTGGACTTTATCCATGACCACGCCGAATCATCAGGATGCTTTGAATCAGCTGACTACGCTCAGGGATTACGTTCGTTACGCCATTAGCTGCTTCAATGAGGCGAATCTTTTTTTTGGTCATGGGACGAATGGTCCCTTAGATGAGGCGGCTGCTCTGGTGCTTCATGCCCTGCATTTGCCTTATGACCTTCCAGGTGGTTATTTCCAATCGACTTTGACACGTGCAGAGCGTGAGCGAGTGCTTGATCTCATGGATCGCAGAATTCGTGAGCGCAAGCCCTTGGCTTACCTGACCCATGAGGCGCCATTCGCGGGCCAGCAATTTTATGTCGATGAACGGGTTCTGGTTCCGCGCTCTCCTATTGCTGAACTGATCGAGGCTGAGTTCTCTCCTTGGGTGGAGCCTGATCGGGTCGAGCGCATTCTTGACCTTTGTACGGGCAGTGGCTGCATCGCAATTGCGTGCGCACTCGCGTTTCCTGATGCCCAAGTCGATGCGGTGGACATTTCGCCGGATGCACTTGAAGTGGCTGATATCAACCGCCAGCGCCTTGAAGTCGAGGACCGGGTCCGTACGATCCGCTCGGACCTCTTTCAGGCGCTTGCGGGCGAACGGTATGACATCATCGTTAGCAATCCGCCTTATGTCAGCACTTCCGAGTGGCAACACCTTCCCGTTGAGTTCCATGCAGAGCCTAAACTGGGCCTTGAGTCTGGGGTCGATGGGCTTGATTGCGTCAGGCAAATTCTTCGGGATGCATCGGATCACCTGACGGATGATGGCATCCTGATTGTTGAGGTTGGGAGCGCTGCGGAAGCCTTGGTTTCAACATTTCCCGACGTGCCTTTCTGCTGGCTCGAGTTTGAGCGTGGGGGCGATGGAATTTTTCTTCTGACCGCCGAGCAGGTCAGGACGTTTTTCAAGGATGTTGGTCGCTAGATTCAAAGGATGCCCCAGCCATCTTGGGGTTCGTCTTCGGGAGGTAAGAGTATGCAAGGCATGACGAAGTTTCCCGTAATCGGGTGGCTCTTGCTTGCACTCTGCGGAATCCTGTTATCGGGGTGTGAGGGATCCACACCTAAGCAGAAGGCCTTGCCCCCAAATGCGAAAATACTGGCGTTTGGCGACAGCTTGACCTTTGGTAAGGGGGTTCTGCCGGAAGAAAGTTATCCGGCGCGACTCCAAGCGGCGGCTCATCGGGATGTCATCAACGGCGGGCTCCCCGGGGAGGTTTCGGTCGAGGGGTTAAAGCGGCTCCCGATCTGGCTGGATGAATACGAGCCCAATCTTCTGATTCTCTGCCATGGTGCGAACGATCTTTTGCGCTCGCTGAGCGAGGACAAGGTTCGAGAAAACCTCAGGGGCATGGTGAAGCTGGCAAAGGATCGTGGAATCGATGTGATTCTTATCGCTGTTCCCAAGTTTGGTGGCATGCGCTCCGCGCCTGGCTTCTATGCGGATGTGGCGCGTGAGTTCAATATTCCGTTGGAGAATCGATCTCTTGAGGAGATTCTCCGGCATGCCAAATATCATAAGGATACGGTCCATCCGAATCCGGAAGGCTACCAGTTAATCGCCGATGCCTTGGTGAAGCTGATGAAAGCCTCGGGTGCGCTGTGACCCTGATACCGATTAAAGGCCAAAGCAACGTGAGTTCAATCCCATGTCTGGAAATTCGATAGGAAAGCTCTTTACTGTGACCTCGTTTGGAGAGAGTCACGGCCCTGCCATCGGTTGTATCGTGGATGGTTGTCCTCCAGGTTTGGCCTTGACCGAGGCGGATCTCCAGGGTGATATGGATCGCCGCCGCCCGGGAACTTCGCGGCATACGACGCAGCGCCGCGAGCCTGATGCGGTGCGTATTCTCTCGGGTGTATTTGAAGGGCGAACGACCGGTACCCCCATTGCGCTAGTGGTCGAGAATGTGGATCAACGATCCAAAGACTATGGCTCAATTGCTGAACAGTTCCGGCCCGCACATGCAGACTATGCCTACCACATGAAGTACGGCATCCGTGATTATCGTGGGGGTGGCCGCTCTTCTGCGAGAGAGACTGCAATGCGGGTTGCAGCGGGAGCTATTGCTAAGAAATACCTGCATGAGCGTTTTGGCACTGTTGTCCGGGGTTATCTCTCGCAATTGGGCCCCATCAAGGCAGAGATCCTCGATTGGGATCAGGTCTCCCAAAATCCGTTTTTCTGTCCCGATGCGGCCAAGGTTTCCGAGATGGAGGCCTACATGGATGCCTTGCGCAAGGAAGGCGACTCCATTGGGGCCCGAATCAATGTCGTCGCACAGCATTTACCACCCGGCTGGGGTGAGCCTATTTTTGATCGATTAGATGCAGATCTTGCCCACGCGTTGATGAGCATCAATGCGGTCAAGGGGGTTGAAATCGGCGGCGGATTTGGATGTGTTGAGGCCAAGGGCTCGGAGTTTCGTGACGAAATGACGCCGGAAGGCTTTCTCTCAAATCATGCGGGTGGAATCCTGGGAGGTATCTCCACCGGGCAGGATATTGTCGCCAGTATCGCGCTGAAGCCGACCTCCAGTCTTAGACTGCCGGGTCGCTCCATCAACGTGCGGGGAGAGCCTGTGGAAGTGGTGACGACTGGCCGTCATGATCCTTGTGTGGGTATTCGGGCGACGCCTATCGCTGAAGCCATGATGGCGATCGTTCTGATGGATCATTGTCTTCGCCATCGCGGTCAGAATGCGGATGTCGTTTCCAGTATTTCCCCACTTGCGGCTGAGGCACCCTAGTCCTTGGGGCGTCGACGAAGGCAGACCCATCGCTCTTCCAAGATCGTAAAGCCCCCGGCGTTCAGGCTTTCAGCCTTTTACGCGCTTTACTTTGGGATTCTGGGCGTCCTGCTTCCCTATTGGCCGCTTTATCTTGAAAGCGTGGGGTTTGGGCCAGGTGCCATCGGCGCCTTGATGGCCATCCTGCCGGCGACCAAGATTGTCTCGCCGGCATTCTGGGGTTGGCTTGCCGATCGTGGGGGCTTGCCCCTTCGCTATATCCGTTGGACTTCCTTTCTTTCCGCCTTATCGATGGCGTTTCTAATCCCCCATCCGACCGCCATCGGATGGATTGGATCAGCGATGGTGGCCTTCGGTTTGTTCTGGAATGGACCGCTTCCCCTCTTTGAAGCGGTGACGCTCGCTCACTTGAACGGCCGCGGCGGATATGGCCGCATTCGTCTTTGGGGCTCCATCGGCTTCATTTTGAGTGTTGCGGCCGGTGGCAGTGTTCTCGGACGCGTCGTTCCAGTGGCCTCCCTGCCGGAGGTCATGTTGGTCTTGTTGAGCGCGCAATGGATCGTGACTTTGCTTGTTCCCCCGATCAGGACGCATCGTGAAGCCATGGTGCAACCGTCGCTGACGCGCATTTTGAAGCAACCTGGAGTTTCAGGATTCTTGGTCGCGGGGCTTTTCATTCAGATCGCCCACGGTCCTTACTACGCTTTTTATTCCGTGCTGCTCAGTGATCACGGCTTTCAGGATGCCAGTATCGGTCAGCTCTGGGCGCTGGGCGTTCTAGCCGAGATCGTGCTGTTTGTTTGGATGGATAGCGTTGAGCGAAAATGGGGTGTTCGAGCGCTCTTTCTCCTCGCGATCGGAATCGGTGTCTTGCGATGGCTAATGATTGGCTGGGGCGTCGAATCCGTCGCGATCATCCTCTTGGCCCAGATCCTTCACGCAGGAACCTTTGGCTTGATGCACGCGGCCTCCATCGCCCTGGTGCATCAGCACTTTAAGGGGGCCCATCACGCCAAGGGTCAAGCCATCTACAGTGGATTTTGTTACGGACTAGGTGGCGCCGTCGGAAGTCTCTATGCCGGTTATTTCTGGCAGTCTTGGCATCCGGGGTGGGTCTTTACGACTGCCTCAATGATCAGTGTGGTGGCATTCCTGATCGCTTTTCGCTCGGTTCAAGCTAGTCGAGTCGAGAATAACTAGCAGGTCAGATCATCCCCAGTTGCAATAAGGCGGCCTCGGACATTCGATCGCGCGACCAAGGGGGATCGAAGACGACTTCGACTTGAACGTTACGAACTCCCGGGAGTGCCTTGACCGCGGCTTCCGCATCGAATTGGAGAACCGGCCCCATGCCACAGCCTGGTGCCGTCAGGGTCATAATGATATGCACATCGTGCAGATCCTCGCCAGAAGGCTTGACGCCGCAATGATAGACCAAGCCCAACTCCACAATATTGACCGGAATCTCAGGGTCAAAGATGGTTCTCAAAACTTCCCAGACATTTTTTTCCACGGTCTCTGCATCCGTGCCACTACTGATGTTGGTCAGGATCGGAGGTTCCTTGCCCAGGGCGTCTGCATCGACGCCGGAGATTCGGACCATATGTCCTGTTTCATCGAGGACGGTAAAGTTGCCGCCCAGTGACTGTGTGAGGGTAACCAAGTGGCCCTTAGGGAGAGTCTCCTCCGTGCCGTCCGGAACCCGAACGACCTTTACTTCGCGTTGGAGACAGATGCTTTCGCGGCCATAGCCAGTCATCGACATATTGCTACCGATCAGAGGTGGGTGGAGTGAGAATGGGGGAAAAAAGCTGGACGAGGTCATCACCCCGCGATTCAGGCGGGTCCAAGAGGTCTGGCCTCTCTCCAGGATAGGCGCGAAGGCGAATTCCGCTCCTGATGGGGCCCGGGGCGTAACAGCTGGAATGGATTCCAAAGCCGCCCATTTCAGCATTCAAAGACTGGGCAAAACTGCGAAGGCCTGCCTTGGCAACGCCATAGGCTCCCCAGAAAGCTTTGCCTTCTCCTGTCGCTGTATCATCGACAAACACAATGCGCCCTTCGCCCGAAGCCTGAAGTGCAGGCAGCAGGGCCTGAGTCAGAAAAATCGGTGCGGTGAGGTTAACGTGGATCAGCCGCTGCCAGAGGCCGCTCTCCACGTCGCGGAATGGTCTTAATGCACCCAGCTCTGCTGCGCCATGAAAGATGCCGTGTAAACCGCCCAGAGACTCAACGACCCGTTCGGCCATTTCCGCATAATCCGCCTCGCTGGCGCCAGCGAGGTCCAACGGGTAGAGGGCGGGAGTTGGACCCCCTTGTGCAACGATTTCGTCGTAGACGTTTTCAAGCCTTGGAATTTTTCGAGCCAGAAGCACCGTCGTAGCACCTGCCTTCGCGAGCGCCAATGCAGCGGCTCGACCCAGCCCTCCGCTGGCGCCGGTGACAAGGATGATCCGGTTTTCAAGGGGGAAAGTGTTCATCCGCCTTGCCGGTCCATCCAGGGAATCAGGTCGGTCGGTACCTCAAGTGCATCATCGGCTCCCCAGCCCTCAATGTCCTCATTCGCATTGATGTAGCCGTAAAGCGCGGCAAGAGTCATCATTCCGGCGCGTCGTCCGGCTTCGATATCCCGGGCGGCATCCCCGATGTAAACGCAGTATTCGGGATCAATGCCTAGGCGGCCTGATGCTTCGATCAGGGGAAGTGGGTGGGGCTTGGCTTCTGCCGTGGTGTCTCCGGAGACGATACAGGGGGTGCGACGATGAATATCCAGCGCTTCGGTCAGGGGTTGTGTGTAGCGTGTCCGTTTATTCGTCACGATGCCCCAAGGTATTCCGCGCCCTTCAAGATGATCGAGGACAGACTCCATGCCGTCAAAGTATCGGGTGTGGTGGGCTGGGTTTTGCTCGTAATAGGCCATCATGCGGTTAACAACGCGCTCAAAGATCTCTCGATGTTGTTCTTGAACCGTGTTTACGGCTGGATAGGCCAGAGTGGGGCGTTTTTCGAGCGTCTTCACCAGCCAATAACCAATCATGGTCCTTGCGCCCCCTGAAACATGGCTTTTGAGCTCATGGACTTCAGCGGTCGGAAGCCCTTCGTGTGCCAGCGCATGGTTCGCGGAAGCTACCAGATCATCCACGGTGTCGAGAAGCGTTCCATCAAGGTCAAACAGAACGGCTCGGACCGTGCGATCGGTCATCTCGGATCTCATGCGGCAGGCTTCTCGAAGGCTGCAAGATAGTTCACATCAATGTCCTTCACGCTCAGGCTGAATTGACCGGTTAAAGGGTTATAGGTCACCCCTTCAAGACCAAGAAGAGTGAGTTCAGCGGAACGCGACCAGCGAGTGAGCTCGGAAGGGCGTATGAAAGTCGAAAAGTCATGTGTTCCTTTCGGGATCATATTGAGAAGATATTCGGCGCTGACGATCGCGAGAAGGTAGGCCTTGAGTTTCCGGTTCAGCGTCGAGAAAAAGACCCTGCCACCGGGTTTAACCAGGGTGGCGCAGGCCCTGACGACCGAGGCAGGGTCTGGAACGTGCTCCAGCATTTCCATGCAGGTAACGTGATCAAAACTTGCCGGAGCCTCTTCAGCCAAAGCCTCAACGCTGATCTGGCGATAGTCGATCTTGAGGTCGCTGTCGCTGGCGTGATCGCGGGCCACGGAGAGTAACTCACCACCAAGATCAATCCCCGTGACGGTGGCACCGCATCGGGCCAATCCTTCACTGAGGATGCCGCCACCACAGCCGACATCTAGAATTTTTGCGCTATCAATTTGGGCGTGTGAACGAATGAATTGAATGCGCAACGGGTTGACTGCGTGCAAGGTTTTAAACTCCCCGCGCGGGTCCCACCACCGGCTTGCCAGTGCGGAGAACTTATCGATTTCATCTGGGTTCACATTCTCGGCCATCGTCATCATCGTCTTGTCCGGGTCTTAGTGGATGTTTGTGGAAGGGTGGTCTGTCTTGAGGCGTTCACGCCAGATTCGGATTCGGGCTCGGATTTCCGACTCATCCAAAGTGGTGCGTTGTCGATCTTTGAGGACTCGGCGGCCCTCGATCCAGACGTTCGTGACTTGATGCCGGCTTGCAGCATAGACGAGATCGGAGATGGGATTGAACAGTGGCTGGGTCTCAATGGAATCCAATTGGATCGCAGTAATGTCTGCCCACTTTCCTGGGCGGAGTGAACCCACCGTCTCATCGATTCCGAGAGCTTTTGCGCCGGCGAGGGTGGCCATGGCGAGCGCCTGGGTTGCTGGAAGCGCGCTGGCGTCTTTGGCGACAGCCTTGGCGAGGAGGGCGGCAGTCCGCATTTCTCCCAACAGATCAAGATCATTATTGCTGGCGGCTCCATCAGTTCCAAGTGCGACATTGATGCCGGCGTCGTGAAGTTTTGCGACCGGGCAGAAGCCGCTCGCAAGCTTTAGGTTCGATTCAGGGCAATGGATCACGTGGACGCCCGTCTCCGAGAGGAGGCGAATTTCGTCATCCTCCAGCTGGGTCATGTGGACCGCCATGAGGTTGGGGCCGAGGAGACCGAGCTGGTGAAGCCGGTTCAGCGGCCGCATGCCACACGTTTTTCGACTACCCGCGATTTCATCTTCTGTCTCATGGATGTGCATGTGAATCGGAAGGTCGAGCTCGTCGGCCAAGGTGCGAATTCGAACGAGTGGGGCATCGGAAACGGTGTAGGGTGCATGTGGGGCAAAGGCAAACCCAATGCGCGATTCATGTCGAAAGGTATCTCGCAGTGCAAGACCCTTTTCGATGTACTCCTCCGGATTCCTGGCCCATGCCGTAGGAAAGTCGACGACGATCATGCCAATGGTCGCTCGCATTCCGGCCTGGACGGCCTGAAGAGCAGTGACCTCCGGGAAGAAATACATGTCATTGAAGGTGGTGACGCCGCCGCGAATCATCTCCGCCATGGCGAGATCCACCCCATCCCTGACAAACGCCTCTCCCACCCATTTTTGTTCCAACGGCCAGATATGGTTGGTTAGCCAGTCCATCAGCGGTTTGTCGTCTGCGATTCCCCGGAGCAAGGTCATCGCAGAGTGCGCATGGGTGTTGATTAAGCCCGGGATTAGGACATGGCCTTCGAGAATTTCACGCGGGGCATCAGGGTAGCCTGCGAGTGCCTCGTTTTCAGGAAGAATCGCAGCAATGCGTCCGTCACGCACCACAACGGCATGCTGCTCGAGTACGGTGGCGTCGGGTTCGACCGGCACGATCCAGGGGGCGACAATGACAAGGTCTGCGGAGGGCATCTGAATAACCTAGTAATTTACTAAACAATAACACAGGTCAGGCAACTGCCGCACCCGAAAAGGCAGCTCGACATTGTAATCGATCAGGTTTCCCGATCTGCGATCCTCTACCCCCTTAGAATGGGATTTCTTTTTCAATGGCTGACGAATAGCGACCATGCGCCAAGATTCGACATTTTCTGGTTCCCGGTTGTTGGAGGTTCAAGATCCCATCATCCCGAAGGTTCAGGGGTGGGTGCTTGAAAATCCGGGCACGATTTCTCTCGGGCAAGGCATTGTGTCCTATGGTCCCCCCGCAGAGGCGCTCAAGGCGTTGGCGGACTTTGGTGAGAGGGCTTCAGATCACCGTTACGGGCCGGTGAGTGGCGATCTGGAGCTCAAATCCCTCTTGATCCAGAAGTTGAGGCTGGAAAATGGTCTGACGCTTGGGCCTGAACAGGCCGTATTGGTATCCGCTGGATCGAATATGGCCTTTTTTGAAATCATCTTGGCCATCACTGCGCCGGGGGACGAGGTTTTGTTGCCCGTCCCCTATTATTTCAATCAGGAGATGGCGCTGCGTATGCTTGGTTGCACGCCCGTTCCGGTTGAAACCCGGTCCGATTTTGCGCTGGATCTCGAGGCGATTGCGCGGGCAATTACACCGAAAACCCGGGCCATTGTGACCGTGTCCCCCAATAACCCCTCAGGTCAGGTCTACACGGAGGCGGATCTTCGTGCTGTCAATCGGCTCTGTAAGGAACACGGGCTATATCATCTCTCTGACGAGGCCTATGAATACTTTGTCTGGGGTGACTCCCCCCATTTTTCTCCGACGTCCATCCCTGGCAGCGAATCGTTTACCGTGGGCTTCTATTCTTTGTCGAAGACCTTTGGATTTGCCGGTTGGCGGATAGGCTACACGGTCACTCCGTCGGGTCTGATGTCTGATCTCATCAAGATTCAGGATACCAATCTCATCTGTCCGCCCCGACCTTCGCAACGGGCCGCAATGGGCGCCCTCAAGGTCGGTCGATCCTACTTCGATCGACATGCTCCCGACCTGCTTCGTCTTCGGGCCGAGGTGCTGGTCTTACTGAACGGTTTAGGTTCGCTTCTAAGATGCCGGCCGCAGTCCGAGGGAGCCTTCTATGTCTTTTTGAACCTCGATACGACCCTATCGGGGCTTGAGTTGGCGGAGCGTCTTGCTTGTGAATATGGGGTGGCGGTTGTACCAGGTGAAGCCTTTGGGATGCAGACGGGCTGCTATTTGCGGGTAGCCTATGGCGCGCCGGATCCTGAAAAGGTTCGGGAAGGAGTGCTGCGACTGGTGTCCGGCATCCGTGCGATCTGCGGGTAGCCCTGATACCCTTACGGTTTGATTCAAGAGATGTGTGGGGAATTGACATGCGGTTGAACTTCAAGGCCTCAAGCCTGATCTGGCTTTTGGTTGCAGTGCTGGGCGCCGCCGCAGTGGGAGCTATCGCCCTCAGTCGAGGAGAGGCCATTAATAGCCTTTGGTTCGTGACCGCAGCCCTCTGTATTTATGCTGTTGGCTACCGCTTCTACGCGCATTTCATAGCGACCAAGGTTCTGGTGCTGGATCCTGATCGCCTGACGCCTGCCGTTCGCTTGAATGACGGGCGCGATTTCTTGCCGACCAATCGCTGGATCGTCTTTGGGCACCATTTTGCGGCGATCGCGGGTCCTGGTCCCCTGATTGGACCGACTCTGGCAGCCCAGTTTGGCTATCTTCCCGGCACCCTCTGGATCCTGATTGGGGCTGTGATCGGGGGCTGCGTCCAGGATATGGTGATTCTGTTTTGTTCATTGCGGCGCAATGGTCGCTCACTAGGACAAATGGCGCGCGATGAGTTGGGCGCATTGGGCGGGAATACCGCGATGCTCGGTGTCATGTCGATCATGATCATTCTGATTGCGGTTCTGGGGCTGATTGTCGTCAATGCCATGAAGCACAGCCCTTGGGCCACTTCCACGGTGGGAGCCACGATCCCGATTGCGATGATCGTTGGGATTTACATGAACATTCTTCGTCCAGGGCGTGTGATTGAGTCCACCGTTCTGGGAGTTAGTCTTCTCTTGGCGGCAGTGTATGGCGGCAGCGCAGTTGAGCACCATCCTGCGCTTTATGCCCTCTTTGATTTTGGTGGGGAGTCACTCGCCTTCATGATCATCGCCTATGGGTTTGCAGCAGCGGTCCTTCCGGTCTGGTTGCTTTTGGCTCCGAGGGATTATCTGTCCACCTTCATGAAGATCGGGACGATCAGTGCTCTTGCGATGGCCATCGTCATTCTGCATCCGGACATTCGAATGCCCGCATTAACGCCCTTTATCGATGGGACGGGTCCGGTGTTTGGCGGAAAGTTGTTCCCGTTTGTTTTTATCACGATTGCATGTGGCGCAATTTCTGGCTTTCATTCGCTGATTTCATCCGGAACGACACCCAAGCTGTTGATCAATGAGGCGGATGTTCGCTTCATTGGCTACGGTGCCATGTTGATGGAGTCCTTTGTCGCCATCATGGCGATGGTCGCGGCGACGGTTCTGGATCCTGGGGTGTATTTCGCCATCAATAGTCCCGCCGGGGTGGTGGGCCAGTTGCCCGCAGATGCTGTCGCCAAGATCACCGCGATGGGATTTCCCGTCTCTGTTGAAACCATGCAGGCGCTCGCTGCTGCGATGGGAGAAACGACGCTATTTGCCCGCACCGGCGGTGCGCCCTCATTGGCGGTTGGCATGGCCAGCCTTTTTGCAAGCGCATTCGGAGAGGACCTTCTGGCTCTCTGGTATCACTTCGCCATCATGTTCGAGGCGCTATTTATCCTGACCACTCTGGACGCAGGCACGCGGGTCGCCCGGTTCATGCTCCAGGATATTCTTGGTAACTGGTTTCCTTCCCTTGGGCGTACTTCCTGGTATCCAGGCGTCATCCTGACCAGTGCCTTGGTCGTCTCAGGCTGGGGATGGCTCCTATACAACGGTGTGATTGATCCTTTGGGGGGCGTTAACAGTTTGTGGCCTTTGTTTGGTATCGCGAATCAGATGTTGGCAGGTATTGCTTTATGCGTTGCGACGACAATTTTGGTGAAGACCGGCAAAGCTAAATACTTTTGGGTCACGGCGACTCCTCTGGCTTGGCTCTTGGTGGTCACCAGTACCGCCGCCATGGAAAAGCTGTTCAGTCCTGAACTTCGAATCGGTTTTCTGGCGCATGCCAGGGACCTCTCGGCACAATTGGCTTCGGGGAAGCTCTCGCCGGACATGGCGGCGAAGGCGCCCCGTCTGATTTTCAATGACTACCTTGATGCGGGACTTACCATCCTTTTTGTCTCCGTTTCTTGGATTTTGATCTTTGAAACGATTCGGGTTTGTCGATCGAGCCTTTCCAAGGGCCCTGGACACTTTCATGATGATGCCGATGGGGACCCGTGTGCGAGCTGTGCGGGGTAGTCCGTCTCTTTCCTCGGGAACGCCTGAGTGAATGGGTTAAAATTCGAAGCTTTACCCCAGACGATCCAAGATTCCATGGCAGATTCCCCTCCACAGGCACTCATTCCAGAGTGGGCGCCACAAGTTGCTGTTTTTATTGCATGGCCCTATGCCGCGGGAGATTTTCAGCCCTGGCTTGCGGCGGTTGAAAAAACCTATCTTGAGATTGCTCAGGCGATTTCGAAGCGTCAGTCCTTATGGGTGGCGGTCAGAAGCCCATCGCATCAGCAAGAGCTTGAACAACGATTTGCTGCAGCAGGAATCGATCGTGCGTCTGTCACCTTCGTTCCGATGCCCTATAACGATGTATGGGTGAGAGACACTGCTCCACTGACCGTATTGAAGGGGCATGCACTGCGTTACCTTGATTTTCGCTTCAATGGCTGGGGTGGGAAATATGAATGTTCAGATGACGCTTTAATTGCCTCGAGACTCCATTCCACTGGAATTCTGGGTGAAGATCCCCTTGATCCAGTAGATTTTGTGCTCGAAGGGGGCAGTATCGAAATTGATGGTCAAGGGACGATCATGACCACAAGTCGCTGCCTTCTGAATCCTAACCGCAACCCGTCTTTTTCAAAGACGGCGATCGAGGGCGTCTTGAATCGTCAGATGGGGGCTCGACAGGTGCTTTGGTTGGATCATGGTTATGCGGAAGGGGATGACACCGACGCCCATGTGGATACCCTTGCCCGGTTTTGCTCTGAGCGGGTGGTGGCGTATACCGCATCTGAGCGGCCGGAGGATCCTGTGCATGAAGATTTGGCCCGAATGGAGAGCCAGTTGAAGGGGTTCCGTAACATCAAGGGTGAGGCCTACGACCTCGTGCCCTTGCCGATCCCGGCGCCGATCTACAGCGAGGAAGGTGATCGGCTTCCCGCCACCTATGCCAATTTCCTGATTATCAATGATGCGGTTCTCGTCCCGATTTATAACGATCCGAACGATACGGTGGCGCTCTCAAGGCTGAGCGCAATCTTTCCCGATCGAACGCTGGTTCCAATTGATTGCGTTCCCCTCATTCGCCAGTACGGCAGCCTTCATTGCATGACCATGCAATTCCCGCATCTGACCTGAGAAAATTCGCCATGAAGTCCAAACTCTCCGTCGGTTTTGTCCAGCAACCCTGTGGCGATGCCTCTGCTTCCGTCAATCTGGAGCGATCCATTCAGGCCATTCGGGAGGCCAAGAACCGGGGTGCAGAATTGGTCATTCTTCCCGAACTTCACTTGGGTCCCTATTTTTGTCAGACCGAGGACACGGGATGCTTTGATCTGGCGGAATCGATTCCGGGGCCGACGACTGAAAGACTCGGCAAGATCGCCGCTGAACTGGGTGTTGTGATTGTCGCCAGTCTCTTTGAGAAGCGGGCACCGGGGCTTTATCACAACACCGCCGTCGTTCTCGAAAAGGACGGTCGACTGGTTGGAAAGTATCGGAAGATGCATATCCCCGATGATCCAGGGTACTACGAAAAGTTCTATTTCACCCCGGGTGATCTCGGGTTTAAACCGATTGAAACCTCGGTTGGGAAGCTTGGGGTGCTGGTTTGCTGGGATCAGTGGTATCCCGAGGCCGCAAGACTGATGGCGCTGGCTGGCGCGGATCTATTGATCTATCCCACGGCCATTGGCTGGAACCTCGATGATCCG
>CAYQOJ010000061.1:0-14581 GCA_964419105.1 uncultured Methylococcus sp.
CTCTTGCGGATAGGGATTGGGGAGGGGGATCACGGGTGTTAGGATAAAGAATTCATCTTTGGCCGACAAGGTAACCGATGTCAGGTGATCTCGATTTTGACACTATCCAGGATCTTATGGTCCGGGGTGAACTCTCTGGAAGTGCTGCTGAAGTCCACGGCCACCTCTCGGGCATGCTCTGTATGGATACCACAACAGATCCCGCCCAATGGCTTGAGGATTTCTTTGGTGATGAAACGCCGCAGGAGGGGGACTATGACCGTGAAACCTTTGAGGCGCTCTATCGTCAAACCCGTCGGCAACTGACAGATACGGACTTCAGCTTTCAACCCCTCTTGCCCGACGATCAGGAGTCCCTCGATAGTCGTGCACTTGCTCTTGGAGAATGGTGTCATGGCTTCCTTCAGGGGCTTGGCTACACAGGGGAAACCAGCCACTGGCCCGGGGAATCCAGCGAAATCCTGCGGGACTTTCTGGAAATCGTGCGGCTGGACGCCCAGACCGCTGAAGACGCCGATGAGGAAGCCTATGCTGAGCTCACCGAGTATGTCCGTGTCGGGGTCCAAGTAATCCAAAGTGAGCTCGATGCGATGACACCTGAGGGACGACACTGAGATGGCCACACTTCCTTCCCGCGAATTCAAGGAACGTCGCCGTCGCCTGATGAAGGCGATGAAAAAGAACAGTATCGCGATTATCGCCAGTGCTCCGGCTGTCATTCGTAACCGTGATGTCGAATATCCTTTCAGACAGCACAGCGACTTTCACTATCTGACAGGGTTCCATGAGCCTGAGGCCGTTGCCATTCTGCTTCCGGGAAGAAAAGAAGGCGCGTATCTCCTCTTTTGTCGCCCCTTCGATCCCGAAAAGGCGATCTGGACCGGTCGCCATGCGGGAATTGAGGGCGCCTTAGAGGACCACGGTGCCGATGCGGCTTTCCCGATCGATGCCCTGGAGACTGAGCTTCCAGGACTCCTTCGGGATCGAGAACAGGTTTATTTTCCGATCGGTCAGGATGCCGAACTGGATGAGGCCATTTTTGGCGCCGTTCGAAGCCTCCGCCATGAAGCCCGTTCCGGCACCGTCCCTCCTGGCACCTTCACCGATATCGAGCCCCTGATTCATGAGCAGCGCCTGATCAAGTCGACCCAGGAAATTCGGGTGATGCGCAAAGCCGCTGCCGTCTCCGTTCTCGGGCATCTTCGGGCCATGCGGATGACACGACCGGGTCTTTTCGAATATGACATTGAGGCCGAGCTTGCCCATGAATTTGCCCGAAACGGCATGCGAAACCTGGCTTATCCCAGTATCGTTGCCGGAGGAGAAAATGCCTGTGTTCTTCACTACACCGAGAATGACCAGAAATTGAAGGATGGGGATCTTCTGCTGATCGATGCGGGTGCCGAATACCAGAATTACGCTTCTGACATTACCCGAACCTTTCCCGTCAATGGCAAATTCAGCCCGGCGCAACGACAACTTTATGATGTCGTTCTCGATGCGCAACTGGCGGCCATCGATACCATCCGGCCAGGAACTCCATGGAATGCGCCTCATGATGCCGCCGTCAGGGTGCTGACTCAGGGGCTCGTCCGCCTGGGCCTACTCCAAGGGAAGCCTTCCTCACTGATTCGCTCGGAGGCCTACCGAAAGTTCTACATGCACCGAACCGGTCACTGGCTCGGGATGGATGTGCATGATGTCGGTGCCTATCGGGTCAAAGGGGCCTGGCGACCCCTTGAGGCTGGAATGGTGTTGACCGTCGAACCCGGTCTTTATGTTGCTCCAGGATGCCCGGACGTCGATCCTGCCTTTCACGGCATCGGTATTCGCATCGAAGACGATGTTCTGGTCACGCCGGAAGGATATGACGTGCTGACCCGGGATCTGCCCAAACGGGCGCAAGATATTGAAAACCTGATGGCCGCTTTTCGATGACACCCGATTTTGATCTGATCATCGTCGGCGGGGGACTTGTGGGTGGAAGTCTCGCCCTGGCCCTGCGGGGAACGCCTCTCAAGATCGCTGTGATAGAAGCACAGACCGACGCCGAGCGGGCCCTGGCCGCAAGCGGGGACCGGGCCCTCGCGTTGTCGCGCAATACCGTACAGGCGCTAAGAGGTCTAGGGGTATTCGATGCGGTAGAAGATCAGGCTGCGGCCATCCGGCGGATTCACATCTCGGATCGTGGGCACTTTGGAAAAGCCCGTCTGGATGCCGAGGATCGAGGCGTTGAGGCTTTGGGTCATGTCGTTGTCGCCCGCGGGCTCGAACTCTCAATTTCAGAAGCCATGGGTTCTGAAAAGGCCATTACCTCCTTCCAACCCGCCCGAATCCTCAGCCTCAAGGCGGGTCCCGAGCGTATCTTGGTCTCCCTTCGCTCCAAGGATCAGGATCTGGTGATCTCTGGACGCCTGGTTGTTGCCGCGGATGGCGGCAATTCAACGGTCCGCACGCTTTTGAGCATTCCTCAGTCGATCAGGGACTACCAACAAACGGCGGTCGTCACCGAAGTCAGCACCTCGAAAGACCACCAGGGGACGGCATTTGAACGCTTTACTCGCTCTGGCCCCTTGGCACTTCTGCCACTTGGACACAAGCGATGTTCGGTGGTCTGGACGCTGACCTCCGAGGATGCGGAGGAGGTTTTGAGGGAAGGGGATAACGAATTTGTTGCTCAACTTCAGGACGCATTTGGACAATGGCTCGGCACCTTGACGCTGGCGCGCAAGCCTCAAGGCTTTCCATTGAAACTGATCCGTGCGGAACAGATGACTGACGACCGGGTTGTTCTGATCGGAAACGCCATGCACACCATTCATCCCGTTGCAGGACAGGGCTTCAATTTGGGTCTCAGAGATGCTGCGGTTTTGGCTGAACGCATCGCCGCTCGACACCGGTTGGGCGAAGACATTGGCGATGCGGGATTCCTTGCCCAATATCCGGCAACCCGCAAAAACGACCTTGCGACTGTCATCCGTTTTACAGATAGCCTGATCCGAATCTTCTCCAATGAGCTTCCGCCACTGGTTGCCCTCCGTAACCTTGCCCTGCTGACGTTTGACCGCTTGCCTTTTGCCAAAAGGCTTCTGGCCCGCCGCGCGATGGGCTACGGGAATAGCCGCTGAACCAATCGTCATTTGTGGTGTCTGACTTTGAGCGTGGGTGCTTGAGGGCATCCGAAGGGCGCCGTTTTTGACGGGGAACCACCCCTAACCCTATAGTGACGGCCATTCTCTACTCGCTTTTCGATTCTTAGTGGTACCGTTATGAAATACGTATTTTGGGCCATGGGCCTTCTGGCCGTGATGTACTTCATGTCAGCCTTTACACAAAACGCCCGCGGTATCGATGGTTCAAGCCAGCGTTCTGCCGCCAACTCCGTCAAGAAACTGAAGCGTTATATGACGACGCAGCAGCAACACATTTTCGAGACATCCTATGGGGTCTTGGGTGTGATCAAGTCCAAAGAAGGGCCTGATGCGTTCCTGCCCTTCGTTGATGGCAAATCACCCGACGAGATCATTGAGCTAGCACGTGCGGAAGTCGCAAAGCGAATTGCTGCCGGTGACCCTGACCTCGTGAAATACGGCAGCTGGGAAAATCTGGTGGGACTGGGTACCGATAATCAGGGCAAGAACACCGACAGCAAGCCCTCCACAGCGCAGCCCCTCCGCAACAGCGAGCGTGCAAGCCGTACGATCACACCGGCAGTCACCCCGGTTTCTCAGCCCGCCCATTGATCCGACACTAGGCTTCGCTGGAGAGACGCAGTGCCTCACGGTACAGCGTCTCGCGGCGTTCCCCAGTAATCTCAGCAGCCATCTGGCTTGCTGACTTGACCGACAACTCTCTGAGCAACAGGGCCAAGATCCTCGAAGTTTCGGGGGAAAGACCTTCTTTCCTGTCTTTGGGATCATCCCCTTCCAGCACGAGGACGAATTCGCCTTTCTGCATATCGGAATCCTTTTCGACCTGCATAGCCGCTTCCCCGACGGTAGTCGCGCAAATCGTCTCAAACCGCTTGGTCAGCTCCCGTCCGATCACCAAACGCCGAAAGCCAGGGAAAACCAGAGCCAAATCTTTCAGTGTCTCCAGCACCCGGTGCGAGGATTCATAAAACACCAACGTCCGGGTGTCTGAAATCAAGGTTTCAAAAAGTGCCTTGCGGGCACCGGATTTACGCGGTGGAAAGCCTTCAAAGGCAAAGCGGCTTGAGGGTAGCCCTGAAGCGCAAAGAGCCGCTATGAGCGCGCAGGGGCCTGGTATCGGAACGATGCGAATGCCTGCTGCGCGGGCGTGAACCACCAAAGGATAGCCCGGGTCATTGATGAGCGGGGTTCCCGCATCGGAGACCAAGGCCAGATGTTCACCCGCTGCCAGTCTTTCGACGAGCCGTTCTGCCGTCTTGTCCTCATTGTGGGCATGAAAGGCAACCAAGGGCTTATCAATGCCATAGTGATCCAGGAGTTGCCGGCTGGTGCGGGTATCCTCACACGCAATGCGATCTACGCCCTTGAGCGTCTCAAGCGCGCGAAAGCTCAGATCGCCAAGATTGCCGATGGGCGTTGCGACTAGGTATAGTAGGCCGGCTTCAGGCCTCTTTTCAGGGCTTCTCGAAGGCCGCCGTTCGGGAGAATTCTCCATGTCATTCCGCCGTTATCTCTTATTGTGCTGCTTCACCCTGGCCATTTCAGGGTGCCAGACGGGTCTTTCAAAATTCTCTGCCGCTTCGACCCCAAGCCCTGATCCCGAAGCTTTGGCGTTGATCCAATCCGGCGATCTTCAGGGAGCCATTCAGCGCTATGAACAACTGGTCCGATACGGCAAAAATCCGGATCACTGGCGTCTAGAAGCTGCAGATACTGCGCTCCGTGCAGGGGACACCACCTACGCCCGAAGAGCAGCCGGGACTCTGGATCCCAAGGAATTGAGTCCCTCTGATCACGACCGACTACTGCTCCTTGAAAGCCGTTTGGATCTCAATGAAGGCGATGCCCGGAGCGCCATAAGGCACCTAAACAGTCTAACGGATTCATCTCTTTCCGATACGGATCAGCGGAACTTCAGACTGCTTCGAGCTTCCGCTTTCAACCAGCTGGGCGAGATGAAAGCGTCGGCCCGCGAGCGAATCACACTCGGTAAACTCCTCACCAAACCAGAGGATCTCAGCCGAAACGATGAGGCCATCTACGAGGCCTTGAGCCGAATTCCCGGCCAGCAGCTGGATGCAGGACCTCGAGATGACCAGGATCTCGCTGGGTGGTTGGCCCTCACGCGTATCCTTCGCTCAACGCCCAAAGCGGAGAGAAAAAACGCGCTCAACGTTTGGCGGGACCGTTTTCCTCAACTGACCGTCAGCCCATCCTTTTTCACCCAACATCTTGGGAGCGGCCCAAAGCCCGAAACGTCGAACCCGGCCAGTGCAGTTTCATCCCCAGAGCGCTTGAAGCCGGGTCCCTTTATTGGCGTCCTTTTACCCCTGGAAGGCAACTATGCCAAAGCCTCTGATGCGATTCGACTGGGCCTTGAGGCTGCGTTTGAGGTGGATCAACAACAAGGAAAAGCTCGGCTTGAATTCATTGACACATCCAAGGCGAATTGGGCTCAACGTATTTCAGACCTTCAGAACACCGGTGTAGTCGGCTTTATCGGCCCCTTGGTGAAAGACGATCTTAGCCAGATCCTGAACCTCAAGGATCTTCGTGTTCCCGTGATTGCCTTGAATCAAGTGCCTGGAAATAGCCTACCTGGGCTCATCCAATTCAGCTTGACCCCCGAAACGGATATTGAACAATTGGCGGCCGAGATCTGGTCTGAAGGCAGTCGTGCCGCCGTCGTTCTGATCCCGGAGACGCCTTTCGGACAACGTTTGGGTCAACATTTCGATCGCGTCTGGCGTCAAAAAGGCGGGGCGCTTCTCGGCCAAGTGAGCTTTAGCCCAAGAGGCGAGCACTTGGGCGAAATCAGCCGGGATCTCCCTGCGATGCCTAAGGATGGCGTCATCCTGATGATTGCAGATCCAGAAGATGCCCGTGCCATCACCCCTCATCTTTTGACTGCCACACAGGTCCCCATCTGGGCGCCCGCTAAGGTTTATGATGGTCGCGCTGATGCCCCCGGGAATGCCGCCCTTCATAATGTCGGTTTTTGCGATATGCCGTTTCTCTTGGCACCTGAATCAGGTGGCCCTCTTTCTGCCCAGACCCTGATCGCAAAGGCACCTCCCGATACGCCCGATGCGGGCCGTCTTATCGCCTTCGGCCTTGATGCTTACCGCCTTTTCACCGAGACACGGGGTCAGGTAAAACCAGGTTTCCGTCTTGAAGGCGCGACCGGCGTGCTTCGTATCGGTCAGGATCAAAAAGTCCTGAGACAATTGACCTGCGCCCGATTCGATAAGGCGCTCCCCATCGTTCAAGGCCTAGCCCCTGATGAAGGGCGAGATCAAAGACCTTAAACCCCGCGCGACAAACTTCAGCGCACGCTCAAGGACCCTCATGCCGTATCAAGATCGAATCATTCGCCAATTTACCCTCCACCAGGAAGCCATCGAGAAAAGTGTCGTTCGTCTGGCCGACCGCATCGAAATGGCTGCCCATTGCCTTGCGCAATGTCTTTTGAATGACGGCAAGATTCTTTCTTGCGGCAACGGCGGTTCATCCTCCGAAGCTCAACATTTTTCCTCCGAGCTTCTCAACCGTTTCGAGCGTGACCGCCCGGGGCTCCCGGCCATCGCTCTCACCGGGGATGTCGCCGCTCTCACCTCGATTGCAAACGACTATGAGTTTGAAGAAATCTTTGCCAAGCCGATTCGGGCCTTAGGTCAGGCCAACGATGTCCTGATGATCTACACGACCAGTGGAAATTCCCGCAATCTCCTTCGGGCCGTTTCAGCGGCCCATGACAGGGACATGACCATTATCGCCATGACGGGAAAAGACGGGGGGCCCTTGTCACCCTTGCTGCGTGAGAGCGATATCGAGATTCGAGTCCCCTCGGAATCCACGGCTCGCATTCAAGAGGTGCATCTTGTGGTGACCCACTGCCTGTGCGATCTCATTGACGTCCAGCTTTTTGGAGAATGACGGCATGGCCTTGAACCCCTCGCAAATCCATGCCCTTGAGACCATCTTCAGCACCGATCGGGTTCTGACGGACCCAGCAGATTGCTGGGTCTATGGCTATGACAACAGCAAGATCCAACGGCTTCCAGAGGCTGTGGTTTTTCCTCTCAACCACGATGAGACCTTAGCCCTGGTTCGTTTCTGTAACCAAGAGAAGATCGCTCTGACGGCCAGAGGCCGCGGAACCGGAACGACCGGTGCCACCGTCCCCTTACGTCACGGCATCGTGGCCTCCTTCGAGCGGATGGACCGTATTTTGGAATTTTCAAGGGACAATCGATTTCTGGTGGTGGAACCGGGCATCACCAATCAAGCGGTTCAAGATTTTTTGAAACCGCATGGGTTTTTCTGGCCCCCAGACCCGACCAGTGCGGCTTTCTGCAGTGTTGGTGGGAATCTGGCGTACAACTCGGCCGGTCCCAAGGCCGTCAAATATGGGACCCCTCGCGAAAACACCCTGGGCCTTCGTGTCATAACAGGGGGAGGCGAGGATCTGAGACTTGGGGTATTCACCACCAAAGGCGTTGTCGGCTACGACCTTACACGGCTCATGATCGGTTCTGAAGGAACCCTTGGGATCATCACCGAAGCAACCCTCAAGATTACCCCGCTACCGGGCGATCAACGAACCGTTCGCGCGGTCTATCGGGATGTCGGCGCTGCTGCTGAGGCGATTGCCGGGATCATGGCTCAGCCTGCGGTGCCCTGTGCGCTGGAATTTATCGACGGCAATGCCATTCGACTGGTCCGGAAATATTCCACTGTCGCACTTCCCGAAGATGCAGGGGCCCTTTTGATGATCGAGGTGGATGGGTTCAGTGAGGCCCTGCCAGTCCAGATCGAAAGCATTCGAAAGGCAGCCCAGAATTCAGGTCTTCTGAGCTTTGATGTGGCGGAGTCCAAGGCAGAGGTCGAAGCCCTCTGGCAGACCCGAAAAGCGCTCTCCCCAACGCTTCGAAAAGCCGCACCTAAAAAGATCAATGAAGACGTCGTTGTCCCCGTCACCGAACTCCCCAACCTTATTCGCGGAATTGATGAACTTTCCAAAACCCACGATCTTTTGATCGTGAACTTTGGCCATGCGGGCAACGGCAATATCCACGTCAATCTTCTCTACGATCCAGCCCAGCCTGGGGAGGCTGAGAGGGCAAACCGTTGCCTTGATGATCTTTTCTCCCTGGTCCTATCACTTAGAGGAACCCTTTCAGGGGAACATGGTGTAGGGATTGCCAAAAGGGACTTTGTAGATCGGGAACTCGATACAGGCACCTTGGACTTGATGCGGGCCATCAAAGCGCAATTTGATCCCAATGACATCCTGAATTTCGGAAAAGCCTTTCCCATGGATGGCGTTGAACCCTGGGGTCATTAAAAATCAAGACGCGAAGCTTCCTCGGTAGTAGAGGATTTTTCGGGCACCTCCCCGATGGACCAAGGCGATCCGGGCGCTCAAAAATGAGGACTCAAAGACCTGAAAGTCCGAAGGCCTGCCTTCCGGAATCGCTTCAAAGCCCTCAAAATCTTCTCGGATGACCACTCGGGAAAGACCCGCAGCGATCCCGCGTCCAGTCGCTTTGACCCAGGCCTCCTTGAGGGTCCAGCCACGAAGAAATAAATCCTGTCGTTCGGACTCTCCCAACCCCTCAAACCATCGCTGCTCCCGGATTGAAAAAACCTCCCGGATCAGGGCATCCAATCGACGCGTGGCCCTTGGATGCTCTACATCCACTCCAATTTCCGTCCGACGTGCGATGCCGATCACAATGGCGTCTTTCGTATGAGAAAGATTGAAGTCGATCGCATCGAAGCGATGCAGGGGTTTCCCATAGGCACCGATCACCAAAGGCACCTCTTGAGGCGGAATGCCCAGTTGATAGCCCAAAAGCCAACGAAGGTACCCCCGACTCTGAATAAATGCCGTGAAGTTTTCTGAGCTTTTGATGCCCTGTGCACGCTCTTTCTCCTCCGGTGAGAGAAGATCGAGATAGCCGGCATCCATCGCCGCTTTGTCAGACACACATCCAGGAAAACAAAAAAGATGAAGATCATCCCCTTCAAGCTTGGGGAGCTTGGGTGGAGACCTCAAATCATGGGGCAGTAAAAGGTTGTGCGGTTCACTCAGCCACATCTTCGGGCGTATCCTTATGCTTCAATAAAAGAAGTTGCCTCACGATCCTCTCTAAATAATATCCAGATCCTCATGCCTACACTGACCCAAGTGCGTGCCCGGTGGGCTGCAACCACCGGCATTTTGGCCCTCGGTCTTTGGACCCTCCACGGATTTCTGCTCCCCATCGTCTGGGCGGTTGTCTTTTCCCTGACACTCTGGCCATTGTACGACGCGATTCGAAAATACCTCTCTCCGGGGCCTCGGGGTGTTATTTATGCGGCTTTGGGCATGACGATTGGAATGGCTTTGCTGCTCTATGGCCCTGTCAGCTATGGACTGGTTCGGCTTTTGAAGGAAATGCAGTCCCTCATGAGTCTTCTTCACTCTGCGCAGCAAGAGGGCATCGCCCCGCCCCTTTGGCTCGAAACCATTCCTCTGGCGGGATCTGAGCTCCTTCATCTTTGGAATCAATGGCTCGGAAGTGCGGACTCCTTCAAGGATTTGGCCCATGCCCTGTTCAGTAGCCATCTACCCAGCTACACCCGGACTTTAGCCGCCTTCATTGTTCATCGTCTGGCATCGGCCTTTTTTACCCTGGTTGTCTTTTTCTTCATTCTCTTGAACGGGGAGATGCTAAAGGATGAGGTGCTGAAAAAAGCGGATCGTCTTTTTGGGGCAAATGGTGACCGTCACGTGCGTCATGCCGCGAATGCGGTCAAGGCAACGGTGAATGGCATTGTGCTGGTGGCCTTGGGTCAAGGCGTCGCATTGGGTTTTGGATTTCAGATGGCCGGCTTTCAGCATGCGGCACTCTTTGGGGTCCTGACCAGCCTTGTGGCGCTCATACCCTTTGCCGCCAAGCTGATCTCCATCGCAGCAGCGCTGGTCTTGATCTCTCAAGGCATGGTTGCCACGGGTGTCGCTTTCCTGATCTATGGTCTGGTTGTTGTGATCCTTGCTGATAACTATGTCAAACCCAAGCTGATCGGGAATCAGGTTCGTCTGCCCTTCATCTGGACACTTCTTGGGATTCTCGGAGGAATCGAAAGCTTCGGCTTTGTGGGCCTATTCCTTGGACCCACCATCATGGCGGTCCTGATGTCCATCTGGCGAGACAGCCGTGAGTCCGGAGCATGAAGCCTCCCATGAGCCCAGAAAATCGTCGGGGATGGATCAAGGCTCTTTTGATTCCCTGGGGCTATCTCTTTCTTTCCGCCGTGATATCGGCAGGCGTTTCCTACCCCCTTTACAGGCTTTTTGGTGAGGGAGATCTCTCTTTCTTTCGATCGCTGGTGAGCCGAATGGGTCAAGGACTTTTACTCCTTGGGCTCATTCCGATCTCTCGATGGTTGGTTCTGAAAAGCCCCGAGTTTGGCCTTAAAAAGGGGCGTATTTCGGGAATTGCGAGGGGATTTGGGCTCGGTGTTTTCACCTTGAGTCTGCATGGTCTCCTACTGATCTTTTTCGGCGTTCGAACGCCGAATATCCCCGAGATGGGACTCATTCATCTCGCTGCAGCCTCGCTATCGGCTGCGGGCGCTGGGTTTGGCGTTGCACTTCTCGAAGAAACCCTCTTTCGAGGCGCCTTGATTGCCATTTTGATGCGAATCTCAGGACCTCGAGCTGCCATTTTGATTTCGGCGTTCGACTACGCGGCTCTTCATTTCATCGGGACCTACTGGACCACAGATCCTGCGATGGTCAATTGGGCCACCGGTTTTAGAATTGCCATGGATGGGTTTTCCCATCTTCCTTCGGCCGATCCAGGATCATTTCTCGCCCTTTTTCTGGCAGGGATTCTTTTGGGAACTGCACGACTCTTATTCCGCGGTGGACTCTACTTTTCCATTGGGCTTCACGCGGGATGGGTCTTTGTCATCAAAATTTTCAAGCCCTTAACGCTTGTCCAGCCTCATTCGCCCTTGATTTTCCTGATTGGCACCTACGATCAGGTGATCGGTTACCTTTCCTGTAGCTGGGTCTTTCTCCTTCTGACCCTGATTTATCTGAATAAAAAACGATTTCAACCCTGAAGCGCATGACGCAAAAAGACGAAAAATTCAAAGAACCCCTTCCCTTGATCCATGATTTCGACTTTGGTTCTGAAACGGCTCGGGTTTTTGACGATATGCTGGACCGATCCGTCCCTTTCTATAGTGAAATCCAGCGGATGATGGGGGAAATAGCGAAGGATTTTGCCGTTCCTCATTCGAAGATCTATGACCTTGGCTGCTCAACGGGAACAACGCTACAGCACCTCGATCAGGTGGTTGAAGATCCTGTCACACTGATCGGAATCGATGCATCACCCGAAATGTTGGCAAGAGCTCAGACAAAATTCAGTGAGCATCCCTTAAGTCACCCCGTTGAACTCATTGAAGCTAATTTGGAGGATCAGCTCCCCATAGACAATGCCTCTGTCGTGGTGCTGAATCTCACCCTTCAATTTGTTCGTCCCATCTACCGGGATCAGCTTCTGTCTCAGATTGCCCAAGGGACCCGCAGCGGTGGATGCTTGATCCTGGTCGAAAAAGTCCTGAGTGAACATTCTGCCCTCAACCGCCTGTTCATTAAGAACTATTACGGGTTCAAGCGCAGGAATGGGTATAGCGAGATGGAGATTTCACAAAAGAGGGAAGCGCTTGAAAATATTCTCGTCCCCTATCATGAGTCAGAAAACAGGGAACTTCTCTACCGCAATGGATTTACTGCCGTTGAACCCTTTTTTCGCTGGTATAACTTTTCGGGGCTGATTGCGCTGAGAAACTAGACCTCTGTGACCCCGGTTTTTGCGATAATCCCGCAACCTCTCCACCTCACGTTCAAACCCTTCTTATCAGATCCACCATGGCTGCGAGCACATCACGCAAATCCAAATCCGGACTTCCCATGCAAAAGGGACATCTGGTCATGTGGAATGATCTCAAGGGCTTTGGATTTATTCGTCCTGAAGGCACGGAAGACGATTACTTTGTTCACATCAGCACCTTTAAAAAGGGATTGCCGCGACGCCCTGAACTGGGTGATGAAGTCCACTTCAGACCTCATGACGGGACTTCCGGAAGAAAACGCGCTGCCTTTGCGTTGATTCCAGCCCTAGAACCGCCACCTTCCCCAAAAGGCCAGCATTTCACGTTAAACCCAAGACCTCGGACGGTTATGGTCAACCTTCTGATCATCACACCGTTGGTCCTTTCGGGTTACCTTCTCGTGCTCGCTAAAAACCCGATGCCGTTCTTTGCTTACTGGATCCTGAGTATTCTGGTGATGTTCCTTTATGGCACTGACAAGGCCCACGCGGCCACGCATCGCTGGCGCGTTCCCGAACTTTATCTCCACATGCTTGAATTGATGGGAGGATGGCCTGGGGCTCTGATCGCGCAAAACGATTTTCGTCACAAGACGCGGGTCACGACCTACGTCTGGATTCTTCGCGGCATCATTGCCATCCATCTGATGGCCTGGTTCATCTATTTCTACTGGACCGCCAAACAGGCGGGTCTTGGGCTGGAATAAGGCTCGGTGTTGATCAAGCCAGAACGGCTTCTATCTCGCTGACCAGGGACTGGATTTCGAGAGCGGCCGGACCCTTGGGCGCAAATTCCATTACGGAAAGCCCTGCGGCTGCACTTTCTGCAAAAACGACCCGTTGCGTAATCGCTGTCTTGAAGACCTCAAAGGGATAGTCTTTGAGAGCATCCGCCACTTCCCTTCCAATCGCCGTGTTGCTGACCAGTCGATTGACGACAAAGCGGGCTTTAAGATCTGCCTTGTAGATCATCGCTTCCTGGATCAACTTGACGATCTCATCGGCCGCCCAAATATCGTAGGGAGAAGGCTGTACCGGAATGATCACCAGATCACTCGCCATAATGGCTGAACGGGCGAGATCATTGACCCTGGGGGGACCATCAATCACCACATGACTGTTTTGGCTCCCAAAACCCGGAACATCCTTATGGAGCGTTGCCCGAGCCATCCCCACGACAGGAAAAAGACTCTCGCCCTGTCGACTGGCTTGCCAATCCAAGGCACTGGATTGGGGGTCTGCATCGATCAGTAAGGTTTTTCCTCCAGAAAGGGCGAATGCGGACGCGAGATTGATCGAGAGGGTCGTCTTACCGACCCCACCCTTTTGATTCAGAACACTGATGATCATGGGTGCAGAAAGGGTTTTGGAGGAGGATGGGAAGCATCATAGGGCCTGAAGAAAGGTCTCGCAACTCGCTCCCTGGAAAGAAAATCACTCTTACATTATGAAATATAAAGATTTTTCTTAATGGTAGTTCTTAGTCAAGCGAAAACCTGTGGATAACTCAAAAGCTCTTTTGTGAACAGGAAGTTGCCCCAAAATGGACCTGTGGAAAAGGGGGGAAAGTCAGTCTTCATTCCCTGTGGATAACTCGAGCTTTAACCTCAGGACCCGAATCATGCACTGCTTATCCACAGAACTGAAGCCGATGGGTCCACAGGCTTGTCCCCATGAACCCATCGAAAAAATATTATTTTTCTTTGCCCAGATTAAGCGGGATAAAGAGTGTATTGCCCCCTCGTTCAATCAAGAGTGCGATATGGGGCCCGGCTTTATCCGCCAACTTTCGAACCGTTTCGACATCTGAAACCGGTTCTCCATTGAGGGCCAACAAGACATCCCCTTTGAGAATCCCGGCCTTTTGAGCAGGGCCCACCGCCTTTTCAACCAGAAGACCACCCTCGACCCCGTGCTTTTGACGTTCCTCAGGCGTCAGGGGTCGGATCGCTAATCCCAGTCGTCCCGGCTTTTGCGCTTTGGCTTCAGCCTTAGGGGCTGCTTCAGGTTTAGGTGCATCATCCAATTCAGCGATGGTGACCTTGAGATCCATGGCCTTGCCGTCGCGCCAGATTTTAAGTACGGCATCGGAACCAGGTTTCAGGATGGCGACTTTCGGCGGAAGCTCACGCGAATCAATGACCTTTTCACCATTGAGGGCGAGAATGACATCACCGGGTTTGATGCCGGCTTTAGCTCCTGGTCCATCTTGAGGAACCATTCCGACCAGGGCCCCTTCAGGCTTATCAAGACCAAAGGATTCGGCAAGACCCTGGCTCAGATCTTGAACCGAGACGCCGATTCTTCCTCGGGTAACCCGCCCTTTTTCAAGGATCTGTCGTTCGACTTCCAGAGCGACATCAATCGGGATGGCAAATGAGAGTCCCTGATAGCCACCGGAGCTCGTGTAGATCTGGGAATTAATGCCGATGACCTCCCCTTGCGTGTTGAGGAGGGGACCCCCGGAATTTCCGGGATTGACGGCCACATCGGTCTGAATGAAGGGAACGTAGCCTTCCTCCGGAAGTGAACGGG
>CAYQOJ010000062.1:0-14565 GCA_964419105.1 uncultured Methylococcus sp.
CTAGTGGGTGCCTTCTTGTCAATGCCCTTTTTCAACAGCCTGCAGAAGTCTTTGTGGTATGCTTTAGGTGGGTACAGCCTGCTCATAATTAAGGTTCATTGATTCTCACTAAGTAAGGAGAGACGGAATGTCTGAAGAACAATCACAAGATAAAAGGATCGACATGGCAAGCGAGGCTATTTCGTCAGCATGCGGTTGGTCGGCAGCGACGGCCTTCATTCCAGTCCCCTATCTGGACTTGGCAGCACTAGCGGCAGTACAAGCCAACATGGTACATGAGATTGCTAAGATCTATGGTCACACCTTTTCAGACGATGCTGTACGAGGAGCAGTATCAGTCATGCTGGGGACTTTGATTCCAGGCGTTTTGACGAGCAGTCTCAAAATAGCACCAGGCCTGGGAACAATTCTTGGTGCAGCAGCACATGGAGCATTCTCTGGCGCAGCAACCTATGCGATCGGTAAGGTAATAGTTAAGCATTTTGAATCTGGTGGGACACTTGCAAACTTTGATGCAAAAGCAATAGGCGAGGATCTTAAGAAAGAGTTCAAGAACGCACAAAATGGACCAAAGCCAGCCTGATCATAATTAGGAGGCTCAAGATGGTACTCCTAATTACGTATTTGCTCTTATGCTTGTGCGTTGCGTGGTTTGGGCGTGATAGTTACATCGGCGTATTCGGTTTTTTTATTCTGTCTATCTTCATCACGCCAATGCTAACCGCGCTAATACTACTGGCAACCAAATCAGAGTAGAGCATCATAAATAAACAACGACCCTTAATTTGGATAAAGCTCATTATTAAGGGTCGCTGTCATCAGTTTTAATTAAAAATGGCTAACTTTGAAAGCCAACAGGCTACTCTGGGCCAGTTTATTATAACAAGGCTGGGTGGGCGTGTTAGTCTAACGCAGCACTGGATAACAAGCATACTTAGCTTTAGAAAAACGGAGCTAGTAACACCGCTTCAGGCCATAGTTGCTGCTGTATTAGGGGCGGTCTCAGGCATAGGGATTATCGCTATAATCAATTATGCAGCGGCAATCGAGAGCCATGAGCTTTATGATTATAAGCTCCCGTTTCTATTTTTGTTGATGATAGTGGCTTTTAGTTATACACAGTCGCTACTTCTAAAGTCTTGCACATCATCTGTAGAAAGCGCACTTGAAGCCCATCGTATTGAAACTGCAGAAAAACTGCTGTTTGTTGGGCTAGAGGATCTTGAGACGATTCCGTCACACGAAATCCAAGCTGGGCTCTCCCAATATTATGAAGTTATAAACACAAACATTATTGCCTTGATATCTGGAATAAAGGGCGCAATGTTTTCGGTACTCATAATATCCTATCTAGCCTTTATATCATGGCAGGCTGCCCTTTTGAGTTGCATAACAGCAGCAATATGCACATATGTATACAGACAAGGCGCTGAGGGCCTATATGATGCTAAGGCGGAATCATCTAAGGCTGAGGCAGAACTTTTAGGAAATATTAATGATATATTGGGGGGGTTTAAGGAACTAAAGCTTAAATATAGAAAAAGGCTACTTCTACTAGAGGACCTATCGAGCACTATTGCAAGAGCATCAAAGGCACGAGATAGATCAACAGTAGCGCTCGTGGATCTTATGGTATTCGGAAACATAGTAACCTACCTGCTAGCTGGTTCTATAATATTTCTTCTACCTCTTACCAGTGATCATTCAACGCAGGATATTAGTCGCATAATGGCGCTAGTCCTATTCTTGATAGGCCCGATTGGGTCAGCAATAGACGCGGCACAACAATTCACAAGCGTTAGGTTTTCAATAAAACAGCTTTATAGATTTGATGATCGACTGAATAAGTACATTCTCCATAGAGAGGCAACTGATGAACTCCCATCGTTTTCATCTCTAGATGTCGACAATTTAACATTTGTTCGCCCGGCATCTATAGACGATCCGGGCTTCAAGGTCGGGCCACTTAGCCTAAATATTCGAACTCATCAAATTACCTTTATTGAGGGCGGAAATGGATCAGGCAAGACGACATTAGTGCGTTTGTTAACGGGACTATATCAGGCAACAAGTGGTACCTTTATTGTGAATGGCACTCCAGTTGAACCTGGCGAATATCATCGCTATGCCATGTACTTCGGAGCAATATTCTCAGACAACCACGTCTTCCGTAAGCCATACGGATTGAGTCCGGAACAGATGGAAGTTTTCCGTAAAAACATAGGATTGCTCGGGATTGAGCATTGTATTCCTGAAGACATTGAGCGTGACTTGCAGTCTGAAAAGCTTTCCACAGGACAGAAAAAGCGACTGGCTCTAGCGCTGACTCTCGCTGAGGATTGTCCAATACTTGTATTTGACGAGTGGGCGGCTGATCAGGACCCCCATTTTCGCGAGATATTTTACAGAAGAATAATCCCATCTCTAAAAGCAGATGGTAAAGCAGTTATAGCGATTACCCATGATGATAGATATTTTGATTTAGCGGATCAGCAGTATCATATGGAGTACGGAAGTCTAAGGCAAGTGAAGGCTAGCAACTAATCATAATAATCTCTAATAACACATACGTGAAAGCCCCAAGACTAAGGAGTAGGATCCTCAGGATATCGGCTACATGCTTAATAATATTCCTTATATTATTTTGGGATAGGATAGTATACGTCATCCCGGCAGGATCAGTGGGAGTGCTCTGGTTGTCCTTCTGGGGTGGTACAGTAAAACATTATTATCTTAAGCAAGGTGTGAAGATAATCGCTCCATGGGACAAGATATATATTTATGATGTTCGTCTAAGACGAAAAGATGTCTCAGTAACTGCCTATGGCAGCGACGGACTTGAGGTAAAGATGGACGTTACACTAAACTACTCCTTAAACAAGGAGCGCGTACCTTTCCTCCACCAGGAAGCCGGAGAGAATTATGAAGAGGTTGGTGTTGTACCTGAACTAGTTGCAGCAGTTTCACGAGCAATAACCAAGAGAGAAGGCAAGGAGCTTTTCTCAATAAAACGGGATGCAATAGAAACAGAGGTGCGAACTTCACTTCAACGAAGATTTAGGACATATGCGTCACTTAAGCATGGCGAAGAGCGCCAATATTTGTCTATTGATGGGTTCAGCATAAGAGGAATATCACTAGCAAGTACATTGACCTCTTCCATTGAGGAGAAGATCTCAGCAGAGCAGTTCATGCAGGAAATGATGTATATAAGAGAAGCGAAGGCCATTGAGGCGGAGGCTGCAAGTTTATTTCAGAAGATTGTATCGCCAGGCATTAACGAGAATCTTCTGAAATGGCAGGGTATTGATGCCACTAACAAGCTTGCCGAGTCAAAAAACAGCAAGATAGTAATAATTGGAAATAATGAGGATGGTCTTCCGATCATTAATGATGCCTCTAGAGAAAAGCATATAATTGTTCACGATAGATAGTATAGCCTCATTATCTTAGTGTTACGACAGATACAATGTAGGGCCCACATTGTTTAAATTGGATGCTAGCGGGATAGGTAATGTCTCTATAGGTAACTGAGCTATTATCTGAAACCAGTAGCTTTAGGGATCTATAGTCAATATAATCACCCACGCAGTGAGATATCGCTTTTATGGCCGCCTCTTTGATTCCAAGTAGAAGCAGTTCAGGATTATCTGTCTTAGCCATACCAGATATCCATGTGAGCTCATCTTCACTCCCAATAGCCTCTTGTTCAGACTTTGAGAGCTTATAGCTACTGCAACTAACAGATAAGAGGTCTATGCCAACGGAGTTGATTTCAGTCTTATCTTTAAGTGCCATGACAACGGCGCATATATCGTTATCATGTGATATTGATCCAATGATGTTTGGAGGCCACTCTGGCTGGTGAAGTTCCCCTTTCACAATTGGTTGCAAGGGTTGTTCAAGATAAGATAATCCTCTGTGAGCCAACATTCTTCCGGTAGAGAACTCACTAATCCTCTTATGACTACTGCCAGAGATACAAGCGATCTCCTGAGGAAAGATTATGTTGAGTCCTATTCGCTCGACTGCAACATAGAAGTTATTGTCTGATAGTATATGTCGTATACATGATGAGACTTCGTTTAGCATCTAATGAACTGGAAACAGATAGATTATGGGATCAGAAATAACCACAATAACGCATGTCTGTTTTTTTCATAACGTAGTTGAGTTTAATGGGTGTCTAATCCAAACATTAGGCTCAACATAGACGGCATGATTATGCTCCATCGATACAAGTAAGGGATTTAAGCCACCATCAATCAACGTTTGTCCAGATGAGCGGATCTCTTGATTAGTCCAGTCCTGCCATTGCCCCACTGTTCCAACAATTGTCATAGAATACGGAGCTATACATACAATATGCCCACCCGCGCGTATGTGTGTGCGTAACCATGGGTCCACTGGATAACCATCATCACCTTTTAGCTCGATGTAGGTTTGTAGATCAAGATACGGGCTATGTTTCTTCTCACTTGGTCGCAGAGGCACAAAGAAGTACTTCAGTCCTCGGTCTTTTACAATGGACTTAAGATATTTGATGATCTTTACAGCTAGCCCTTTACCTTGCATATCTGGTGTAATTGTTATATCTAGCGCACATAATGTATCCGGTGCTCGACCAATAACTTGGTCTTCATTACCCCATCTTATTGCCTGATCCCACCCGCCATCAGGATGTTTGCCGCGATTAGGTAAGTCAAAGTTGAACCCAATAGTAAAGATTCTTGCTACTGTTCGGCCATTTACTATGCCGGCAAAAGCATAGTCACGGTATCGATCAAAGTTCCAGGGCGCAAAATAGAGCTTTGCAGTTTCACTATGACCAATAAATGGTGGCCATAGTGACTGAAATCTATTATCAAAGAGATCTTGAATAAGATCCGGACGCTCGCTTAAGCTTACAATATCCATAGGTCAATATTTTTAGGATACGCAATGTTACTTTTCTGGATAAACATTGGATATCATTCTACGGGAGAACAAGACGTGGTAATGTAGAATGTACGAACTCAGCGATAAGATTCTGAAAGACTTTATGCATGATATAGATGATCTTTAATAAAATATTTAGTAGAAGGTTTTCTAGGGATAAAAAGCAGGAGCTCGCGGACGCGGAATCTTCGCCTTCTCCTGTGATGAAATAATCCATCCTCCACCCATTGACTTGTAAAGATCGATATAAGAATCAATAGTAGATTGACGAGAGTTAAGGAGATCTATCTCTGCATCATAGGTCTGACGCATGGCATCCAGAACTGTAATATAGGGAGTGTAGCCCTCATCGAATTGCAGCTTTGATAGATAAATATATCTCTTCGCTGCCTCTAGCCGTTTTGCTTCGAATAAAGACTGCTCACTCAGCATTTTGCTAGACACTAAAGCATCTTCGAACTCTTTAAATCCATTTAATACAGACTTTCGAAAAGATGCTACTGCAGCTTCAGCAGCTGCCTCGGAACTCTGGACCATACCTGCATTCTTACCCATAGATAATATAGGTCCCATGATCATTCCTCCAAGAGATATGAAGTTTGCAGGTGGAGTAAAAAGCTCTGTAAATCCGGTTGTCGCTGATCCAAAGTTACTAAGAAGATTGACCTGAGGGAAGTAGTTTCCAATATTGTAACCAATCTTAGCTGTTGCAGAGATTAGATTCTGCTCAGCTTGATTAATATCTGGTCTTCTCTTAAGTAGATCCGAAGGAAGTCCTGCTGGTACAGCGGGTAGCTTTAGTTCTTCAATCGCCTTACCACGCTTTATTGTGCCTGGCTTACGACCTAGCAACAAAGAAAGTGCGTGTTCTGATTGGGCGATATTCTTCTTATAATATGGAATCCTTGATGATCGTCGATCATACTCGCTTTTTGCTTGTAGTAGTTCAACCTCAGTTATATATCCAACATTTACTTTCGCTTGAGCAATTCGTATTTCTTCTTTCAATATAGACAATATATCATTCGTAAGCTCGAGTGCCCGATCATTTGAACGAAGAGAAACATACTGACGCGCGGTTTCACTGACTACCGATAAGATTAAGGAGTCTCTTGCTGATGCTTGCATAAGAAGTTCTGCCTCAGCAGACTCCAAACCGCGCCTCAGTTGTCCCCATAAATCAATTTGCCACTGAATACTAGCGCCAGCATATGTATATGACCGAGATTGGGTTGTCGGAAGCTCTTGACTTGAACTTGACTGTCCTCCGGAAATGAGGTTGTTGTACATAAAGTTCAGGTTAGCTTGCGGCAATAAATTAGCCCTACTTGTACCATACTTGCCCATATATTGATCAACTATTGCAGCTGATTCACGGATGTCAAGATTTCGTTCGATAGCTTCTTCTATAAGATCGTCTAATACAGAATCATCAAACTGATGCCACCACTCTGTGTTAGAGACATTACGCGCATCAGTGGCGGCAAATCGCCAAGCCGAATGCTCAACAATCATAGGCCGTTCGTAGTCGGGTCCAACCTTAATGCATCCAGTAGTTAGAATAATGGCAGTAAAGACGGCTGGGAGGATTATCCTTTCCAGTCTTCTTCTCATTATTGCACCTTATATGAACTGGGGTCATGACTAGGACGAATCTTATTAAGAGCCCAGAGCCTAATCTTCTCGATATAGTAAAAAGCAGCGGGAGTTAATGTTACTGTAAAAAGTAGCGATGAGAACATGCCGCCTAACATAACAACCCCCATTGACTTGCGAGCTATTGCTCCTGCACCAGTAGCAAATACAAGAGGAAGCATCCCAAATATAAATGCAAGCGCAGTCATAAGAATGGGTCTGAATCTGATCTGGGCAGCACCGAGAACTGATTCTCTAAGGGGCATACCTTTCTTATAGGCATTGTTGGCATACTCAACAATTAAGATTGAGTTCTTAGCGGAAAGACCAATGAGCATCACAATTCCAATCTGTCCATATATATCAATAGGAGATTGTACAGAAATAACACCTATAAGTGCTCCGAATATCGCCATTGGGGATACTATTATAACCGATAAAGGAACTGTCCAGCTTTCATACTGAACGGCAAGGATTAGGTACACAAATAGACATGAATAAATGACCAACTCACCAATGCTAAATCTAGACTCTGCGATCTTTTCTTGATAGCTCATGCCAGTGTATTCAAATCCCATATCTTTCGGCATCACTTTTAGAAATATATTTTCAAGAGCCCTCATGGTTTGACTTGTACTTACTCCTGCTGCCGGATAGGCAGAAATCTGAGCCGATCTAAATAAATTATGCCGAGTTGTTTGCTCAGGTCCATTCGAGTCTTGCAGTTGAATCAAAGAGTCTAGCGGAATCATATTGCCTGTTTTATTCTTAACATAGAACTGCGCAATACGAGTAGCGGAATCACGATATTTTGGCTCAGCTTCGATTATGACCGGCCACTGACGCCCAAATCGATTAAAAAAGTTTACAAAACCAGACCCCATAAATGTTTGAAGAGTCTCAAATATATCAGAGGAGTTTACGCCATGCTTCATGGCTTTGTCACGATCAACTTCTACAATAACTTGAGGCGTATCTGGAACTAGAGTTGTTGTAATAAAGGATATGTTCTTATCCTTTCTTGCCGCTGTTATAAATTTATCTAGATTATTATTTAAGTAATCCATTGTATTGCCTGAACGATCCTCAATCATCATTGATACTCCACCAGAATTACCTACGCCTGGTATTGCAGGTGGGTCAATGGAATAAGCAATCGCTTCTGGCATTGTTGATAGTGAGTAATTTATTTTTTGAATTATTGAACCAGCTTCAAGCTCTCTTTCTGTGCGTTCATTCCAGTCTGACAAAGAGACAAAAAGCATAGCCGTGTAGGATGAATTTAGGCCCGACACCATATCATTCCCAATGATTGATGCTATGTCTTTAACGCCTTGGATTTTCTTAACGACCTCCTCTACTTTTTTTACAAAGGCGTCTGTGCGCTGTAATGATGCTCCGCTTGGAAGCTGAATACTTGTAAGAAAGAAACCTTGGTCTTCACTCTGTATGAAAGTTTTTGGAATAATATAAAATAAGAACAATGAAGCAAGGAAGATAATTATAAGCATCGAATAAGCATACTTAATTCTATCAATAAGAAAGCCACATAGAATTAGGTACGTTTTGCTTAAAAAGCCTATAACCCATTCCAGATAGGAGGTTATAGAATAGAGATATCCAGATGCTTGTTGTTTTTTACTGATCAAAAGCGCGCTGGCGAGCGCAGGACTTAGTGTAAGCGAGTTATAAGCAGAGAATATGACAGCGACACATACTGTAATAGAGAACTGTTGATACATTCTCCCTGTTATACCAGACAGCATTACTGTTGGAGCAAAGACTGCGATTAAGACAAACGTAGTAGCTATTATTGGCCCCCTGACTTCTTTCATAGTCGACAGGACTGATTCAACAAGAGAAAGCCCTTTACTTAATTTATTCTCTATTGACTCAATAACGACAATTGGATCATCTATGACTATTCCTACGGCCAGGACAAGACCAAAAAGCGATAAGGAGTTTACTGTAAATCCAATAAATGGGAACAGACAAAATGCACCAAGCAATGATACGGGAACCGCTATTAATGGTATTAATGTTTCGCGCCATCCTTTAAGAAAGAAGAATACGATTAATACTACAAGAATTAATGACTGGATAAGAGCTAAAGATATTTCTTCTATTCCTTCACTAATTGGCCTCGTTGTATCCAGCGCTACCTCGTACTCCATTCCAGGAGGGAAGCTGGAGCTCAACGTCTCCATGGCCTCCTTAAGGCCACTAGCAGTTTCTAGTGCATTTCCTCCCGGAAGCTGATTAATAACAACCAATGCAGTTGGCTTTCCATTGTATCGACTTACTTTACTATAATCTTCCGAACCAAGTGCGATGGTTGCAACATCACCTAATCTAACTAAAGAGCCATCTCCTCTTGCTTTTATTACTATATTCTTAAATTCCTCTTCTGACTCTAACCTTCCCTTTGCACGAATAGTAGTAGTCAACTGCTGCCCTTTAATCGCAGGTTCAGCACCGACTTTACCTGCAGGATTTACTTTGCTCTGGGACCTTATGGCAGTCATTATTTCAGGAATAGTTATCCTTAGACTCGCAAGCAGATCAGGTTTTATCCAGATTCTCAACGCGTACCTGCCTGAGCCAATAACATCAACCTTACCAACTCCTGGTACCCGCATTAGCTGATCATTTATAGCTATTCTTGCGTAGTTTGATAGAAGAAGTTCATCATACCGACTATCTGATGATGTCAGGGCAAATACTATTAAAGGTAATCCTGATGATTTTTGTGTACTTATTCCAGAAACTCTTACCTCCTCAGGAAGTTGAGCTTCACCTCTAGCTGCTCTCATTTGCAACAATAGCTGATCAATGTCATCGTTTGACTTTAAATCGAATACAACATTGAGCGTCATTGAACCATCATTTGAGCTCACGGATGTCATGTAGCTCATGTTCTCGAGACCGGTGATCTGCTGCTCAAGTGGTGTCGCAACTGATTGCTCAACTGTTTGGGCATCTGCTCCTGGATATATTGTGCTTACACTTATTGAAGTAGGTGCCAGCCTTGGATAGAGCTCAATGGGAAGAGAGTGAAGTGCATTGTATCCAAGGCCGATTGTTATGAGTGCAGTAACAATCGCAACTATAGGTTTACTAAGAAATTCGATTGACATATCTTTATTACTGCAACCTATGCTCTTTGATATGAACACCGGGTACTAACTTCTGTGCCCCATCAGTTATAACTACGTCTTCCTTAGTTAAGCCCTCTTTTACGATCCATTTATCTTCGTGCTTTTCACCTAGAATTACTGTTCGCAATTCAGCGGTATTGTTTTTTTGATTAATCACAGCTACGAGAGTAACGCCCTGGATATTGACTACTGCTTTCTGCGGCACTAACAAGACATTATGCAGCTCTTTAATTGGAATCTTTATTCGTACAAACTGTCCTGGTTTCAATAGGAAGTCAGGATTATCAATTTCTGCGGCGGCTCTAACTGTTCCTGTTGAGGGATCAATGTTACGATCAGTAAAGAGAACTTTACCAGGGTAAGGATAATGCGTGCCATCAGCAAGCTCAACGCTTACCAACGGAGAACGACTGTTGTCAGAATATTCTTTTCTTAAAAATAAGTAATCTAGTTCACTCAACGATATAAATGCGCGCATTGGTTGCGTCTGAGATACAGTAGTCAAGGCATCCTTATTCGATCCGCCAGGGCCGACTAGTTCTCCTATTTGTGCAGTTGATTCACCAGCAATACCATCTATTGGTGATCTAATTATAGTGAATTCTAGGGAGAGCTCTGCTGATCTGAGTTCTGAGCGCGCCCCGCTCACCTGTGCCTCAGCCTGCTCAACCTTAGTCAACGCCTCGTCATAGTTCTTCGTACTAACAGCCTTTTCTGGAATCAATGATTCTATTCTCTTTAGTTCCTGTCTTGCGGAACGTAGTTGCACTTCCTCATTCCTCAGGCGGCTTTTTGCCTTTTCTAGCTCTGCAGCTAGTTTCCTATTATCTATTCTGTACAGCACCTGTCCTTTACGCACAAGCCATCCCTCATGAAACTCTCTTCTTTCTAAATATCCGGTTATTTGAGCATTAATCTTTGCATTGATAGATCTATCAAGCGACCCAACCCATTCCTTAGCAAGCTCTACATCTTGCTCATAAACTTTAATCGTGTTTACATCCAACTCAGCCTGTACTGGTTGACGATCAGTACTATCATTAGAGCAACTTGTTAAATTCGTAATAGCGAATGGAATGAATAGCATTGCACGTGAAAAGGCCCTCATATACCTTTTAGCTAGACTGGGTTGTTTTCTTATTATCTTCATAATGATCTATGGATGCATGCACAACAAGCTATAAAATTTACTGCTGTGCAAAAGCGTGAGCAAAAGAAAAGATGTCAGAGATTATGCGGCTTGCATTTTCCTTAATAAAGAAATGACCCCCATCGTATGTACGCTCTATATATGCCATGCTAGTCAGATTATTCCATGGATAAATACCCTCAGTGGAACTTGAATCTTTAGATCCTTTTAGATTAGCAATATTACAATCTACTATTTCAGCATTGACGGGATTATAACTCTGAGCAATATTTATATCTGATCGAAGACCATCTGCAATCAAATCAATAAATTCCAATGACTCGAAGATAGCCTCTGGGATCCCTCCATAGTCATTATTGAGCGCTTTAAGAAGGTCCCTATTCCCTAACATTAAGTAATTGTCAACTTGCTTACTTAAAGATACTAGATGCGATCGGCCAGATACACATAAAAGCAATGGCATAGGCAGGTCAGTATTCTTTAGCGCGCGAAGGAACTCATAGGCAACTACAGCTCCCATACTATGTCCGTAGATAACAAGCTTAAGACTTGGCTTTAGGTGCTCACATGACTCTATTGCCTGATAAGCCAATTCTTGAATTGATGTAGCATAAGCTTCACCATGTCTAGCCTCCCTACCTGGGTAAGCCGCAATCCAGGCTTCGCAGAAGTCTGGAACAAGATTTCCCCAGTGTTTATAGAAACTGGGAGATCCGCCTGCATGAGGAAATATCAATAACCGCATCTTAGGTGGCACTGGAGTGCGACGAGCAAGAACAAATCTCTTATCTATATAATTCAGAGGCAATATATTCTATCCACAGCTAACAGATTAATATTATATGTGTAGGCTATCGATTTGCTTCGGACACAATAACCTAGTTTACGGTTGATGACATCTCTTTTGCCAAGCTATTTGGCCTCATATCCAACCAACTCTTATCAACATACTCTGAACACTGTACCTTGGTTCCTGAGAAACCTACCTCCTCCCATCCTATTGGTGCGGGCTGTCCTGCCGGCCATATTGAATACTGACCTTCAGCATTTACTAAAACCTTATGTACATTGCCGTCAATTGTAAAATCATCTTCTTTTATATTAGTGGTCATAGTATTATATTTGTCCTTCAGATAAAATGTTAAGGTTAGTTGTTTCTCTATGCAGATGCTAGATGATAATGGAATAACGGATGAATCACATCATTTTTGTTAGCGCCAGAGGCAGCTATGGCCAAGTACGATTAGTATTTAACTTTGGTTAACCGAACCTTCTCTCAGCGCTTTTATATGTTTCTCAAATAACTTAGCCATCCTGCTCGATGGCTCTTGATCAAGCATTCTCATATGAGAGGATCCGATAGAATAATGAATGATTTTAGAGCAATATTCGTTCCAATAAACCCATTTTGATGCTTCCTCAGGAGAATATTCATTGACATCTCCTTCAAAGTAGATAGCGCTAAAATCACCTTTCCTAAGAGTCATATTCGTCAGAAACTCACGCTCTATGATACTTTCTTGAAGAAGATTATCAACCCATTCAACTGTTACTACTCTCGGTAAAAGCCCTCTTTCTCTTAAGAACTCATAAATTATATTCTTATTATCTTGTTCACTTTCCTGCACTGATCTTTCAATATTGTGGGATCTAAACATGTGCGCTATTAGATCCTTGGTTGTTCTTGGCTGATCAACGGCATTTGTTACAGAAGGTGGTTGATCGATGTACCCTACAACACCCAAAGCAATGCCCATGGACTCCAGCGTACATGCGATCTGATGGGCAATCAGCGCACCACCAGAATAGCCTATAAGGTGAACTGGTCTGGAATTTGAGATCTTGATTATTGCTGATGCATAAGTCATAACCATCTCCTCAACCGATTGGAAATGCTCTTCTCCAGGACGTAGGCCACGTGCCTGCATACCATATACTGGTCGCTCAGAAGAGATTGACTCAGCAAAACCTATAAAGCCAGAGGATATTCCTCCTAAAGGATGGATACAGAAAACTGGATCCTGATTTCCATAGGGTCTTAACTGATAAAGTGGCGAATACGTCAACGTTAGGCTTCTATTTTTATGTGCACCAATACAGTGATTGCCTATCGCTTCAATTGCCCTACAAAATTCCTCGCAGAGAACTTCAACTGTTGACTCTGTGTGTATAGAACTATTGTAGGTAAAGGTTGCTGCAAGGCATCCATTAATATCGATAGCCGAGTTTATCTCTATAAGATAATCTCGCTTTCGCTCCGAGTCATCAGAACCTATAAATCCATCAGCATACGGTCCCCAATCGGCATCTTCGATTATAAAAGGCTTGCTTGCTTTACCCAGATAGTTAAATAGGATATCGGCCTTTTGTAGGTCAACAAGCTCTGGAACATGACTCAATCCGAGATAACGAAGTATCCCATACCCTAACCCCCTATCTTTGGTGCGTGTTAGTTCGTTCTCCATCGCGCGCAGCGCGTATCCAACCGATATACCCCCCGAGAGGGCGTCTACAATATCTACATTAGAAAAATCGACTCGCACTGGATATATATTTGTGAACCAACCAACTGTCCGCGTAAGATCTACCCCACTAAACTCATATTCCCGACCGTGGCCTTCAAGATCGATTAATAACTTGTAATCGTGAGATGATCCACAAGAGACATCACTTTCTGGATATACCCGAGCTATCCACGCATATAACGCTAAGCCCAGCGCCGTTAAAAGCATGTTATCAATACTTAGGCTATATACCGATGTGCCATTAATTACACGCTGGGTCTTTTCAGATGAAATTACTATCTTTTTATTTGTTGACCTATTGTAGCTGTTACCTTTTTCAGGATCGCCATCGCATGGTATGCTTCTCGCACCGTCACATACATACTTCCATATCTGCGCCTCCATCCATCTATCTGATCTTTCCGCTTCGGCATAAAGATAATCGGACCAATCTCTTACAGAACTTGTTCGCGTGTCAATGGTGCCATTAATGATAAGCTTATGAAGATCATCCAATAATATACTCCAAGAAACCGCATCAACAGAAAAGTGATGAATTGCTATAAGCAAAACAGCCTTCTTATGCTTTCCTCGATCTATCCACGTCCCCGCTATCATGGTACCTAAGCGTGGATCTAGGCGCCTTGAAATTCCTCGCATCTCATCTTTTATCTTCTCATCAATTTCATATCCAGAATAGCTTGAATAATCTAGTATTCTTAGCCTTAAATAATATGGGTTTTCCTCCAGCCAGAACTGATCAAGTCCCGTTCTTTCCTTATCATGAAAGACCCTCATTCGGAGTGCGTCATGATGTGAAATTAATGCATTGATCGCTTTTTCCACCTGTTCTGCTGTCATTCCTTTAGGGGCTTCTAATGCAACTCCTTGATGGAAATTATCAATATCTCCATCAGCATCCAAGTAGGCTCTAGATATTGGAAATGCCAAAACCAATCCAGGCTTAGTCGTCTTGATCTTCGTTTGTTCTACTTTATTTATTTGAGTAACCTGGGCCAACCGCTCCACAACTGGATAACTAAATATATCCCTTACTGTGAGTACAAATCCTGCGTCACGGCACCGACTAACCAATCTGATTGCTGTAATACTATCTCCACCTAATGCAAAGAACCCATCATCCAGCCCCACTCGCACCGCACCCGTCAGTTCGGCATAC
>CAYQOJ010000063.1:0-14253 GCA_964419105.1 uncultured Methylococcus sp.
AAATCAGTTTCAACGGGCAGATCTGGGTTTATGTTTCGGACGAAGTGGTCGGGTCGATCGAGTGCGAGCACAGCGACCTTGAGGCACTGCCGGCAAACCTTGCCATCGCGAGCCAGGGATTGGTCAGGGGCTTATTTGAGTGGTTTGGTCTCCGGGTGGCCCTCTTGGATCATGAGCGCTTGTTCGAGCTACTTGGGGAGTCGCTGGCGTGACGGTATTGGATCCATTCCTTTTGGGGCTCTTTCGGGAAGAGCTATCGGCTCATAGTGCGATCCTGACCGATGGACTTCTCGCCATGGAGCGAAACGGTGGCCGCCTCTCTTCTCAGTCGACAGAACCTCTGATGCGTGCGGCACACTCATTGAAAGGGGCGGCGCGCGTCGTGGATTTGGGGGAGCTCTCGCGTGTTGCGCACCGGATGGAAGATGTTTTTGTGGCGATGGGCGAAGGGCGGCTTTCGGTCAGTCCGGATTTGGTTGACCAATTGTTAGGAGCCCTCGATTGGATGGTCTCCATCGGGGATCTCCCCGATGCTGAAGTGGACACCTGGATCACCGCCCATTCCGGGGAGGCTGATGAGTGGGAAAGTCGCCTAGCGGTCTGGCTTTCTGCGGTATCCCCGACGGAGGTTCCATCAGCTGAAGTGGCGATCGAGACGCCCCGCCCAGAATCCGAACGAGAGGCGCGGGGGGAATCACTCGGGTCTGTCGAGGAGGAAGGCCATCCCGCCGAATTGCAGTTGCCGGCTCCCGAAAGCCAGATCTTGGAGCGTTCGCCTGATCCTGAAGCCAGCATCCGTATTTCAGTCGAGAACTTAAGCCAGATGCTTGCCCATTCGGCAGACCTTCTGCTCGAAGCGCGAAGGCTGGATTCACTGGCAAGAAATGCGAGATTTACCACTCGGCGAGTGAGGGCGATTGCCGCAACCCGAGGCGGCAAGCTTGATGCCGACGGAGGCATGGTCGCCAGAGAGGAACTTGCCGAGCTCGGCCGTCTTTTGGAATCCGATGATGAGCATCTGATACAGCTTTCCAGTCGACTCAACTTTCTCTCAGAACGGCTTCACGCACTGGTGCTCAGGGGGCGGCTCAGGCCTTTTTCAGAGGGGGTACAGGGATTTCCTCGCTTGGTTCGTGATTTGGCAAGGGATCTTGGTAAGAGCGTCGATTTCTCCATTCTGGGCGGAGCAACGCTGATCGATCGCGACATTTTGACCCGACTGGACGCGCCGCTGAATCATCTTTTGCGTAATGCACTCGATCATGGCATCGAAAGTCCGGAGCAACGTGAACGCCTGGGCAAATCCCCGATAGGCAAATTAACCTTAGAGGCGCGCCACCTGAATGGACGTCTTTTGATTACGCTGACGGATGATGGCGGCGGGATTGACCAAGAGCGCCTTCGGACAAAAATCATTCAGCGCGGGCTCGTGAACCCCGAGCTGTCAGGTCGGTTGGCGGAACAGGAACTATTCGCCTTTCTTTTTTTACCGGGAATTACAACGAAAGAAGCCGTTAGCCAGATTTCCGGTCGGGGTGTCGGCCTTGATGTCGTTCAGACCATGATTCATGGTTGTGGGGGTTCGATTCGAGTGTCATCCGAGCCCAATCGGGGAACGCGTTTTGAATGCCAGTTGCCCGTGACGCGATCCGTCGTGAGGTGTCTTCGCATCGAGGTGGATGGACACGCCTATGCGTTTCCTTTGTCCCGAATTCATCGGGCCGAACGCATCCGGGAAAGTCAGGTGGAGTCGATGGAGTCAATGCGGTTTTATCGCAGTGATGAGGGCCATGTCGCGCTTTTTTCAGCGCGTTCTCTGATGGGGCTTCAAAAGCTTGAGAATGCGTCTAAAGATCTGGCTCTGGTTCTTTTTGAGCTTGAGGGGCGTCGTTACGCGCTCGAGGTGGACCGATTGGTGGGAGAAATGGATCTGGTGGTCCGTCCGCTGGATCCGCGTCTTGGCAAGGTGGCTCATTTCAGTACGGTCTCAATCGACAGCGAAGGCCGCCCCATTTTGATTGCCGATGTGGATGATCTCATTCGTACTTTCGACCGTCTGGCCGGAAAGGGCCTAGGGGGTGGCTTGCCGCAGCCGCAGGATAAATCCAAAGACCACCAGCGTATCCTGGTGGTTGATGATTCCCTGACCGTCCGTGAAGTCGAGCGAAAACTTCTTCAGGACGCGGGTTACCGGGTTGAGACAGCTGTGGATGGAATTGATGGCTGGAATCAGCTCGCAAAGGGCCGATTTGCTCTGTTGGTTACTGATGTGGACATGCCCCGAATGAATGGCATTGAACTGGTCACACGAATCAAGGCCGAAGAACGATTTTCTGATCTTCCCATCATCATTGTGTCCTACAAGGATCGGGAGGAAGACCGCCAATTGGGGCTCAAGGCCGGGGCTGACTTTTATCTAACGAAAGGGAGTGTTCACGATAAGGGCCTATTGGAGGCCGTTCGTGATTTGATTGGCCTGCCGGAGGGCGCTTGAAGGTCGCCATCGCCCACCCGGAGGCTCCGGTTCGGCAGCGGCTGAACATGATCCTTCAGGATAGTTTCGGGCTCGAATGTGCCTGGGAAGCGGATGACAGTCGGGGGGTTCGATTTCGCTTTCAAAAGGAACCGCCGGATATCCTCCTGCTGTCATTGGAACTTCAGGGCGAAGCGGTTTCTGATCTCACCCGTGATCTCATTCAGAACGTGCCCTGCGCCATATTGCTTCTGGAGGGCGGCGGCTGTTCGGATGTTTCGACGGTCTTTGATTGTCTGGGCCAGGGGGCAACTGATGTCGCAAGCCTACCTGCAAATCCCTTGACGGCTCAGCCGGAGGCCTGGGCTAATCTTCGGGCCCGATTTGCCACGATGAAAACGCTGGCGGGCCGTGACCACGCGGGAGAAGGGGCATCGATGATTGGAATGACGTCCGATACGACCCATTTGAACTCTCCCTTGATGGTGGTCTTGGGTGCTTCAACGGGAGGCCCCAAGGCGCTTGCGACAATCCTCAGCGCCTTTCCCGAGGGGTTTCCCGCCGCCGTGGTCATCGTCCAGCATCTGGATGCCCATTTCTATCAGGGGCTTTCTGAATGGCTCGCGCATGGGAGCCGCTTGCCGGTTGTGGCGGTTGATGCGCCCGTGACACTTGAGGCGGGACATGTGTACCTGGCCGCGAAACCTGAGCATGCGGTGATTTCTCCGGGCGACCGACTCAGTTTTACCCGGGAGTGGCCTGAACTGGTCAGTCGTCCGTCTATCGATGTTCTCTTCAAAAGCCTGGCCGAGATCCGGGGTGCGCGAGGCGTGGCGGCTTTGATGACGGGAATGGGGCGTGATGGGGCGGAGGGTTTATTGGCCCTTCGACGAGCGGGATTCTATACCATAGCCCAAGACGCGCCCTCCTCGGTTGTCTATGGGATGCCCCGAGCGGCAGCAGAAATTGATGCGGCGACCATCGTGCTTCCTCTGCACCGGATTGGCGCCCGAATCGTTGAGAAGGTCCATGCCCTCAAGGGGGCTGAACAAAATACAGGAATCCACCGATGACCGATTCAGGAATGTTTTTTGCGACCCGTCATCACGTGGCGCGCGTACTTTTGATCGATGACCAACGCATCATTGGTGAGGCGGTTCGGCGAATGCTGGAAGGCGCGATCGATATCGAATACCACTTCCTGCAAGACCCTGCCGAGGCAGTGGCTAAGGCCTGTGAGTTGAAACCGACCCTGATTCTTCAGGATTTGGTCATGCCGGGTGTGGACGGCATCGAATTGGTTCGCCAGTTCAGGCAAGAGGAGACGACGCGGATGATTCCCCTCGTGGTGCTTTCCAGCAAGGAGGAAGCCGCCACCAAAGCGGAGGCCTTTGCCGCCGGCGCCAATGATTATCTGGTTAAACTCCCCGACCCCGTTGAATTGGTCGCACGCATTCGCTACCACTCCTCGGCGTATCTCTCCCTGATGGAACGAAAAGAAGCCTATCTGGCACTCGAAGCCAGCCAGAAACAGCTGGCGGCGGAGCTTTCAGAGGCAGCTGACTATGTTCGATCTCAGTTTTCGCCTCCCATTACTGAAGGTCCCGTCAGAACCTCCTGGTTGTTTAAGCCCTGTAGCTCGCTCGGCGGAGACTCTTTTGGTTATTTCGATGTCGATGAGGATCATTTCGCAATGTTCTTGCTGGATGTCTGCAATCATGGCATCGGCTGTGCGCTGCTGTCCGTGAACGCCATGAATGCTCTAAAGCATCAGACCCTGGCGGACGTGGATTACCGTGAGCCCATCAAGGTGATGGAGGCGCTCAATGCCGCATTTCCAATGGAGAAGCACAACAATCTCTACTTCACGATTTGGTATGGTGTTTTTCAGCGAAGCACTCGAAAAATTCGTTACACCAGTGCAGGACATCCGCCTGCAATCCTTTTAACGGGCTCGGGGCTTGAACAGCTCAAATGTCGAGCCATGCCCATCGGGACCTATGAAGGTAATACCTTCGAAGAGGGAGAATCCGTGATCCCAGAGGGCGCGAAGCTCTATATCTACAGTGATGGCCTTTACGAGATCCAGACCCGTGAGGGGTCCGAGCTTGAATTTTCGGTGTTTCTGGATGAGCTTCAAAGGCCCGAAGTGGAGTCCGGTCGCAAGGTCAATGAAGTCCTTGAGACGATGGCAGGACTTCAGGGGCGGGCACATTTCGACGATGATGTATCCATGGTGGAGTTACTGTTTTGAGGTCAATCGAAATGAAGGGCATCGCGGGCGTTTTGATCGTGGTGCTGGCCGCTTTACTGGCCGGATGTGCCGAGCGGACGCCACGTGAAGGCCAGAGCCTCAATCGAGGCCAAGATGCTTTGGATGCCGCGCAGGCGGAGGCCGTGCTGAATTACAGCTGTCCCAAAATGAAGGCCGATCCCCGGGTCGGCAAGGTGCGTGGGAACGATGCTGAAAGCGGTCTTTTTAGCGAGTACCTCGTCAAGGTCACAGGGTGTGGCCAGACGGCCGAGTACCGAGTGAGTTGTCGGGCTGGAGGCCTTTGCGCTGTCGAGGAGTAATTCAGTCCCGGGGTGTCGAATGCCCCATGCTGCGGGCAATATCGTCATTGAATTGATCGATGGCCTCGAGCGTCACCTCATCGAGGACGCGATCCCCGATAAAGCTGGGTTGCAGGGTGGCTGAATAACTCCCTAGCGCCAAAAGTCGGGTCAGGGTTTCTGTATTGCGGATGCTGGCCGCTACCAGCTTGACGCCATTTTCCTGAAGGCGAATACAGGCCTCGATCAAGGGCCAGGGGTTTTGGCCCTTGGCTTCGATGCGTCCAAGGTAGGGCGCAACATAGTCAGCCCCCACAGAGCGGGCCCAGAGGAGCTGGATCGGATTGGAAAGGCCGGTCAATAGAATCGGAATATCCAAATGCCTCAGGCGATGAATGACAGGGCTCCATCCGGGATGACAGGGCACCTTGATGACCAGGCGGGTCCGGCTGATGGCTGCGGCAGGCAGGAGCTCTTCCAGCCAGGCTGAAATTTCTTCAGGATCCGGGCGGGGGGCTTGAAGCATGAGTTCCGGAACGCGCCTGACACCTGCCTGATGAACCAGATATCGATAGGTCTCGAGGGTCACGGGAAATCCCGCACGATGGATCAGCGTGGGATTGGTCGTCACCCCGTGAAGCGAAGGACACCCTTCGGGTAGCGCCCAAAGTGAAGGGTCGGCCGTATCAAGGTAAATGCGCATGCCGTGGCGTCCGGTCAGGATTGAAGGGTGCGTTTGATGATCAATCCGGGGCTCTGGGTTTTTGAGACTCTTTGGGCAACCCAAGGGTCTCGCCTGGCCTCGGTTTCAGGATTCTATATCCGAGAAAAAGCTATTGTCTTCGCCGGCCTCGTGAAGGGCAATACGAGTCGCCTGAGCCTCAAGGGCTGCTGCCTGACTGGCTGACAGAGGGGCTGATCGTTCAGATTGAGCCCGGTCAAACTTTTCGAACACTGGACGAATCTGGCTTTCAAAGACACCCGGGGGAATTGGAATCAGGGTGCCACTCGAAAGGTGAACGTCTTCGAAATGCACGATGCGTCCGATGAGAATAAGCCCACTTTGCCCCGTCGATGCGAGGCCCAGATCCGTCAGGTCAAGGGGCTCATTGTGAATAAGGTCGATGAGTCGGGCTCCGCGATGAGGCGTCACGGACTCGACCATGAAAACTGAGAATCGTGCCTCGGTCAGGGCTTTCAGCCAGGCTGATTCCCGGTCATCTGAAGAGGTTTCAAGCGTTCTTTCAATGACGTTCTTGCCTGCGCGTCTGAAATGATGGAGACAGTAGTCATACGCAATGGCAATTTCGTCATCCTGATTGATGATCAGTGTGCCCGACTTGACCAGGCCCAGCTTTTTCGCACATTCGGGAAGGGCTGGCTTGGGAAGTTCCTTGATCATGCGAACTTGAAGCTCGCGGCCCAGGGCTCGGGCTGTCCGGTAACGATCGAGGGTTTCCGCGTTGGAAGATGTATCGCCAAAGCCAAAGAGCCGTTTAAACCAGGACATAGAGCTACCGATGATCAGGTGTTTGGGGACCCAGATCCTAGAAGATTTATCGCCAAAGCGCGATTGTCATCCTTACTTTGGTCCAATTTGCTAGAATCTCCGGCCGTTTTCAAGATTGCCCCCGGATGGCTCAAAAGCTTTATATCGAAACTCTCGGATGCCAGATGAATGAGTATGACTCCGCCAAGATGCGGGACGTGCTCGAGGCGTCACACGGGTTTGAATTGACCGAGAACCCGGAGGAAGCCGACGTGCTTCTGATGAATACCTGTTCTGTGCGCGAAAAAGCGCAGGAAAAGGTCTTCTCCGAGTTGGGACGCTGGAGGCCGCTCAAACAGGCCAAGCCTGATCTTGTGATTGGCGTGGGTGGGTGTGTCGCAAGTCAGGAGGGCGAGTTCCTCCAAAAACGAGCCCCCTACGTGGATCTGGTTTTCGGACCCCAGACCCTGCATCGTCTCCCTCAATTACTGGATCAGGTTCGTAATGAAAAGACGCCGGCCATCGACGTCTCTTTTCCTGAAATTGAAAAATTCGACGCGCTTCCCGAACCCCGGGCGGAAGGGCCGAAAGCCTTTGTCTCAATTATGGAAGGCTGCAGCAAGTACTGCACCTTCTGCGTGGTGCCCTATACCCGGGGCGAAGAGATCAGCCGCCCCTTAGATGACGTCATTGCCGAATTGGTCGCTCTCGCGGATCAGGGCGTTCGCGAAATTATCCTCCTCGGACAGAACGTCAATGCCTATCGCGGTCAGATGGATGATGGCGAGATTGCTGACTTCGCCTTGCTTCTCCACTATGTCTCTGCCATCGAGGGCATTGATCGGATTCGTTACACGACGTCTCATCCGGTCGAATTTTCAGACAGCTTGATCGCTGCCTATGGCGAGCTTCCGAAGCTGGTTGGGCATTTGCACCTTCCTGTTCAAAGCGGGAGCAACCGCATTCTGGCGCAGATGAAACGGGGTCATACCCGCGAGGAATATATCGACAAGATCCGAAGGCTCAGGGCGCTTCGGCCCGATCTTTCGCTCTCCTCCGATTTCATCGTGGGCTATCCCGGTGAGACGGCAGCGGATTTTGAAGACACCATGGACCTGATTGAAACGCTGGGCTTCGATCACTCCTACAGTTTTATTTACAGTCCAAGACCTGGAACCCCTGCAGCGGATCTTTCAGACGACGTCAGCGCGGAAGAAAAAAAACAGAGGTTACAGCGGCTTCAGAACCGAATTAATGAAATGTCAGCAGCGCTTTCCCGTTCCATGGTGGATACGGTACAGACCGTCCTTGTCGAGGGCACTTCGAAGAAAGATGGTCGAGAGCTCTCTGGACGCACGGAAAATAATCGGGTCGTTAATTTTCCGGGGGATCCTCGCATGATCGGCCAGTTTGTTGATGTATTGATCACCGATGCCATGCCCAATTCACTGCGGGGCCGCTGGATTCCCTCGTCATCAAAGGCCGCCATCGAGCCATCCTCCCATGCAGTTCGTCCTTGAGTACTAGCCACGCCACCCGCCGCCTCCGGCTCTCGCCGGACGACAATGAGAGGCTGGCCAGCCTATGTGGTCAGTTCGATGAGCACTTGCGTCAGATTGAAAGGCGCTTGGGTGTTGAGATCGCCAATCGGGGAGCAGAATTCACGCTTTTGGGTGAAGAGCGGGCGATTGCCGCTGCCCAAGGCGTGATTGAGAGCCTCTTCGTAGCCAGTGCCGAGGAAGTCATCACGCCGGAGCGTGTTCACCTCTCGCTTCAGGATGCCAATATTGAGTCATTATTGGCCGGCGAGCCTACGGCCAGCACCCCGGTTCTCAAGACCCGGCGGGGTGTGATTCGGCCTCGGGGCGTTAACCAGCAGCACTATCTTCAGTGCATCGGCCAGAATGATATCAATTTCGGAATCGGTCCTGCGGGAACCGGGAAGACCTATCTTGCGGTGGCCTGCGCGGTTGCGGCGCTGGAGCGCGAGGAGGTCCGTCGACTGATCTTGGCGCGTCCGGCCGTTGAGGCGGGGGAGAAGCTCGGGTTTTTGCCAGGTGACATGACCCAGAAAGTCGATCCCTATCTTCGCCCGCTTTACGATGCACTCTATGAAATGCTGGGCTTTGAGCGAGTTGCCAAACTGATCGAACGAAATGTCATCGAGGTCGCGCCGCTGGCCTTCATGCGTGGGCGTACCCTGAATGATTCGTTCATTATTCTGGATGAGGCTCAAAACACGACCGTGGAGCAAATCAAGATGTTCTTGACGCGCGTTGGATTTGGTTCGAAAGCCGTCGTGACGGGTGACATCACCCAGATTGATCTTCCGCGCAACAAAGAGTCGGGACTTCGCCACGTCTTGGAGGTCTTAAGGGAAGTCGAAGGCATCAGCTTTACGTTCTTTGGCTCTCATGATGTGGTCCGGCATCCTTTGGTCCAGCGGATTGTGGCCGCCTATGAAGCCTATGAACTTCAAAAGCCCCGAGATGAACATGATCGTTGATCTTGATGTGGCTTGCGATAATGTGGTGCCGGAGCTCCCGTCATTTGAGTGTTGGGCAAACGCTGCCTGCACCCAGTCTGATGCTGAACTTTCCATTCGAGTTGTCGGGCTTGAGGAAAGTGCGGAGCTCAATGAGACCTATCGTCAAAAGAAAGGTCCGACCAATGTATTAAGTTTTCCCTGTGAAGTGCCGGAGGGTGTGCCCTGCTCGCTTCTGGGGGATCTGGTGATTTGTGCCGCCATTGTCGAGAAAGAGGCGCTGGAGCAGGAAAAGAGCGTGGAGGCTCACTGGGCCCATATGGTGATTCATGGCGTCTTGCACCTGCAAGGCTATGATCACATGGAGGACTCCGACGCAGAGCGCATGGAAGCCCTTGAAGTCGAGATTATGGCCCGTCTGGGCTTTGCGAATCCCTACTTAGATGAGGACACCCCCGCATGAGTGAGGAATCCGGCGGCGAGCATCGAAATTGGCTCGAGCGTCTGACACATTTTGTCTCTGGCGAACCTGAGGACCGGGATGATCTCCTCGAACTTCTTCGGACCGCCCAAAAGCGCAATCTGATCGAACAAGAGGCCCTTTCAATGATTGAGGGGGTGCTGCAGGTTTCGGAGCTGAGGGTCAGGGATATCAGTATCCCCCGCTCCCAGATGGTGGTGGTGCCACAGGATGCGGAAATTGAAGCGATTTTTCCGCTGGTCGCCGAAACTGCGCATTCGCGCTATCCGGTCATTGGAGAAGATCGAACCGAAGTGGTCGGTATCCTGCTGGTGAAGGACCTCTTGCTTCATAGCGTACACAATCGCAATCGTCTGGTTCGTGAGGTCATGCGCCCCGCATTGTTCGTTCCCGATTCCAAACGACTCAATGTGCTGTTGATGGAGTTTCGCGCCACGCGCAGTCACATGGCCATTGTGGTTGATGAGTACGGGGCTGCGGCGGGTCTGGTGACGATTGAGGACGTGCTTGAGCAGATTGTCGGGGACATCGAGGATGAATACGATTTCGGTGAGGAAGAATTCATTTTTCGTAAAACCGAGACGGAGTTCACCCTCAAGGCGTTGACCCCAATTGACGACTTCAATGAATACTTTGAGGCAGAGCTCACCGATGATGAGTTCGATACGATTGGCGGTTTGATCGTTCACGAGCTTGGGCATGTGCCCAAGCGAGGTGAGAAATTGGATCTCGGCCGATATCGCTTTACCGTGATCCGTGCGGACAGCCGACGCGTCGAATTGTTGAAGTTGGTGGTTTTGTCGGAAGACAGCGAGGCTTAGTCCGCGAGCACCGATCGGCACTCGGAGGGGAGGGAAGGCTTGGGTGCTGAAGGCGTCTTTCGATCCGGCGTCGGTTCTGAAGGTTTCGAAAGCCACCAGTCCAGCGCATCACAGCCATCCCCCGGCGGAATGGGTTCTTGGCGAACACATGCGGGACTGTCCGGTGGACAGGTCAGCCGCATGTGAAAGTGGTCCTCGTGGTAATACCAGGGTCTGATCTTGTGAAGCCAGCTGCGGTCCCCCGTGATCGTCCGGCACAGCTCATCTTTGATGCGGGCATTGACGAAGATTCGATCCACTTCCGGACGACTGGCCGCGAGTTTCAACATATGTGCATGGCTTTCATTCCACAGCGCATAATCAAGGCCATTGGTCAGGGGATTGAGAACACTAAAGGCCTTCACGTTTGAGCGATCACTGTTGGCTTTGAAGTGTAGTGTGGGGCTAAGATCAAACCAGACATCAGCGTCGAGTCCCGTCTGATGGCTGCGATGTCCAAACGGCATGGGGCCACCCCGGCTCATACCAAGGTCCCCAACGTGCATGAGCCCCAGGCCATGAGCGATGTCGTGACCGAGAGAACGGATGGCCTCAATCAGCGTTGGGTGCCCCCAATAACGGTTACGCTCCAGATGCATGACGAGGTATCCTGCGCCTTCGGGGGGGAGCATCCGGGCTCCCCGCACGCACCCTGCGCTGGCTTCGCCGATGGAGCGGGCAGGTCCGCTGGCCGGAACATCGACTTCAGACCAGGGGTTGGCGAATGCCGTTGGTGCCCAGAGGCTCAAACTGAGTAGGATCCAGCGCATCGTGGGGGTCCGGCTCATGAATTTTGGGATTCGTCGCTTTTACCGGCAAGGCTGTTTCTGACGTTGCTGAACCAGCCCTGGGCCCGCGTCTGCTTGGTTTTCTGGATTTCATCTTCCAGAGCAAGTCGTTGCCTCTCCATGGCCAGAAGCTCGATTTCTCGCTGCAGATGGCCGTGGACGTCCGGAAAGCTGGTTTCACGCTGGTGCTTTTCATCAAGACTGGCCTTAAGCTCGAGGTCCTTGACTTCACTTTCCAGGCGAATACGTTCCCGCATGAGCCGGACATCGCTTTCGATGCGTTCCCGTTGCCGGGCCTCCTCGGCGAGCAGCTGCTCCCGGGCCTTGAGGGTCAGCTCTGACTCCTGTGCCTTGATCATGTCGGTCTCGCGCCGCATCAACTCCAGCACCTCAGACTGCTGTTCCAGTCGCAGCTTTTGCTCCAAGAGGTAATGGTGATGACGTTCCCGTGCAAGCCGTTCCTGAGATTCGCGTTGGCGTTTCAGGAGTTGCAGGGCAACCAGATTCCGAGCGGGATCGGTCGAAGCGATGTCGGCATTGAGCTGGTCGGGGTCGACTTCGGCAAAGGTGGCATCAATGCGGCATCGACAACGGCTTTGTACATCCCGTAGCGCAAGGAGTTCTTGCACCAAATCCTCGATGTCGCGTTCAAGACGGCCATGCCCAAGTTCAAGCCATGCGCCCGATTCAAGATCTCGGAGCGCCTCCTCAGCGGCATCCCGAATGACAGGATGAAAAAGACTCCGAATATGATTCCCAAGGTGATCCAGATGGTCGAGGTGCTGGCGGGCAAAATCAATAGTCGGCTGGAAGCGGATTTCCAGAGAGGCCGAAAATGTACAGAGTTGCCCGAGTGCGGGAGGCGTCAGTCTCAAGTTCCAGTCTTCGATACGAAGATCATAGACGCGATGGTGAAATTTCCGGATGTAGTCTCTCGGTCGAGGGAAAAGACGTTTCCAGGGGCCGAGCTGCGACAGCACGACCCTTCGGTCGCCTTCGAATCCAGCGATCCAGCGTCCCTCATCATCGCCCATCAGGAAGTCAGACATGGAACTTCTGTCTCATGGCCTCGGTCAGTGAATCCCTGGTTAAGGGTTCCCCTGGCTGGGAAGTGGCAGTGTGCCGCAAACGTTCGGCAATGATCGGGTAGAGATTGGGCGCAAATTCCACGATCCGGCGACTTCTTTTTCGAAGGTAGCCGCGGTTCAAAAGAAACGCGACGGTGAACATCCGGTGCCATTCGGAGACCCGTCGGGCCCTTTCCAGTTCGGTTCGCTCTAGGCTGAATTCAAGCTCGTTATTTTCATTCACCCTGAACTGGCTAAATTGCCTAAGTCCCTCAAAGGCAAGATTCTTCTCGTGAGGGCTTAAGGGGCCTGGGGCCGTTGTTTCCAGTCGGTAGGACAGGATGAGGGTGAAAAAGTCGACCATGGCTGCGCAGGCAAAAGCAAACCACGAAATGTTCTTCCACATGTCAAAACTCGGCGTCATCTGCCGGGAAAATTCCTGGAACGGGGCGATTCGGGGCGGGGGCACCGGGGTTCGACCGTGACTTGAGGCAATCTGATCCGCCTCGACGACCAGCTTTTGGAAGTTTTCGACCAATGCCAGATAGGCGGAATTGTCCTGCGTAGCGCTTGAGAACTTGAGGAGGCTCGTGCGGGTTTCGATCACGGCATGGTCTAGCGGTTGAAGTTGGCTTTCCAGTGCTTTCAGTCGACCCTGTTCGCCACCGAGAATTTCATTGAAGTAGCTCCATGTCTTTCCTTTGCCGACTTTCTGTCCGGCCATCCCTGGGGCTGCGCTCAAGAAGGCCTGTTTGGTTTCACGAGATGCGGTTTCAATCCGTTTCCTATGTTCAGAGGCAAGCCCTGCCTTGAGCGCAACAACCCCTTCGATGTATTGAGCGATGTCCTTCTCAAGATGGGCGCTCCGGTCGAGAAGGATCGATTCGCGCTCGGAAAATTCGTAAAACTTGAAGTAGGAGAAGGTGATCGAAACTGTCAGGGCGACCACCAGGGAAAGCAGAATGCTGAGGAAGCGCCCGGGGTTGGCTCGGAAATGCATGGCTGCGATTTCCAGCGAGCAGATCACCACGATCGACTGGACGGCGATGGTCACCGTCAGGGCAATCCAGGGGGTAATGAAATAACTGAGGCCGTAATAGGTCGTGTAACCCGAGGCAACGCTGAGGCTGAGGACAATCGGGACCGAAAGGACCCGAAGGAGTCCGACGAAGGTGGTCTGGATCAGATTGAGCCAGCCGCCAATGCGCCAAGGGGTTGAGGAGCTCATTGAATCGGTGTTCCGTGCATGTCCAACCGTTTAGGGTCGACGAATCGAGAAGTTTTCCGATCGTCCGGGTGCGGTATGCTAACTGGGCTTGGGCTTACTGGGAAGTCGGTCCTGCCTCCTTCAAAGCAACACTCCGGTAAATGTGTCCATGACGATGTTCTGGATTTTTCTCGTCCTAGTTGTTCTCATCGTCGCTGGCAATGCCCTGACCTTATTGCGAACGGCCCGTCCCTCCGGCGCAAAACCCCCAAAGCCTGACCCTGAAGATAAGTCGGTTTAGTCCCCGATGAGCTTCACCAAGACTCTCTTGCGGCGGCGGCCATCAAATTCGCCATAGAAGATCTGCTCCCATGGCCCAAAGTCGAGTCGACCGTTCGTGATGGCGACGACGACCTCACGACCCATGATCTGTCGTTTGAGGTGTGCGTCCCCGTTGTCTTCACCGGTTTGATTGTGTCGATAACGGGTCAGTGGGGCATGGGGCGCGATCTCCTCAAGCCAGCCTCTGAAATCCTGATGAAGTCCGCGCTCGTCATCATTGATGAACACCGAAGCCGTAATATGCATGGCATTGACGAGGCAGAGTCCTTCACGAATGCCACTGTCTGTCAGACAAGACTCGACCTCATCCGTAATGTTGATGAATCCGACCCTTTCAGGCGTCTCAAACCAGAGTTCCTTGCGGTAACTTTTCATCGAGATTTGTGTTATGGGAAAAAAGCAAATTTTAACATCGCGGGTCTGACCCTCGTCCTACGCAGAATCTCGACCCATGAAACAGTTGTGAAGTCCTCAGATGCGGTATCATGCGCTGGAATCACTGGCTGAA
>CAYQOJ010000064.1:0-4073 GCA_964419105.1 uncultured Methylococcus sp.
ATGGTCACAAATCAAAAGCATAACTTCGTGTTGCAATTCAGCATGACTGCAACCGAGATAGGCATTGAGGGTTTCAACGCGATGGATAAAACCTTGGTCTTGCAGAAACTGGAGTGCCCGGTAAATGGTCATTGGAGTTGCGCCCTGGTCCGATGCCTTAATGCGATCAAGCAGGTCATAGGCTTTTACAGCCTGATGGCTCTCCCATATCAACTGAAGAACCTTGCGCCGCATCGGTGTGAAGCGAGCCCCTCGGGTCGCACAGAGTCGTTCCGCGCGTTGAATTGCGGACGAAATGCACTGATTGTGGTTATGTGTGTGCATCGCTTGCGAGTCGTGATTACTCTAAAAGATACAGTATATCATATCAAATTCTCATCTTTCTAACAGTTCAAAGTGCTAACAATTAGCAGGGTGAGGCACTCCGAAAGTAGTGCTCAAGGTTTTAAGGGATGTGATGACATCTGCTGTGGGTGTAGCCTTTTTTGAACGGTGGGATCTATGCCCGACGACACTAAATCTTTGACGCGATCCCATTCCTGTCTTGCTTGTTTGAGAGAGAGGTCAGGGTATACGCCAAGAGCAGCTGTTCTTCTTTTTCTGTGGAAGCGATAATCGAATCGGAAATGTTTTAAGCCGTTGGGATGGATTAGGACGTTCATCTCGCCGGCGAAGTAGCGATTGAAGGCCTTGCCTTCGGGTTTTTTCGATCCTGAGAGCAGTCTCTGTGAGGGCTAAGGCTTTTTGTGACGGTTGATACCGTCAAAAAGTGCAGGCTGCAGTCGGATCCGGGGGTCTGAGGAAGTGGCTCTAGGCCTTATGGGGTAAGGGTTTCAGGACTTTATGGGGTCTTTTGAAAATCACCCATGGTGCCGGAGGTCGGAATCGAACCGACACTTGGTTTCCCAAACCAGATTTTGAGTCTGGCGCGTCTACCAGTTTCGCCACTCCGGCTGAACTTTCAATCATATCGCAAACACTTTACTTGCTCCAGCCCTTTGAACAGCAGTGGTTTGCGTTTTCCGAATCGATAGCCCCCTGTGGCATCATGACAGGCTATGCTGAAAAGTGACTTCTATTTTGAGCTTCCCCCAGATCTTATCGCGCAGGCACCTCTTCAAAAGAGGACCGACTCACGGCTATTGGTACTCGAGTCTGGAAGCCCTATTAGGGATCAGACATTCCAGGAACTTCCAGGCCTTCTCCGTCCCGGTGACCTTATGGTCCTCAATGACACGAGGGTCATTCCAGCGAGACTTTTTGGTACCAAAGCGACGGGCGGGCGCATTCAGATGCTTCTTGAGCGAGTCCTCGATTCTCACACGGCCTTGGTTCACCTTCGGGCCAGCAAATCTCCAAAGCCCGGATCAAGACTCTTTTTGGATGGCGGATACGGCTGCGCAGTCATAGAGCGGAGGGAAGCACTTTTTGTACTTCGATTTGATGACGATTCACCGGTCATGGCGGTTCTTGAGGATGTCGGCCATATGCCATTACCGCCATATATTGGGCGAGCCGATACCCTCGCTGACCGCGAGCGCTATCAAACCGTTTTCTCCGCCAATCCCGGTGCCGTAGCAGCCCCAACGGCGGGTCTTCATTTTGATCAAGCAATGTTGGATCAGCTTGAAAGGCAGGGTATAGATCGGGTCACCGTAACCCTTCACGTGGGTAGCGGAACCTTTCTTCCCGTTCGCGCCGAAAACCTGGATGATCATCGGATGCATGCCGAGGTCTGTGAGGTGCGTGCTGAGACCGTCGTTAAGATCAAAGAAACCAAGGCTCGAGGCGGAAGAGTTGTAGCCATTGGAACGACTGCGGTCAGAGCCCTGGAGTCGGCAGCACTTTCAGGGCAACTGGATGCCTATGCAGGGGAAACCGATATCTTCATCCAGCCTGGGTTTTCTTTCCGGGTGGTGGATGCCCTGCTGACTAATTTTCATCTACCAGAATCGACCCTTTTGGCTTTGGTCTCCGCATTTGGAGGTCACCCTGAGGTCATGGCGGCCTATCAACATGCGGTCAATGAGAAATACCGATTCTTTAGCTACGGTGATGCGATGTTCCTTACCCGCAAAGAGCGCCCATCATGACGAGGGGATTTCAGCTTCACTCCCGGTTGCTGGCGGACACGATCTGTCTTGGACACCTGCCGTTGTGCCGGGTTCTTTTGATGCAGGAGCGCCGTTATCCTTGGATCATTCTGGTCCCCACCTATCCTGATCTCACAGAAATTACAGACCTTTCGGAGCAGGACCAAAGTCGCCTGATCCTTGAATCTTCATCGATAGCCCAACAAATGGTGCGTCACCTTTTGGCGGACAAGATCAACGTTGCGGCGATCGGAAATTTGGTGCCACAACTCCACTGGCACGTCATTGCGCGATATCGCGATGATGCCGCCTGGCCAGCGCCGGTATGGGGACGCTTTACCCCAGAACCTTATGCGCCTGAGGAGTGGATGGCGCTGGTTGAGAGTCTGAATCTCCGACAAATACCAGGATTTTTGCCAGAGGGGCTCAAGTAGTGGAATGTCGGCCTCGCTGTGGGGCTTGCTGCATCGCGCTTTCAATTTCGACACCGATTCCCGGAATGCCTCAGGGAAAACCCGCCGGGGTTCGATGCGTACAGTTATCCAATGATGACCGCTGCTTGATCTTTGGCCAACCTGAAAGACCGGCTTGTTGTGCCGGCCTGAAGCCCAATTTGGAAATGTGCGGCAATGACCGTGAACATGCCCTTAGTTGGATTACTTGGCTAGAGGAAGCCACCAAACCGTGAAAGGCTCAGATCTCGATGACCTGAACCCTTCGGGTGATGCCGCAGACGAGGTCGTAGGGAATGGTATTGGCATACTCGGCAATCAGCTCCACGGGGAGACCTTCCCCCCAAAGCGTCACGAGATCACCGATATCGGCTTCCGGGCAGTCAGTCAGATCAATGGTCACCATGTCCATGGAGACACGCCCGGCCAAGGGTGCCCTTTGACCCCGAATGAGGACCGGGGTACCTGAGCGTGCCTGTCGAGGATACCCATCGCCATAACCAATCGCAGCGACACCGAGTCGAGTTTTCCTCCCCGCTACCCAGTCTCCCCCATAGCCGACGCGAGTTCCCGGCTCGACGTCCTTGATGCTGATAATGCGTGACCTTAGGGTCATTACGGGCTCAAGACCCTCCTGTTGTCCGGTTTTTCCGGCAAAGGGGGAAATGCCGTAGAGAATGATGCCAGGGCGGATCCACTCGGAATGGGCTTCTTTCCAGCCGAGCACGCCTGCAGAATTTGCAATGCCCGTTTCGCCGTCGATCTCTTTGCTAAGCGCCTTGAAGAGACCGATCTGACGGGGAGTGAAAGGATCATCGAGGGCATCCGCATTGGCGAGGTGAGACATCATGGAGACAGGCCCTTTAACGGTCTTGCAGTTACGCAACCGTCTTGCGAGCGATTCCACCTCATCCGGATGAACACCAAGGCGGCTCATACCCGTGTCGACCTTAAGCCAGACTTTTAAAGGGTAGCCCCGGGTTCGCTTTTCAAGAAGGTCGACCTGCCACGCCGAGTGAACCACAGGTTCCAAGGAGAGCTTACCGTAGATGGATAGTTCATCTTGGTCGAAAAAACCTTGAAGCACGGCAATGCTCTGGGTGAAACCGGCCTTACGAAGCTCAATGGCTTCCTGCGTTCTTGCGACAGCAAAGGCATCGGACTCAATTAAACCCCCGGCGACACGGATCAGGCCGTGGCCGTAGGCATTGGCCTTGATGACCGACATGACCTTTGCCTTTGGCGCAATGCCTTTCACCTTGCGGAGATTTTCCCGCAGTGCGCCGATATTGATGAGGGCGTGTGCGACCCGGCTCGGGTCAGTAAGGCTCACCGGCATAGGGGTCGTGAATGAAGTTCTCGAAACGGGTGTACTGACCCAGGAAGGTCAGGCGTGCGGTGCCAATCGGGCCGTTACGTTGCTTGGCGATAATGATCTCTGCAGATCCCTTGTCCGTGGTGTCCTTGTTGTAGACCTCATCTCGGTAGATGAAGACAATCAAGTCGGCATCCTGTTCAATAGCGCCTG
>CAYQOJ010000064.1:4083-13942 GCA_964419105.1 uncultured Methylococcus sp.
GCCTGATTCACGAAGGTCCGACATGATCGGACGCTTGTTGGGGCGTTGCTCAAGGCTTCGATTCAACTGCGAAAGGGCAATGACGGGAACGTTGAGTTCTTTGGCGAGTCCCTTGAGCTGGCGTGAAATATCGGAGATCTCATTGACGCGACTTTCCGAGCCCGGCGACTGCATCAGCTGGAGATAGTCGAGCACAATCAATCCCAACTTACCGTCATTCTCGCGGGCCAATCTCCGGCATCGCGCTCTGACCTCCGTCGGTGTCATGGCTGGGGTGTCATCGATGAAAAGCTTGGTTTCCGCGAGAATGTTGATGGCCGAAGTCATGCGAGGCCATTCATCGTCCTCCAGTTTTCCGGTACGGACGCGATGCTGGTCAATTCGACCCAAAGAGGAAATCATGCGCATGGCGAGCTGCTCGCCTGGCATTTCCATACTGAATACGGCGACCGGAACCTGCTCCTTGATGGCCACATGTTCGGCAATGTTCATTGCGAACGTGGTTTTTCCCATGGAGGGGCGGCCCGCCACGATGATCAGGTCCGAGTTCTGAAGACCTGAGGTCAATTCGTCAAAGTCGGTAAATCCCGTGCTGGCTCCGGTGAGATGACCATCCTGTTGGAACAGGGTCTCGATTCGGTCAATCGCTTTCGCGAGGAGCGGCTTAATGGGACTAAAGCCGGTTCCTTTGCGCCGATACTGGTCGGCAATACGGAAAACCGTTTGCTCGGCCGATTCAATCAGCTGAATGGTTTCCCGTCCCTGGGGGCTGTAGGCGAGGTCGGCGATCTCGGACCCTGAGTGAATTAACTGCCGGAGAATTGATTTTTCCCGGACGATGTTGGCGTAGGCCTCGATGTTTGCAGCACTCGGCGTCTCCTTCGCCAGTGTTGCAAGATAGGCCAACCCCCCACACTCTTCGATCCAACCCAGCTGCTCGAGAGACTCGGACAGGGTGATGACGTCAAGGGGAGATTGTTTTTCTGCAAGGATTCGGATTGCCCGATAGATCAGTTGATGGTCCCTGCGATAAAAATCATCCTCGATCAGGATTTCGGCGACCTTATCCCACGCGAGCTTGTCGAGCATCAGCGCCCCAATGACCGACTGTTCGGCATTGATGGAGTAGGGCGGGATCTTCAGATTCTCAATGTTCTCCGATCCTTTCCTCGACTTTTCTCGCTCAGCCATGCTTAGGCACTTCCTGTCTTCTGATGAATGCGTTCTATGATGGATGTCGTGGAGTGTCCCTCGACAAAGTCCAGAATCTCCACCCGGCCGCCGTTGGCCAGAACATGATCATGACCTGCAATCGTCTTGATGTCCGTGTAGTCACCGCCTTTGACCAGAATGTCGGGAAGCACCTGACCGATCAGATCCCTTGGCGTATCTTCCTCAAAGGGGATGACCCAGTCCACACATTCGAGAGCGGCAAGCATGGCCATGCGGTGGCCGAGGGCGTTGATGGGGCGCTCTGGACCCTTGAGGCGCTGCACAGAAGCATCTGAGTTCACTAGAACTATCAGCCGATCACCAAGTTCGCGCGCTCGTCGAAGATAGTCCACATGACCCGGGTGCAGGATGTCGAAGCAGCCGTTGGTTGCGACAATCTTTTCACCACGGCCCCGAGCGTCATGAAGAATCGGTTGTAGGAGATCGAGGGCGATGGCACCCCGATGTTCAGCCTGATCGCCGTGAAGCGCCAGTCGGATTTCGGCGGGGCTTAGGGTGGCCGTTCCGAGTTTTCCAACGACAATGCCGGCTGCAATATTGGCAAGATGCGTTGCCTCGGGGAGGCTGATGCCCGTTGCAAGACTTGCGGCCAGTGTCGCGATGACGGTATCGCCTGCACCTGTGACGTCGTAAACCTCTTTGGCTCTGGCCGGGAGGTGAAGAGGTGGCGCATGGCGAGCAAGGAGTGTCATCCCTTCGTCACCCCGCGTGATCAGGAGGGCTTCCAACTCCAATTGATCCCGCAGGGACTCGCCGAGTCTCACCAACTCCGCTTCATCGCGCGCTTGTCCTGCAATGAGTTCAAACTCGTGTCGATTGGGTGTCAGAAGGGTGGCGCCGCGGTATTTGGCGAAATCCGCGCCTTTGGGGTCAACCAGAACCGGCTTGCCCAGAGATCTTGCCGCATCAATCAGGGCTTCCGGCTGAGCCAGTGTGCCCTTGCCATAATCGGACAGAATCACAACATCGGTATTTTGCAGCGCACCCTTAAAGAGGGTTTTTAGCGATTCGTTTTCTTCGCTATGGAAGGCGTCCTCAAAGTCGAGTCGGATGAGCTGCTGATGACGGCTCAGCACCCGAAGTTTGGTGATGGTGGGTGCATGGCGTGAGCGTTCGATTCGGCATTTGACGCCTTGGGATTCCAATAACGAAATCAAAGCTGATCCGGCCTCATCCTGGCCGCAGTGTCCAAGGAGTTCGACATAGCCTCCCAGAGAGGCGATGTTCAGGGCAACGTTACCGGCTCCGCCGGCCCGCTCTTCAATTTCGTTCACCCTCACCACCGGTACGGGGGCTTCAGGTGAAATCCGTGAGGTGCCGCCATGCCAGTAGCGGTCCAGCATAAGATCGCCGGCAACGAGCACCCGGCCGCTTTTAAAATCAGGGAGTTGCATTATTCTTTGAGGAGAAAACGGTCGATCAAGCATAGCACAGCCATGCTCGCCAACGGCGGGTTGGCTGCTGAGGTCTGGTCAGTAATTTTTGGAGCAGGGCAGGCCGGTGGCCTGCCCCATCCGAAAGGATCAGTCGTCGCTCTGCAGAACGCCGAGGATCTGAAGCAGGCTGGTAAACAGGTTGTAGATGGTCACATACAGGCTGAGCGTGGCGAGGATGTAGTTGGTCTCACCACCATGAATGATGTTGCTGGTTTCAAACAGAATCAGACCTGCCATCAGAATGATGAACATCGCGGAAATGCCAACAGCCATGCCGTTCAAGCCGGGAATGAAGGCGACAGCAAGGCTCGCAAGAAACGCCACGAGAATACCTGCGCTTAGCATGCCGCCGAGAAAGCTGAAGTCCTTGCGGCTCACCAGTGCGTAGGCTGAAAGACCGAGGAACGTGAGGCCAGTTCCGCCGAGGGCCATGACAATCAGTTCAGCACCATTCGCAAAATGCCCGATGTAAGCATTCAGAATAGGGCCGAGGGTCATGCCCATGAATCCGGTCAGCGCAAAGAGCCATACAAGGCCCCAGGCGCTGTTCTGGAACTTGTTGACCAAGAAAAAGAGACCAAAATAACCCACTAGCGTGATGACGAATCCCGGGTAGGGGAGTTCGAGCACCATGCTGGCCGCAGCAGAGAATGCGCTGAACAACAGGGTCATTGAGAGAAGTGCGTAAGTGTTCCTTAAAACGCGATGAGTCGAGAGAAGACTCTCGGAACGACCGCGTGCGGGGATGGTCTGAATACGTGCCATGGGATAGTTACTCCGATCAAAAGGATCCGATCATTGGACTTCACCATGGTACATTAGTTCTTCTGTCAGCCGCACGTCCGGGTGTTTGAAAAGCTTGAGGGGGGCTTGAATATGTGCCCTCTCGCCCACACCTCCCTGACGTGTTCGTTATCCTCATTGGAAAACTTCAGCTATGAACAAAAGTATTCTCAAAATTGTCCTGGGTCTTACCGTGGCCTTGGGTCTCCTCCTTGGATCGTTGCAGGAAGCCAGTGCAGCCCGGATGGGGAGTGGCAAATCGTTCGGTAGCCGCCCCTCCTACAGCACCCCGTATCAGCGATCTCCGGGAATGGGGCAGCCAGGGGGGTTCGCCCAGCAGCCTGCGATGTCGCCTGCCCAAGCCAGAAATCAAGGCATTCGTGACTCCATGGCACAGCGTGGTGGGTTCGGCCGGTTCCTCGGTGGTCTCGCTTTGGGTGGGCTTCTCGGGGCGCTCTTTATGGGTGGCGGCTTTGAACACATCAACTTCCTCGATATTTTGGTCTTTGCCGGAATCGCGTTCTTGTTGATGCGCCTCTTTGCGGCGCGTCGCCAGACGGCTGAAGCACGCCCCACGCCTGCCGGATACGCAGGGCACGCGGGCGATTCGTCTCCCTATGAGCGCACCAGTTCTGAAAGGGGTGCAGGCTTTGATACCGATATCTTCTCCAGAGGGGGAAGTGCTGCACCACGCGCAACGCCTGCACTGGCCGCTTTTCCGGCCGATTTTGATCAGGACCAATTTATTTCAGGTGCCAAAGCGGCCTATACGATGATGCAAGCTGCCTGGGATCGCGGAGATCTTGCTGAACTTCGTTCACTGACCACCGATAAGGTTTTTGGCGAACTTCAGGATCAGATCCGCGCGCGTGGGACCGCTACCAACCAGACGGATCTTTTGAAGGTTGAGTGCGAAGTTCTCGAGGTTCGTGATCTGTCAGGAAACCGTGAGGCGACTGTCCTGTTCGATGTGATGATGCGAGAAGATCCTGCGGCTCGTCCGCAGCAGGTCCGGGAAGTCTGGCACTTCATTCGCGCCCTTAACAGTCGCCAGCCCACTTGGTTCCTTGATGGGATCCAGCAGCTCGAGGACTAAGTCAGGAGCCCTTGCCCGATGAGGGCAAGGGCTGTCTCATTCCGTTAGGACCCCTTACTCATGTTGTGGCTCAAGGCGCTTCATCTGATTTTCATGGTGACTTGGTTTGCCGGCTTGTTCTACTTGCCGCGGCTGTTCGTTTACCATGCCATGTCGACGGATGCGATCAGTCATGAGCGCTTCAAGATCATGGAAAGGAAGCTTTATTGGGGCATCATGACCCCCGGAATGATTTTGACGCTGGTGTTTGGCATCTGGATGCTCTCCAGCTATGCCTGGGCACTCTACGGAGCCAGTGGTTGGTTGCATGCCAAACTCGGATTGCTCGTCATTTTGGTTGCTTACCATATTCAGTGTGGTCGTTGGCTTATGGCCTTCAAGCACAACCGAAACCACCGTTCTCATGTTTACTATCGCTGGATGAACGAAGTGCCGGTCCTTTTCCTGATCGGAATCGTCATTCTTGCGGTCGTCAAACCCTTCTGAATTCGTTCTGGATTGATCTCAAGCGGGAATTTGACCATGCCTACCTACGATTATCAGTGCCAATCTTGCAATCACCCCTTCACGGCCATGCACAAGATCAGTGATCCGATCCCGTCCTGTCCTGAATGCGGAGCGGCTGAGATCAAGAAACTGCTCTCTGCACCGGCAGTCCATGGGGGGCGTTCTGCGCCGTCGTTCAGTGCACCCCCTTGTGGCGCCCCTGCGCCGATGGCTGGTGGCTGTGGATCCGGAATGTGCGGCCACAAGCACTGATCGCACTTTCGAACAGGATGCGCGATCTGACCGGCCGAGCCCGAGCCCTGTAGCTTTGTCGGGTATCGGGCGCAGTTCCCGGACTCCACGGCCCCATGTATACGCAGCACTTTCAGCTTACCGAACTCCCTTTCTCGATTGCGCCGAACCCGCGCTATCTTTTTCTGAGCCCGCAACATCGGGAGGCTCTGGCACATCTTCTCTATGGGATTGGTGTAGGCGGTGGCTTTGTGGTCCTGACAGGCGAAGTCGGGATGGGGAAAACAACCCTTTGCCGGGCCTTGATCGATCAGTTGCCGGATGACGTCGACATCGCTCTGGTTTTTAACCCGAGGCTCAATTCCCGCGAGTTGCTCGCATCCATCTGTGATGAATTGAGCATTCCCTATGGGGGGGAAAAGGCCAGCCTTAAGTCACTGATCGATGCTCTGAATCGCCATCTTCTGGATGCGCACGCCAAAGGCCGACGTGTGCTGGTTCTCATCGATGAGGCGCAAAATCTTCGCTTCGATGTGCTGGAGCAGGTGCGGTTACTGACTAATCTTGAGACGAACCAGCACAAGCTGCTTCAGATTATTCTGGTCGGGCAGCCCGAACTGAATGAGATCCTGGATCGACCCAACCTGCGTCAGTTGGCCCAACGCATCACCGCACGCTATCACCTGGAGCCCCTTAAGCTTGAGGCAACCCGCGAGTACATTCAACACCGCCTGAAAGTGGCTGATGCACGAAAGGACATCTTCACCGGCGCCGGAATTCGGGAGATTTTTAAGCGTTCAGGAGGCATTCCTCGCCTGATTAACCTGATTGGTGATCGGGCCCTCCTTGGCGCATATACCCTTGGAAAGTTGGAGGTCGATCGCGCTATTGTTCGCCGAGCCGCGATTGAGCTCAAAGGTTCGGGTGTCGGAGCCAAAGCGCCGATCATTTCGGTCAGAATGATGATGATCCTGTCCTTGGCTCTGATCCTGACGGGAAGTATCGGATGGCTTCTCAAGACCCAGGGCATTCCCAAGCTTAATCTCGAATCAAGACTCTCCGTGTCGGGTTCACCCTCAGCCTCTGATCAGATCCCCCGTCTCACAGTGGCATCTCGCTCCTCAGATGAAACACGAACAGCAGAGCCTTCGCCGTCTCAGCTTGCGGAGACCAGGGACGATGCCCTCAAGCACCTTTTTAGTCTCTGGGGCATCACGAATCCAGAGGCAATTAAGTGTGGCAGAGCAGGTCATGGTGATCTTCGATGCCAGAACTTCAGGGGGTCCTGGGATCATCTTCTCAATCTCAACGTGAGTGTGGTCCTCGAGCTTCAAGGGGCTGAGAGGGCCGAACGCTTCATCTGTCTCGAGCGTCGGGAGGGCAACCAGCTCTTGATACGCACAGCTTCGGGATCCCTGCCGGTGGCTTTGGATCAGATCAGATCCCTTTGGAGCGGCCGCGCTATTTTGGCTTACCGCCCGCTGGCGACGGATAAGAGGGCACTGCGACCTGGAATTTCGGATCCCGTGATTCGTGAAGTGCGCCAACAACTGGGACTCAGTGCTGATGGGAGCGATCCTGGCAGGTTCGATGAAACCCTTCGAAGCCGGATTCAATCGTTCCAACGAGAACTTGGCCTTCGACCTGACGGTCTGATTGGAACGCTGACGCTTATCGGAATCGAGGGCCATGGTTCCCGGGCCGATGTACCCAAACTTGTTGCTCCCCCGATTTCAGAGAACCGCGATGTCCATCATCCTTGATGCGCTGAAGAAATCCGAACGGGAACGGCAGGCTGGCCAGGTGCCGGGCATGTCCGAGGTGGTGAGCGAAACGGTCATCAGACGGCCACGATGGTTGCCATGGATCCTTGGGTTGTTGGGTTTCGTGAATGTGGGAGGGATTGGCTATTGGCTTTATCGGGACCATGGAGTTAAAGCCCCAACACCGCCACAAATAACGGCCGCGTCGAAGGAACCCGCTTCGCCGCCAATGGAAATGCAAACCCAAGCACCTGTCGTAACGTCGCAGATGCCAAGCCCTGCTGTCGACTTAAGGCCCTCCGTGGAGCCGGTTCAAGTAATGCCACCTCCCGAACCGGTTCTGCAGCGTCCTGTTATTCCGATGCCAGAACATTTGATGCCACCGGCCAACCCTCGCCCGCTTGCTCAGGATGAGGATGAGCCCGTGGATGCAGAGCTCGAGGCCGAAGGCATCGGCAAGGCCGAGTCGCTTCCACCCAGAAATCCAGTGGGTTCTGGCCTCCCGATGATCAACGACATGCCCGAGGCCTTCCGAAGTCGGATTCCGTCGTTCCGCATCACGATGTTCGCTTATTCGGAAAACCCTCAGGACCGTTTTGTTATCGTGAATATGAAGAAGCTGGTTGCCGGAGACGTGCTGCCGGGAGGTGTTCTCCTGATCGAGATTCGGGCGGAAAATCTCGTCGGGGAGCTCGATGGCCAGAAATTCCTGATTCCAAGATATTGATGAGTAGCATGCGCCGATTTCAATGCCACCTGACCGCGTTGAGGACGATCCTCGGCAAGGAAATTTATCGCTTCATGCGAATTTGGCCGCAGACCATCCTGCCGGCTGCTGTCACCACCTCACTTTACTTTCTGATTTTCGGAACGTTGATTGGGCAGCGGATTGGTCCGATGGACGGCATCTCCTACATGGACTATATCGTCCCGGGGATCGCCTTGATGTCGATCATCACCAATTCCTACAGCAACGTCGTTTCCTCGTTCTACTCGAGCAAGTTCCAGAAGAACATTGAGGAATTGTTAACGGCTCCCGTCCCTAGCTGGGTGATTTTGACAGGTTATGTGGGTGGTGGCGTTTTTCGGGGGCTAGCGGTCGGTATCGTCGTTACCGGTATTGGGTTGGGCTTCTCGAGTGTTGGTTTTCAGCACCCTGAAGTGATCGCGATCGTCTTTTTGCTGACCTCAGTCCTTTTTGCCCTGGCCGGATTTATCAATGCCGTTTTCGCCAACAGCTTCGACGATATCTCGATTGTTCCCAATTTTGTCCTGACCCCGCTAGTTTATCTTGGGGGGGTTTTCTATTCGGTGAATCTGTTGCCGGAGTTCTGGCGCAAGGTCTCTTTGGGTAATCCCATCCTCTACATGGTCAATGCCTTTCGATATGGCTTCTTGGGGGTGAGCGACATGCCGATTGGCTCATCCCTCGTGCTGATCGCTGGTGTCGCCCTGGCCCTGGGGCTCTGGGCGTTGTGGCTTTTGGAGCGGGGAACCCGACTCAAGGGGTGAGGAGACCTGCCTTCTGCTTGGCCCTTACAAACCGATGATGCGCATCAATTTCAAGGGTCATGTCCGCAAGGCGAGGGAGTGTCTCAAGATTCCAGCGTGTGAGTCGCTCATAGTGCATGATGAAGCGTTCAATCGCTGCAGCATCCATGATTTTACAATCGGTCAGATGCCCCGCCTGTTGGGCGAGTTTCCGTTCCTGAAGGCTTCGCCACTCGATCACAGCCGAAAAATCGGGAATCTTGAGTAAGACCAACAAGTCCAGCCGCTTGAACAGTGATTGATAAGCTTCGCTCAGCGCGTCATTGACATACTTCCTCCAGATGCCCAAGGCATCCTCTGCCGTTTCCAATCGATTGACGGATTCCTGAAGTCGGCATTCGGGCTGGGGTATGGTTCCAACGCACCAACCTTCAAGGATCACAACATCCGCTCGCCCCTTGAAATGGTTGAACGCCTCTTCAGGAAAGCGATCATCTTTGGCCTTGTTGAAGCGAGGAACACACGTGGTCTCCAGAGGCCCTTGGGTCAGGAGCCCATTCAAGGTTTGATTAAGAAGTACGAGATCATGGGTGCCTGGAACGCCTCGGGTGATCAGGAGAGGATGAATGGTCTCAGCGAGGCGGACTCGCTCGGCATGGGTCAGGTAGAAGTCATCAATCGAGCACTGGATTGTTGCGAGTCCATGAACCTCTCTCAGTGTTGTTGTCAGAAGTTCAGCCGTAGTGGATTTTCCGGAGCCCTGAGCGCCGTTGATGCCGATGAGAAGGGGGGAACCCCGATGGTGAGCGGCGACCCAGGCACCCAATCCAAGGCTTGCGCCGGTGAGATGACCCCAGAGTGATTCAGGGACCTGCATTTTGGCGAGAAGCTGCTCCAGCGCTGGCCCTGCAGTCTCGTAGGCCTTTTCTGCCGGGATATTCCAAGGGTGGTGCTGAGGCCACAGATCCCATTCTGGCGGGTGCGCCCTTTGCAATCAGGCGACCTTGTCGGGGGGCGTTTCGCCGCGGAAGAAAGCGTCGAGATTGTCGATCACCCGCATCCCCATGCCGGTACGGGTTTCCTCGGTAGCACTCCCTAGATGCGGTAAGAGGCTCACATTATCAAGCGTCAGAAATCCCGGATGAAGGTTCGGTTCACCCTCATACACATCCAGTCCAGCGGCCCGAATTCGACGGGTGCGAAGGGCATCGATCAGGGCTTCGCTATCGACCACATCGCCTCGGGCGGTGTTGATCAAAATGGCTTCAGGCTTCATGGCCTTAAGCCGCTCTGCATTGATCAGGTGATGATTCTCAATG
>CAYQOJ010000065.1:0-13909 GCA_964419105.1 uncultured Methylococcus sp.
TTATAATTGTTTTGCTTAGCAAGGGCAACCGCTGCGGATTCTTCCATTTTCTTTTTGTCCATTTCCATAGTGGCGGCCATTTCTTTCATCTTGCTTTCCATTTCGGACATTCCAGACTCAAGTTCGGCAATACGTTTTTTGTACCAGTCGATTTTTTCCTCTGGGGTATAGTCGTCAAAACTTTTCTCGATTTCTATTTCCATCTCAGATTCTGGCATCTCTTTTTCTTCTACAATCTCCTCAACATATTCGGCTTTCATACCAAAAAACGAAGCGAGTTGTTGTAAGAATGTTTTTTTGTCATTCATAACATTTTCATTTTTTAATTTAGGAATATTTTTAAATTTGCTTTGAGCCCTAACTTTATTCATAACGGCTTCATAATTTTTATAGCCGTCTACATCTGCCTCTTCAATCACACTATCAATAAAACCTATTTCCATAGCTTCGTCAGCGGTCATCCACGTTTCGGCCTTCATCATGTTCTTAACCATTTCCAGAGTTTTATCGTAGCTACCTTTGACTAATTTATCTTTGCTTTGCAACTGAGCCGTATAAATTTTGGCCATCTGATCATCAATGCTATTCAATAAGTTTAACGACTTTTGCATTTTATCCGCGTTTCCTTCCGTCATTGTCCACGCGGAGTGAATCATAAAGTAACTATTTTTAGACATTACTTTATTATCGCACGCCATCAGTATTAAAGTTGCCGCGCTTGCTACCAATCCAACGCCCTTACCTGTCGTCTCGCCGTTATACCCTGCAATCACTTCGGCCATTGCCAGACCCTCAAAGAAATCGCCGCCCTCAGATGCTATGTTAAAAACAACTGGTTTGCCCTCTGCTGAATCCAAAGTATTTTTTAAAACCCCTTTATTAGATTCTAAAAAACTGTCTATTGTGCCTAATATGTTAAACTCGATTTGATTCAATTTTTTTGCCATTGCTTTCTCTTTTTCTCTGTCGATTTGATCTAATTTTCTTATTGCCCATTCAATCCCTTCATCGCCGCCCCAAGCATCCCAAGCCAGACCTCCGCACCCTTCGCCGTATGGAACGTTTTTATGTTGCTGATGTCTTTTAAAAGAGGCCATTCTGGCAATTGTATCACGCGAGATCGGCTCGCGTTTTGCTAATTGGTTAGCTCTGGCTTTGCCTGTTGCCTCGAGGCAAGTTCCCCATCCATTTTCCTCTGCCCAATTTAACGCGCGTTGTGCGTTCTCACTTGCCGCCTTTGGATAATCATTGTAACTGTCAGACATAAAGAAAATTTATACAAAACTAATTTTGTATAATTCTAAAAAGTAACGTAAAATAAAAAAACCGCACCCCTGTTAAGAGATACGGTAAAATACTAAAAACAAAACCTTTTTCTAATTACTAAAACTACTTCAATTTATTACGCTTTTTCATTTTTCTCGGCTGTTCATTTACGCAAAGGTAAAGACCAATAATTAAACATACTATTGCGATTATTAACCAGATTATAGTATTCATATTTTAGTTTTTTATTTCTTCAAATAGTGGATACATTTTTTTTATTTGGCTTTCAGTTCTCGTTACCCTTATGGCGTTTTTCCATTGGTGTTTCCAATTGTGAAGTGCGCTGTCCTGATCGTCAATACTTTCATAAATAAAAATTATCCTGTAATATTCGCGATCATTAACGATTGCCTTCTCAATCATTGCCCTGTCATCCATTGCCATAAACATTAACGGCTGCAAGAGTTGAGGGTTTTCAGTGCTAACTACCTGCACACAGTAATAAAGTTTTTCTTTTGTTGTTTGTGCGGATAAATTTAAAGAAAAAAATAATCCGATTGTCAAAAATAATGCTTTCATGTTAAAAAATTTATGTGTTAAAAAAATAGCGGCTTAACGGATACCGCACCCGATCGGGGTATTATTTAACTAAAGTAATATAATATTTAAAGTCATAAACGCCCAAAAATAAAATCATATTATGAACGTTCATTCCGATAAGACTGCCAAGTCTTTCTATTTTGGCTAAAGAATCAGCTGGTAAAACTGAAACAACTGAACCAGAATTAACAGTCCAATTTTCTTCATTGCTATTTCTTTTTTCAGAAATAACATCTGCATTAACGCTGTCAATTATTGATTGAATAGTTGAAATCTGAGATTTCATTTCGTTGAAGATTGTTCTAATGTACATGGTGTAAAAATTAAGTATTAAAAAATGTTTGTTTCCTTATTTGTTATATCAAAAATACTATGACTTTTTGAATAAAAAAACTTTTTTGTACTTTTTTTTAAAAAAAATTTAAATTTTCATTGAATTTGGCCTAAAATACTCGGAATGATTGCTCAAAATGTGATAAATCGCCTTTGTTTCAAGTGGAATAATTTTTGAAAGTTCATTAACCGCTTGCTCTCGGCCGTGATTTTCTTTGAATTCTGGGTAAAGTTTAATAACAAGATACCTGTTAATAATACTTTGCCTGATTAAATTATGTTTAACCATATAAGCGACCGTTTCGCGACTGCCAAAGGCGTTTTTTACGTTATCTGTGATCTCTTGATCTACCAATTCGCAAAATAATTGAATTGCCTTTTTTGTTTTACGGCTAAATGGATTTTCTACCATTCCGAAACAGCGTTTTTAAAGTAGTGGATAACCTTACCAATACATGAAGAACAATTAAAATCTTGTTTTATTCTACTTTCGACAGTTTCGCCCTTTCTTAATTTGGCAATGTAACGATAATAAAGGTTAAAAAGCGTTTCTTTATCGTTTCCAGATAAAAAAAAGTTTGTTTGTTGTTTGGTCATTATTTGCCTAACTAAATCTCTGTACTCAGTCGGTATTTCTCTAATATACATATAAGGTTGTTTGTTGTTTGTTCTGCAAAAGTAATAATTTGCTCTTCACATTCAAGGTTATAATTATAAAGTTTTAAGGCTAAATGCGTGCATTCGTGCATCAATAAGGTAACATCTTTATAATTTCCCTCTAATCGGTATAAATTTATAAATAAATAGGGTTTTGTTGAGCAAGGGATATAATTGCACATCCCAGCGATATAAACATCTGAACGCGTTTCTTCATATAGAATACAATCGTAAATATTTAAGCCATGTAATTCTGGCAATTTAAAGTAATTAAATAAATCTATGCTTTGTTTGCCTACCAAAAAAATGAAGGAATCAAAATTAAAAACTTGCATTTGCCTTAATTGTTTTTTTATCTGCTCTGCTTAATTCAACATCGTAATCTGTGGAGGCTGTATAAACGACCTGTAATCTATCCATACGCCCGTTAATAGCCGCGATTGTTTCCTCAAACATCGTTGATTGGTTTCTTTGTTCTGCCGCTACCATGTTGGATTCTGCAATTAAAGAAGTCGGCGCACCTACCACACCCCCAGCGGCGAATCCTGGTATTTTTGCACTCTTTAGTGTTGAATATCCAATCCTGCGCTGCTGATCCTTATTCAAAACAACCTCGCCCGTTTTTAAAGTTGCCAGAACGTTGTCGCCATTTGATAACGGTTTTATATTACCTTTATTTTTTACTACGCCGCCCTCAGCGAATTGTACTATCTCTCCGTTAAGTTTACCCACTACTCCACCAGTCGCGAGAGGTTGCGCGGCAATTACGGCAGTCTGAGCCGCACCAATCACGCCCGCAATCGTTGCCGTTACTGGATCAGGCAAAGCCTTTGCAATCGCCAAAGCCGTTGCAATTATACTTTGTATTATGGCAATAGCTTTATTTCTTTTTGCCGTTTCAAGTTCTGCATCCTCTTTTGCTTTAGCGATGGCCTCAGCGGTTTTCTTTTCGCGTTGTAGTTCCTGCTCTAAGTAGCGCCTTTCAAGGCCTGTCGCGGTGTTTAATCGTTCGTTAAGGTCTTCAATCGCTTTTTGGTTTTGTTCTTCCTGTGCGGCAAATCTTGCGTTTCTCTGTTCGTCTGCTGCCTGTGCGAATTGGTTAACGAGATCTAAAGCCTGTGTGGTATAATTTGCGGCATCCTCAATATTTTTTTGGATTGCATCGCGGCGCGATTGAAGCTCCTCATCACTTTTAGCGATTCGTTCCTCTATTAACTGACCAGACTTATCTGTATAATCCTTTTCCAAATTTAAGATGTCGGTGTATAATTGCGCGTTTTTATCTAATAGCGTAGCGTTCCATTCCTCATCTATCATCACGCCCTGAGCCTTTAATTTTTCATTTTCTTCAAATAATTTTTTATTTTGCTCAATTTCGGCATCAATACGTTTTTTGTTGATGTCAAATAACTGACGGTTGTAATCTTCTTCAGAAACGAGACCTTTGAGGCGTGCCTGCTCCAGTGCGTTAATCTCACGATCTGCATTGGTTTGTATTTCCGTTAATCGTTTTTCAAAAGCCTCTGTACGATCCTGCATGGCTTTCTCTTGTCCGTCTTTTTGTATGGCGTTTAGTTCCTCAATATATTTTTGTTCTTCCAGAAGAGTAAAGGCTTGAAATTCATTTTGAGCCTGCTGTTCGGCCTCGTTGTTTTGTTTTCTTAGTTGCGCAACCTCTTGAGAGGCTTCGCCGAATAATTTTACGGCCTCATCTTCGCGTTCTTTGTTTAATTTGTTTAGTGCCTCCGTTTGTTGTTTGGCAGCTTCGATCGCAGCGTCAAAATCTTTCTTAGCCTGCGCTTTGCGTTTTTCTTGTTCGTCTTTTAGTAATTGTATTGTGAGATCGGCCGCCTTTTGTTGTAGGTTTGCAATGGTGTTTAATTGCTGTTCTCTAAATTTTGCCTCATCACTTAAAAACTTTTCGCGGTCTTTCTTTGCCTGCTCTTGCTGTTCCTTTGCCTTTTTAATGGCCTCCGCGTTGATCTGCGTGCGTTTTTTTGTTTCGGCTTGTGTTGTCTGTGTAATGTTCTTTTCGGACTCTTTACGGGCATTCTCGTAACCATCGCGCCATGCCTCGCCAACGGTTCTGGATTCGTCTGTTATGGCTGCACGTTTCTTTCTCAATTCCTCAATGGCCGCGTCCACATTTGCACCAAAAAACGATTTTATATTTTCGCCGAATATCTGAGCATCGAGTGACAAAACCTTAAAGAAATTAACAAAGTTTTTACCTAACTGTTTTAAGGCCTCAATGTTGCCAGCGAAAATGTAAGGCAAATTAGAAAAGAAATCCCCGATTGCCGTAAATACTGCCCTTAATGGTTCGCTACTTTGTACAAAATCATAAACCGCTACGCCTATATCATACCAAAATTTGGCCATAGGTCGCAATAAATCTACAATATAAATTAAGGCGTTTAATAAAAACGTTTGCACATACGTTCCGAAAGTCTGCATCTGGTTTCCGAAGTCCGCAAACTTTGCCGCCGTTTCGATCTGAGCCTGCGCGAGTTCTTTATTTGCATCTAATAAACCCCTTTGCCTGTCGGCATATTCGCCCGTTGCCTCGCCTACTTGAGCCATTATTTCGGGCGTTTCAGCGACCGCGCTTAAAAATTCATCGGTTGCCATCGTTCCAGATAGCAAACCTGTTTCGACTTGTTTTAAGGCCTCGCCAAAAGATACGCCTGTTTTGTCTGCTATGCTTTTCGCGGCCTCGTTGATCTCGTTTGCATCTGCGCCAAAGGTCTGAGCTAATGCCGTTACATCTCGCGTGAGGTTGTTTAACTCTTCTCCACTCGCACCGCTAAAATTGGCAACCGCATTTTTAGTTTCGTCAATCTTTTTAACTAATTCGTTTAACTGCCCGACCGCCTGAACGATAAATTTCCCAGCCTGAAACGCCACGAAGCCACCGATTAAGGCCTTACCGAAACCCGTTAATCTTCCATCTCCATCTCTGAGTAACTGATCAAATGCCTCAAAGCCTGGTATTGTACTAACTAAAGACCGCGTTATCTTTGCGAATGTTTTCGGATAATTACCAACGTTTCGCTGAAATTGTCCTGCGCTGGCATCTACATCTTTAAGTTGCCTATCTAATTTCTGAATCTCGTCGAGTAAATCCTGCGCTTCCTTAGTTGAGGCCTTTTCGCTTACCGCTAAATCTTTATATTCTTTGCGTAGTCGGTTCAATTTATTGCTTAACTTATCATACGCCCCGATTGCGTTAGACTGCTCCAGAAACGATTTATTAAGGTCGTCCTGTTGTTTCTTTATTGCCTTTTGTTCGGCTTTTAACCTTGCAAGCTCCGCAGCCTTATCTGCAAATTCCTGAGTGCCTGTCGCGAGGTTTTTTAATTCCTTTTCTGTTTGTTTAATAGCATCGTTTAACTCGTTGATTGATTGAATGGCGGCAATATTGATAGTGAAACCTACAATTTTATTTGCCATATTATGCGTTTAATTTGCTGTTTAATAAAGAAGATTCAATCTGACTGGCTTCCGTTCCGTCTCCGACATAGTTATTTATAAGATACGTTTTTGTCGAACGGTTCGCGGCTACGTTAAAACTGTTTATCTCTTGTAAAATAAAATTATCTCCGTGAATTTTTACAAATTTCCTAAAGTCTAAGTTATTTATTTCGACCGCGTTCCAAAATATAAAACATTCTACCTGCTTTCCTGATTGCTGTCTGATAAATTCCAATAAATAAAAACGTTCCAAAAGTCCTTTGATGTTAAAACCGTTTACCGTCTCGTTGCCAAAACTTAAAGAAATAAAATTTCCGTTTGGTGTGTTGTAATCGACCATGTAGGTAAGTGGCGCAGCATAAGCTGAAGTGCCACCGAAAATATTAATAAATATTTCTCCATTTTCATAATTTAACCCTGTTTCACTTGTAAAAATACGAGGCATAATATCATAGTTAGCCTCCGTACTTATTGGAGATTCAAGATAATTTATAGACCATATAATAGGCGTAATAAAAACCTTTAAAGATGTAGGTGTATTTATTGTACTATCGGCAATACATAAACTTGCGCTAAAGAAAGGGTTTTCGACAACCTCCTGACCAGATTGAAATCTATTTGTAGGAAAAACGAACTGCCCCTGTAATAAATCAAGGCCGTTACCCGCGTTTATTGCCTCCAGCGTTGGGTCGTTACTATCATATTGCCAAGATAGGCAAAACTGAGATTGAATTTCATTTACGCTGAATATCTCGCCCTCCTTTAATAAATCTACGCTTTGCGTTTTATCGCATGTATGACCATTATAAAAACCTGTTTGCAAATTTACTACTGTTGGATAACTGCTTTGATATAAGTATGTATCAGCTGGTTCTATTGTAACGATTCTATTATTTACATCGGTCTGAAAGGTAAGGTTAAAAGCATGAGCCAGACCTTTAATAAAATCTAAACTATTCCATGTCTGGTTTATAAAATATTTAAAATCTATTGTTAAACCGCTTGTAATTATAGGTTCTGCTGTTATAATCATGCGTAAGTCTATATCATAAAATCCACCCATTGACGGGCCAATATTTGTGGCCATTTGTATTGTATCGCCAGCATTTAATAGAAAAATCTCTTCGGCCGTTATAACAGAATCAATATTAACATTATTGCCATACAAAAAAGGAGCCGCGCCATTTATACTAAAACCAAATTGAACACCTACTGCTATCGTTATATTTGATACAGTCGCAACCCCTCTTATTAAATAATAACCTGAATATTGTACAGTATATATGCCTGTTATATTATTATAAGGATTTGGTGCTAATGGTGGAGCATAATCTTGATTCGGGAATATAAAAAAACCTACAAAAATCGTATTTATATTTGCTGCGGTATAACTTACCTCAGCATTCATATAATCAATTCCGTACTGTGGATTTGATAATCTTTCTCCTAATGGTATAGGTATTACTAATTTTTTAAACCAAGTAGTATTAAAAAAATTACTTACAACCGTATAATTTATATCAGCAAAAATTCTATCAATAATACTTTTAACAAATAAAGCTGGTGTAAATTCATAAATACTGACTTCATTAGGGACAATCCAATCTTTCCATTTTATCAATATATATTTATATGTATTTGAAAAGTACGAGTTAAAAGATATTGCTGTTAATATTACATTTTCATCATATAAATGAGTACCAAAATCATATTCATAAAGAAATTTATTCCCGACCTGAACTGTCCAATCTACATTATTACCGTAAAAAGCGACTTTGTAAGTTTTCCCCTGCCAATAATAAAGGTCTGGCCGAATATCTACGCCTGTGAGTTGACATTTGCCACTAAAAAAAGCCATGCCGTCAACCTCAATATAAGCATCTAAAAATATTTGTTTGTTAGCGGTGTTTTCTGCTATATCCCAGAAACGAGAAAAGATTTGATTGTTATTATTTGTCGCTGGAAACTCAAAACTATACTCAGACCTGCTACCTGTATTTATTGCAATACCGTTTCTGTCCTTTAATGAATAAGTCATGTTTAGGATTAAATCGGTTGTCGGTAGATCGACCTGTTTGCCGTCAATAAAAACTTTAATATTCTGCATCTTAGTTTTGTTGTGTGCTTATTTCGTTAGCTTCAGTAATCGTTAATGTAACGTTTACAAGTTCATTTGTCTCTTCTATCTTTATTTGCGAATCCTCTACCACTACCGCAACCAATCCAGAAGGCGTTTCTATATATACCTCTGGACTACTTATTAACTCTGCGATCCATGCTCCCCAGCTTGCATCGTAAAATGTGCTTTCAACTTCGTAAGTTTTATTTACAATCTGTTGTATTTTAAACCTGCCTTTGTCGTATGTATTGGTTGGGGGATTTAAAGCATAGTTGAAAGTTTGAGGTTTTTGTGCCTGTTCTGATTGACTGCTTTCGAAAACGGTTTTTTTGTTTGTAAAAGTGTAAGCGTCAACACCGCCTAACCTGTTTAACCAATGCAAACGTACTTTATTAGCGCAACAATCGACAATTTTAAAGGTATATTTAACAGATTGAAGAGTAAAAGCCGCACCGATTAAATTCCCTGCCTGAATAGAATAATACCAACCTACTGGCAGCGCGGCAAAACCCCCAAAACCTGGTAACGGATCTATTTGTAACATTCCAACCCCGACCGAAATCGGCGTAAATGTTGTGTTAGGTGTTATAGGTATGTATCCAGCTGCGCCAAATATAGTCTGATTTTGATCATAGACTACAACTCGTACCGCGTTCGTACTTGATGTAGGAATAAACGCCATATTTAAATTATCATTCGGGCATATTGATATTGGATTATTTGTTTTTGTGGCCGCAGTCGGATAAACATAGGGCAAATTTGTTAAAAAATACTTCTCATAAACGCCTCCGACAGTCGGATAGTCGATTGCATAGGCATCCATTCCCATGTAATCTAATGTCTGGCGTGTACCTATTACAGAATAAGTTCCAAAAGGTATAATATCAGTGACCTGTACTGGCGGCGAGCCTGTTGTCAATGGCGTTAAATCGTTTGTTATCGGGTCTCTATACCAATAACCGATTATTAACGCTACATCTGTATGGCAGTCAGTACATGAAACGTTATACGCCGCGTTTAAAAACTTCGGGAAAGGTTTTGAAATATCTGTCGGGTTCGGCGCGCTTACTGATTGCAATATTTTTGCGACATCAAACTCAAAGTAATAGTTTATTGGCGCGGCTCCCTGCGTGTACGCTGGCGGTTTATATAACTCAGTAACCAGATTCCCATCGACAAAAACGGTAGCCTTTGCCAAAACTAAAGGGTTCGCACTCGGCTGAAACGTTACAAAATAATTAGGCCTGTACATTGAATTAGGCAAGTAAGGCGGTTGATAAAATACGGCCATATTATTTCTCGTTTAAGTATTTATTTAATTCGGAATCTGTCAAAACCTCAGCATCAAAATTTGTTACCCAACTATCGGCGGTCGTAAACGGTAAAGTATTAGTTTTGATTGATACACGCGCAAAAGCTAAGGCCTCAGAATAATCCGCAGCGGCGAATTGCCCTTTGTATTTGGCTGGGATTAACACTATGTTATATTGCTTTGTGTATTGTATGCTCCAATAGGTAAAAACCTCGTAATAAATTGTCCCTGTATAATCAAATATTATTTCATTGTTTGCAGCCGCTGCCGCCTGTGCCTGTTCCAAAGTCATTTTATGTAGAATTTTATATTTTCAGAATCTTTTTTGTTTACGGTTGTTATCACATCGACAAAGTTTTTAAATATGTATTCTTCAAGTGCGAGGTTTATCATCTTTGTGACTTCATCTTCAGAATCCTTTAAGGCATCAAGAACTGCGCCTGTTCTTTTTCCTGTTTTACTATATTTATAACTACCTTTTGTCGGCATGCCCTCTGCCTTTTGTTTATATGCAATGGCAAAAGCAACGCGTTCGGCTTCTTTGTCATTTTTTCCGAGTTTAATTTTGGCAAACCTTTTAAGGCCGTCAATATATGCGGAACGTTTTGCACCGCTACCTGCGTTAAATGGTATTCTGTCTGCCGTCACACCAAAGTTTTGTATCATTCCATAGTCAAGCATCAAAAAATCTAAAACTACCGCGTTAGCCTGTGCGGCGGCCTTATATTCGATGCTATCGTTTAACGCGCCTGTCATTTTATGCCCTTGCATAATAAAGGCTTTTTTAACGGCTTCGACAATTACCTTTCCTACATCATCGCCTAACTTTTGAAAGATCTCTATCATTGCAGTTCGTAATCTGAAGTTGATGGAGGTATATCGTCAAATGGCGCGGGTAACGTTCCAATATCGACCGTATCTATCGGGCAATCCCAGACATACCAAAGCTGAAACGTTGCCTCCAATAATACTAAACTGTTATTGTGTGCATCGCTTAAATATTCAAAATTTACTGCGCCCTGTATTCCACATTGGTAGGCCGCTGGCGTTCTTCCGATTCTATTAAATTCACTTAATACATTTACCGCCAAATCTTCAAGATCCGACTGAACCTCTATTATTGAACGCTGGTTTTGTGTGCCGTCGTTATTATAATATTGGAGGTCTGAAAAAACAAGCGTACAATTTAAAGTACCTTTGACCGATTTCTCTTTTATCTCTACCTGAGCCGTTGGATATAAAAACTGAACCGCTGGGTATAAAACCCCAACGGTATTCTGTCCTGCCCAATTATTTTGTATGTTTACGTTTATGTCGGAATAATAGCCGTAGTGATAAAAGCCAATCCGACCAGCCGAAACCGCATTTATGCCCTGGCAGACCTGATTAAACAAATTTGAAATCTGAACTAATTTCATATAAATATTTTTGAATTATTAAACAAAAGTAATTATTTTTTTTTCTTTTTACTCTGTTCCTCATTATATTTATTTTGATATTCAAATTCGGCCTCTACTGCGGACAAATAAACAAAGGCATCGTAAAGCGGTGCTGCCTCAGCTGATTCTAAAGGCGTCATATCTGGCCTGTTAAATATTCCAGATTCGGCCAATCTTTTAAGTGTCAAGTACCAACCGAAATTTTTTGTCAGTTGTTCAATTCCTGCCTTAATTTCGATAAAGCCTGCGCGTTTGTATAGGCTTGAAAACTTAGTTGCAATAGTTCGTTGCGTTTCAACAAAAAAAAACCCACTCGCCAAACATCTTCCAGATTCCAATCTAAAAACATTTTCTCACGCTTGAGTAAAGACGAATGATATTTCTCATCTTTCTTTCTAACAAGTACACAAAGTATTTTTGCCATTGCGAGCCAGTCTCCGCCTGCGAGGTCTTTCATGTTCTGCTGAAATTGAGCTGACTCCGCGTATTCGATCACTGTGCTGTTTGTCATGTAACGTTCGGGTAAATACCAAAACTCGCCGTTAACCTCAATCACGTTTGTATATTCTGGCTCGGGTAGATCGTTTAAAAGTTTTATAATGTACTGATATAACCAGACCAACGAAGCGACATCTAAGTCTTGTAAATCACTTTCTTTATTTCCGGACCAGTAACAAATAACGCGGATATAATACGGGTGGATCTGTCGAGCCGTAACAAGTTCGTCAATTTCCGAAATCGCTTTTTGTAGTTCATCCTCATCTTTTGCCTGATCTATTTTTTTTAAACATTCAGGCTTTGTTGGTTCGACTAACTGCAAAAAATCAATGTATTTTTTTAGCGTTATTTCTTTTAACTCACTCGGGACGTTAATTTGTACCTCTGTTTGCGTTTGTATATTAAGCATTTTCGCTGTCTTCTGATTTATATTTGTTAGATTTTCTAAACCGCTTTGGTTTGTTTTCTGTCTCTGGTTCGTTGTTGATCAGTTCCTCGCGAATCTCTTTAGCCTCCATGAGTGTCACGCGCTTTTCGGTTATTATCTCAGCTACGGTTTTTGTTTTTGGTTCTAAGATACCGCCCCCTGTATTTTTTTGAGGCTGAAACCTGTTTCCAGATCCTTTATTATTTTGTAGGTATCTCTGTACCTGCTGAGAAAGTGCGCGGAGTGCGAAGTCAGATGGATACTGTGCGCTTAAAACAATAATGTCTGTTAATTTTTGTAATTCTTCAGTAGTCATAAAATAATTATTTTGATGTGAATGATAAAATGCCTTTAGTTTCTGATAAATACCTAACAATATAACGCAACGCATCGAGTGCGTGATCGTGTTCCTGTATCGGTTCGTTTGTCGGTTGTCCATCTTTATCCTCTTTAAATCTATACTGACCGATTTCAAAGATAAGATTTTCGGAATTTTTAACGATATAAATCTCGTATTCAAGTATTTTTAAGATACCGTAATAAATAGAATTAGCACCTTTTAACGTTGGTTGCACATTGTAATATGTTCTAAGGTCTTTTATTATCTCTGGTCTTGCTGAATCCGCTATTATTACGCTGCCTTTACTTATGTTTAGTCGGTTAAATTCTTGAATTATACCTTGAGATGTTAAGCCAGTCCTGTATAATTTCTCGTTAATATACAATTTTTTATTAACTCTATCTATTTTAACGTGAACCATTGCTGTTGGTTCGTTGTACCCGAAGTCCAGACCGTAACCGTCAACGCCTTTAATAGCTTCAAATTCGGATAAAGTTATCGTTTTGTATTTAGGGTAAACTAAACCACCCTCAAAAGGCTTCGGATCTTGCTGATAAAGCGCGTGAAATGCTCTCGGATTGGCGGCCTTGATCTCGGATAACCTTTTTAGGCTGTGTTTTTCCTCCCATAGTGCCTCGCCTAATTTACGCGGGTCATTTTCGTTTACGTTACCCTCACAAATAGCGGGCAATGATAGTATTGTCCAGCTGTTATCATTGTTTAAATATTTAATTATTCGGCCAGATAAATCATCATTGTTCCATCTTGTCTGCGTTACTATGATCTGGCTGTCATTATGTAAACGTGTCATGAATACCTGCGTGAACCAGTCCCAGATTCGCGCCCTGTAAGTTGAAGATTCCGCTTCGACTGCATCCTTTACGGGGTCATCTATTATTCCGATGTCGGCTGGCGTTCCTGTTAAACTACCACCAACCCCGACCGACTTATAAAAACCCCTATGTTCGACAATCTCAAATAAGTCTGAGTTCCTTAAATAGTTACCTTTTGCCGCCGTTCGTACATTAGAACCGTTTAAAAGTGTTTCAGGGAAAACATCAATATACTTTTCATCGTCAATAATTCTTTGAACATCGCGATTAAAAGAGGTCGCAAGATCCGCACTATAAGAACACCCTATTATTTTGGCTTTTGGATTTATTCCTAAGATATAAGCTGGCAGCCTGCGTGATGTTAGTTCGCTTTTGCCGTGCTGAGGCGGCATAAATACCATTAACTTTTTAATTTTGCCCTCTGCAAACTGTTGTAAATAGTCTATTAAAAGTAAATGATGCCAGTTAAAGATATAATCTGGCTTCGTGTACTTAACAAAATCCTTGAATGACTTACTCGCGATTGCCGCCTTTATCATCTTCGAGTTTTTCAGCAATTCTTTCAAGGTTGCGGAGTTCATCCAAGTTCAATTTTTTAAGGTTTATATCTT
>CAYQOJ010000066.1:0-8430 GCA_964419105.1 uncultured Methylococcus sp.
GTTATAGTTTGCAGGTTGGGATAGGTCTAAAGCCCCTGTTTGGGTCTTGTATGAGACCGGCATAACCAGACGAAGAATAAGCGTGGAGCCCGTGCGCGGGGCGGTTTCCAGACGCTGCCGGATCCGACTGACCCCCAAACGAATTCTGAAAAGGATGATTGGCATCCGGCCTCCCGCAGGGATTGTCCGGAAAATTCCACCCGTCCGGCTCGAATCCCGTGACGCCTTTGAAGTGATCCAACAGCCGCAGCGCTTTGTATCAGGCTGCTTGATGTTGGCTTCAAGGCACAATTTATTTAATAACGCAGGGTTTTGACGGCTCGACCCAAGACGAGTCAAAGACATGCGGCCCGAGTGCCGACTCGGGTATCCATTCGCCATGACAACGCGAATGATGCTACCCGACCCCTTGGGCTCTTCAGCAGACCGAACTTTATGGTTCGAGGCGCTGGAGCCCTCAAGATTGGCGCGCAGCCATGGAATCAGGCTGCCTCGGGACGCCTATGGACTGGTAAATGAAAAGAATGTTGATCAATGCCACGCAGCCGGAAGAGCTCCGAGTTGCGTTGGTGGACGGGCAGAAACTTTACGATTTCGATATCGAGGTTCCTTCCCGAGAACAAAAGAAAGCCAATATCTACAAAGGCGTCATCAGCCGGGTCGAACCCAGCCTTGAGGCAGCGTTCGTCAATTTCGGCTCCGATCGCCACGGCTTTCTTCCCTTTAAGGAAATCCTTCCCTCCTACGTCGGTATTCCTGATGATCAGGAAGTCAGCCGTCGTGACATCAAGGACAAGCTCCGCGAAGGTCAGGAAATCCTGATTCAGGTCGAAAAGGAAGAACGCGGCAACAAGGGTGCTGCGCTTACGACCTACATCAGCCTGGCAGGAAGCTATCTGGTCCTGATGCCCAATAATCCCCGGGCTGGCGGCATTTCAAGGCGCATCGAAGGCGATACCCGCACCGATATGCGCGAAGTCATGACAGCGCTCCAGGTTCCCGAAGGAATGGGTCTGATCATCCGCACTGCGGGCGGTGGCAAGTCGGTCGAGGAACTGCAGTGGGACCTCAACTACCTGATGCAGCTTTGGGAAGCGATTGATCGCTCGGCCAAAGAAAAGCCGGCCCCCCTACTGGTATTTCAGGAAAGCAACGTCATCATTCGGGCACTGAGGGACCACCTGCGGGCCGATATCGATGAAATCCTGATTGACCAACCCGGAACATTCAAGCTCGTTCAGAGCTTCCTGCAACAGGTCATGCCGCAGTTCATCCACAAGGCGCGGCTTTATCAGGACAACGTTCCCCTCTTCAATCGCTATCAGATCGAAAGCCAAATTGAGCTGGCCTATGCGCGAGAAGTCCCGCTGCCCTCAGGCGGCGCTATCGTTATCGATCACTCGGAAGCCCTGACTGCGATCGATATCAGCTCGGCACGCGCCACCAAAGGCGGCGATATCGAGGAGACCGCCCTTAACACCAACCTTGAAGCGGCGGACGAAATCGCGCGTCAATTGCGGTTGCGAGATCTTGGGGGGCTGTTCGTCATCGACTTCATCGACATGATGGCCTCACGCAACCAACGTGCGGTCGAAAACCGACTGAGAGACGCAGTCAAAATGGACCGCGCTCGGATTCAGCTCGGTCGGATTTCACGCTTCGGCCTGCTTGAAATGTCGCGCCAGCGCCTCAGGCCTTCGCTTGGCGAATCCAGTCTTCTGACCTGCCCCCGCTGCCACGGCCAAGGAACGATCCGAAGCGTTGAATCTCTGGCCCTCTCCGTCCTTCGCATGATCGAAGAAGAGGCCATTAAGAAACAGACGGGTAAGGTCATCGCCTACCTTCCGGTGGATTCTGCAACCTACCTTCTCAACGAGAAGCGGGCCAGCGTCAACGAGATCGAAAAGCGCAATGGCATCTCGGTGATGATCATTCCCAGCAAGCATCTCGAGACCCCGGCCTACGAAATTCAGCGTGTTCGCTCGAATACTGAGGAAGCCGAGGACAAAACCTCAAGCTACCAGATCGTTCGGCCAGAAAGCGTCCTCAATGAACGCTACAGCCGCGAAACGCCGGCCTCGGGCATGGAGCCCGCCGTCAAGGAATTCTTGCCTGATCAACCGGCACCCCGGCAGGCGAGCACTCGTGACGGACAGTCCAGCAGCACTGGAAAGCCCGGCGGTGGAAATATCATCAAGCGTTTCCTGACCATGATCACGGGTCCCCGTGATGAGTCAGAAGTCGAGCCTGAATCAATCGAAGCCAGCCGGGAGGCCCCGCGCGAAGCGCAAGAGCCTCGGAGTGGAGGTCGCCGCAATGATCGCGATCGCGGCCGCCGCCAAGATGGCGAGCGTCGGGGACGTCGCGGAGACAATCGCCCACCACGGCAGCCAGCTCCCGCTCAAGAGGCTGTCGCCCCCGTTAAAGACCTTGGGGAAACAACGTCAGCTGTAGAGACGACACCTCCTCCGATCGAAGGGGAAGAGGGAGAACGTCGCGGACGTCGTGGTAGCCGTCGTCGCCGGGGCCGCCGCGGTGGCGAAGGCCGAAATCGTGCACAGAACGGTGAAACCGTGGTGAACGAGAACGGAACAGACGTCGCATCGGAAGAATTTGCTGCTGATCAGCAACCGGTGACGATCCCGTCTGAACAAGCAGCCCCATCAGTACTCGACGAGGCCCCGGCTGAATCGACTTCCGGCAATGCTGAAGACATCAGCACTGAGGGTGGCTCTGAAAAGCGTCCCGCACGAAGCCCGAGATCCCGTTCGCGTCGAGGCCCCCGCCAGCGGGGAGATCGTGAGAGATCTCCCGCCGGTGAAGTCAATGCGCCCATCCTTGGGGAAACCGCCGCACCGGTCGTTGTCGATTCAGGGTTCTCCTATATCTCTGGGACAATTGAACCAGAAGCACCGATTGAGCCTGCCGTTGTGGTCGCGCCGAAAGCGCCCGTCGTATCAGCTCCCGCCCCTCAGGAAGATGATCACGAGGAGGGCGATGTGAATGGCAACAGGGTTCAAGGCTCTGAGACCTCAGAAAAACCGGCCACCCGGAGCGGAGCGCCCCGCCGTCGGACCCGCCCACGCCGTGACCGCCGAGTCCCCTTGAAGTCAGGATCTGAAGACAAGAGTTCGACCTCTGATACTCCAGTCATTCCGACTGCACCCTCACTTCCGACCGAAGAATAGGTCCTCTGAATAAACGGGTTGGCTTTGGCCAACCCGTTTTTCTTTGCATCATCGATTCCAAGTCCCGACTGGCTCAGGGATATCGTTATCCCGTGTGTGCGATCAACCGTGATGCCGACGCATCCAACAAAAACAAAAATCCAAAAAGAAAGGGCGGTAAAGCTACTTTTTTCGTAGCCTAACCGCCCTCATCGATTTCCGATGAGATCTTGGGTGCCCCACGTGGAGGCACCCTGAATCTTTACCGATTATTGATGTACATCGTGACTTCAAATCCGAAACGAAGGTCACGGTAGGTCGGTTTTTGCCATTTTTTCATGGGTCTTCTCCTTGGGTTAGGTTATTAATGGAAATTTGCAATGCTCGGTGCCACTGTTGTGAACTTGTTGCCCGGATAGGTCTTCCAATCCAAAAGTTGCGGCGTACTCAAGGTGGGATAAGTAGCGTTATATAGAGACTTGACGGTGTTGAGATAGGCCGCAAGGTTCGTAGCATCATTTGGGCAAAGCGCGTTGGTGAAAGACGGCATCCCGCCATCGCCTCCAAGCGCCTCTGAAACGTCTCCACCATCCCCTTGCACATTGGGGCCCATCGTACCGCCCTGAGCGTAATCGCCATGGCAGCCATAGCAGTTCAAACGGAGATAAGCGCGACGCCCCTGAATGGCAGCCGATTCAGATGCCGCCTGGGCCGCATCCGGACAATTCAGCCCCGAACTTGGCGTGGTGCCACCCCCACTCTGCACTACAGTCAGGGTGATAGAAGCTGTCGCCTTTGCAGAAGAGGACTGCGCCGTTACGGTGTAGTTGGCCTGTGAAGCCACAACCGTAGGCGTCCCACTCAATACACCCGTGCTGGTGTTCAGCGTCAAACCTTGAGGAGGCGTCGGCTGGATACTGTAGGTGATAGCCGTGCCCCCGAAATTGCTGGCTTGAAAGGCTGTAGTCGTGAGCGACTTCCCAACCGTTGCCACAACGACTTGGCTAGACGGCGTCAAAGAGGCAGCAGCCGTTGACTGGCTAACCGTTATCGTCACGGTCGCCTTGGCGGATTTGGTCCCATACTTTGCCGTTACCGTGTAATTTGCCTTACCTGCAGCAACGGTTGGCGTGCCGGTAATCACACCGTTAGATGCACTCAGCCCCAACCCTTGCGGCAAGGCAGGACTCACGCTGTAGCTGGGAGAACCGCCAAAATTTCTTGCGGAGTAGGCTTTCGTTGCTGAAATCGCCTGGCCGACTTTTGCAGAAATTGTCTGCGATGAGGGCGAAATGGAGGGGGTGGAGGTCTCTTCAGCGCTAACGCTGGTCGCCAATGTGAGCGCCAGCACGCCCATAAGGCGAGCAAACAGATGAGTTTTAGGTTTCATGACATTAATACCTCTTAATCTTGATCTTAGGGTTTGAGCGGAGCCGAAGGTGCTGGCTCAACAGCAGCCTCCACCGGCTCAAACGGAATGTGATAGTCCTTCAGAATCTGCTGGATTTTTTTGGATTGGCGATTGAGGCTCTGATTCAGCTTTTCCTGGAGCACTTCGTCATCCTTACGAACTGCCATGGTGATATCCCAAGCCATCGTTTGACCCGGGAGCCCCGGATCCAAAGGGGCTGGGCGCACGACCAGGGCCTTTCCATAGGGTTTCGCGAAGTACCCGGCAAAGGGGCCCCAGACAATCGCAGCGTCGATCTTTTTTTCTGCGACTGCCCTGACCACTTCACCCTGAGGGTCCTTCTGATCCTCAGGCCCCCACATGGGATAACCCACCACATTGGCTCCCAGATGGTGGTGACCCAAAACATGGGCTGGCGGAGAATTCGATCCATCATCACCTATGGTGTGAAGACCGATCTTGAGCCCAGCCCATGCCGGATCGTCGTAGGACTTAAGATCCAGATGACGATCCTTCCGGGTCACAATGGCGTAGGTCGAACGATAGTAGGGTCGAGTTTTCCTCACCCGCTCCAGTTGGGCTGGTACCCCAATCACCACATCACAGCGGTTGGCATTCAAGGTCTGACGCAAGAATCCTTTCCGCTCCCGAAGGAAGGTGTATTCCAGCGCCATGCCAAGATCCTTGGCCACGGCTTCAGCGATCCTGTTTTCAAAGCCCTCACCCTTCTCGTTGGAGAAAGGCAAGTTGTCAGGCTCCGCACAAACCCGAAGTGGTTCCTTGGCCATACCGGAAACCGGCACAGTCAGGGCCATCAGGAAAGCCACCAAGAACGATGCTGCCTTTTTTGGGGTCCGAGTCATTCGCTTCATCCTCAATGATCCAGCGATTAATCCGAATTAAGGCAACGAATACACGTGGACGACACCACCATTGGGTGATGTACAGGGCTTGCCCGTATTGCCACCAAAGGCGCCCATGCCTCCAACCAAGCCACCCACACCGCTGTAGATCGCTACGCGCTGCTTGCCGTCGGTTCCCTTCCAAGTCATGGGATTACCTGAAGATGGGCACTCAAGCGAGACCTTCCAGAGTTCATTACCGTTTGTTGCATCCAAGGCTTTGAAGGTATTTCCGGCCCAACCGGTTTTAGGATCAGGGCCATCCAAAGTCGTGTAGAACAGGACATCGCCCGCAGTAGAAAGCACGCCACCATAAATGGGGGCCACTTCCCGATGACTCCATGCGATATTGCCGGTTGATAGCTCACCCGGAGCACCGGTGGTCGTGCCGTTCGGATTCCAAGCGATCAAGTCACCGATATGACCAAAGGTGGAATGAGCGACATGCTTGGCGTCTTCAGCCAGAAGCGACATGCTCATCCCCATGTACGGGGCACCGAAAATGAATTCCGCGTTCATGGCACCAATCGCTGCACAGAGATTGAAAGTCGGTACAAAGAAGCGGTTCTGCTTTGGTGAATACGAGCCAGGCTCCCAGCCATGTCCGCCCATGGGTGAGGGACAGAAGGACTCCTGCCAGACATCCGTCGAAGCATATTTATATTGTTTGGAGGGATCCGCCGTTTTATCGGCAGGGTCGCCCTTGTTGGCGTTGTGCTTATCCGTTGCCGGTGTCTTGCCATCCGCTGTCAAAGGAAGACCGGTCTTAAGATCAATCCCACCCTTTGCCCAATCCTGCTCCTTAAAGACATTGGCCTGGAGCAGTTTGCCCGTGGCTTCTTCAAAGACGTAGGCAAAACCATTCTTGTGGAACTGGACCACCACTTTGGTCACACCATTCAACGGGGTATCCAAGGTGATCGGCGTAATTTCGGCGACCGAATCGTAGTCCCAGTTGTCATGTTCGACATTCTGGTAAACCCACTTCACTTCACCGGTCGTCGCGTTACGCGCGAAGATTGCAGCGCCCCACTTGTTGGCACCCGGACGAAGATCCGGATTCCAGACACCGGGCTGACTGGTGCCGTAGAAGACCAGGTCAGATTCCGGGTTGTAACTCAAATAGCCCCAGGTTGAGCTACCCCCTTGAAGATACTTGGTGCTGGGGTTGCCACTGGCATCTTCCCAACTGGATTTACCCAGATCAGTTCCCTTTTCCTTATCAAAAAAGTTCTGAGTGTAGGAGGTGATCTTGACATCGGCATCAGGCCCCGTGTTATAGCCGCGCCAGACTTCTTTGCCGGTAGCAAGGCTCAATGCAACGACGTAACCACGGGTTCCCATCTCACCGCTGGAGGTTCCCGAAATCACCACGCCAGATTTCGTGCCGATGATCGGAGCACCCGTAGTGGTAACCCCGATATTGGGATCCGCAATCTTGGTCTTCCATTTCTGGGCGCCAGTGGTTGCGTTGACAGCGACCGTGTAGCCATCCAGGAGGTTATAGACAATCTGGCCATTGACGCTGTCATACGCCAGACCGCGATTGGTCGAGTCGCAGCAATTTTTTGCCTTGGCGCCTTCACTGACGGAGGGCGCAAAGGTCCAGAGTACGGCACCTTTGTTATTTAAATCATAGGCGATCAGCTTGTTCGGATAGGGGGTCACAACATAAAGAACACTGGTTGTGCCTGCAGCCGTCTTGACGTTATGAACGACCAGAGGGGCGCCCATATGACTCCCCTTGACGCCCGTGGAGACTGCAAATTCCTCCTTAAGCCCTGTGATGTTGCTCGGAGTAATCTGATCCAGCTCACTGTAGCGGGTCCCCTGGGGGGTTCCTCCATCCACCGTCCAGTTGCCATCCGCTGCACTCACACCCGTGGTTGCGGAGGCCTGTGCACTCTGAGGAAAGAGCGCCGTAAGGGACAAACCCAATCCCAGCGTCAAACCCGTTAATGGCTGTCGGAAGGTGAATGCGGCCGAGCTTTGGGCGTAACCCCGAAAGCGCAAATCGCGGTGTTTCTTTAATGTCATAATTGAATTTCTCCTAGTCCAGAGCACTATATTAGGATGTGATGAGCAAAAGGCCCCGAGGGGTTGAAACTAGAGTAATAGCCACCAAAACATACGGTCCAATGGATATTTCTGAAAAAGTTTTTTCACTTTTTGATCGGCGTCAGAAAATCATCATGAAAAGATTTTTCAATCAATAAATCATTTGCTTACAGAATAATGCCAATCGATACGCCAGAATATTCAACTCCTCAAGAGCCACTCTATCGATTGGTCCGGCCTATGAAATTAATCCCTCAGTGGGCGATTGATTAAGATTGAATTAAATGAGCGAGAAAGGATGTCTATAAAAGCATCAAGAGGAATACCATACGGGTATGGTAGGTTTTATTACTTATTGGGTGATGACGCATGGGGAATCGTGCGCGGCACGCCATTTCATGCCCCTTCAGAATCAGGCTAAAATCGACCCGATAAGGGCTACTGCTTAAAAAGAGACGTGAGCCCCTCAGGTACACTGACCCTTCATCGGATGATCCCTTGATCTCCCGCCGCATCTGATCCCCTAAAAGACACATGCCCGTTAAGATCAAGCTTGCTCGGATCTCTTACTTCGCAGGATCTACCCGCGTTTTCTAGGCTTAAACCACCCGTGTCATCCCATCAAAAATCCCGACGACGCCAGAGACCCGGCGGCAATGTCTCTAGCCTCCTTCTGAACATCCTGGTCGGCGTCCTCGCAGGCCTCATGACCATCGGACTGATCCTGTTTGCGGGCTACTCAGTCCTTGCAACACAGCTTCCCGATCTGGATGCCCTCAACGATATTCATTACCAGTCCCCCATGCGCGTCTACAGCCGCGATGGACTTCTGATCGGTGAGTTTGGCGAGAAGATTCGTTATCCCATTACGCTGGATGAAGTCCCAAAGCCC
>CAYQOJ010000066.1:8440-13830 GCA_964419105.1 uncultured Methylococcus sp.
AAAGCCCATGGTTCAGGCCTTCCTCTCCGCCGAAGATGACCGATTCTTTGATCATCCCGGATTCGATTACCAGGGGCTCCTCCGCGCCTCATTGACCTATGTCGTCACCGGGGAGAAACGCCAGGGCGGCAGTACGATCACGATGCAGGTGGCACGCAATTTCTTTCTCAGCAACGAGAAAACCTTCCTTCGCAAGATCAAGGAAATCATGCTGGCGATGAAGATCGAGTCTGAACTTCCGAAGACTCGGATCCTTGAGCTCTATCTCAATAAGATCTACCTCGGCAATCATGCTTATGGGGTCAAGGCCGCGGCTCAGATCTACTACAACAAACCCCTGGAAGCTTTGGATTTATCCGAAATTGCCATGATTGCAGGCCTTCCCAAGGCACCATCGACGTTTAATCCCATCGTGAATCCAGACCGTGCCATGACGCGTCGAAATTACGTCATTCACCGGATGCGAGAGTTGGATTACATTGATGAGACACAACAAAAGGAAGCCCTGGACCAACCCAATACGGCACGCCTTCACAGCCACATTCTCGATCTGGACCTACCCTACATTGCTGAAATTGTTCGAAATCAGATGTTCGATCAATTCGGTGAAGAGGCCTACAACAATGGCTTTAGGGTCAAGACCACGGTGGACTCCAAACTCCAACTCCTCGCTGAAGACACCCTTCGAAAGAGCCTCCATCAGTTTGATGAACACCGCCGCTTTCACACCATTAAGGAACATGCCGAGATCCCCAAGAATCCGGGACCTGCCGACCTAGACCGTGCCTTGGCACCCTTCCCAAAGCTTGGCCTGACCCGACCAGCTCTGATCACCAGCCTTAAAGGCGGAGCGGCCGAGGTTTATGTTGGAGAAGGAAAAAAGCTGACGCTGAGTGCGCAAGAACTGGCTTGGGCGCATCATTGGCTGGATAACGGCTCTTTCAAGGAAAACGATGGCAAGGCCGCAAAGCCCCTAGCGGTCGGCGATATCCTCAGGCTTCGGGAGGTCGACGGCAAACTCAAATTGACCCAGATTCCGGAAGTGGGTGGCGCTCTGGTTTCAATGAACGCCAACGATGGTTCGGTGATTTCAATCGCCGGGGGATATGACTTTCACTACAGCAAGTTCAACCGTGCCATCCAGTCAAAACGTCAACCAGGCTCAGGGTTCAAACCCGTGGTCTATGCCACTGGACTGATGGAAGGCATGACCCCCTCATCCATTATCGTTGATGCGCCCGTGAGTTTCGGTAGCTGGACCCCCATGAATTCGACGCGCCGCTACTACGGCCCGACCCCGCTCCGGCAAGCACTCACCTACTCCCGCAATGTCGTAGCCGTGCGGCTGCTGCAAAAAGTGGGGATCAACAAGGCGATCCGACTGGCCACAAGCATTGGTTTTGAGCCGGATGAGCTCCCCCGCTATTTACCTTTGGCTCTGGGGTCCGGGGCTGCTAGCCCCCTTCGAATGGCCCAGCTCTACGCTGTCTTTGCCAATGGCGGCTTTAGAATCGACCCCTATTTCATCAGCGAGGTCCAGACCGATAGCGGCCGAATACTTTATAAGGCTACCCCGCCCAGTGCCTGTGCAGACTGTGACCCTAAGGTCCCTTCCGGTGAAGGCACCGCAAAACGTGTTCTCACCCCTCAAGTCCATTACATGATGAACTCGATGCTGAGGGATGTGGTCATGTTCGGAACGGCGCGAAAGGCTCTGGCCCTGAATCGCCCTGATGTCGCAGGCAAAACCGGTACCACCAATAAATCCTATGACGCCTGGTTCAATGGCTATGTCCCTGGGCTTGTCACGATTGGATGGTTTGGTTTTGATGCCTACAAGAGCCTTGGCCATAACCAGATGGGAGGAGATCTCGCCCTTCCGATGTGGCTGAAATACATGGAAGTGGCGCTAAAGGACGTCCCGGTGCGCGAATTCCCCGTGCCCGATGAAAATGCAGACTACCGTCGCATCAAAGTCGGTACCAAATCAGGGACATCGGAACCCGAATATGAGTTCATTCAGGTTAAAAAGGGATCGCCAGTGTCAGCGCCGGTCCCGCGACATGAGGAACCTACGATGGAATCCGGACGCGCTGTTTCGGAAGAAAGAGAGCCTGAAGAAGAAGTATCAAACACGCCCCCCGCGCCCGCTGAACGGAAGGGAGCTAGTGGTTCACGTGATGTGGAATCCCTGTTCTAGCCTGCCCCTATAGCACGGGACTGACGCAAGATCGGGATGAAAGGCGTGGAGTGAACCGACAAGAGGGTGCTATAAAGCCCCTCTTGTCGACCCCAAAGATCAGCGGCTGTAACGGCGGCGGAACTTGTCGACGCGGCCAGCTGTGTCGACCACGCGCTGTTTGCCCGTATAGAATGGGTGACATGCAGCGCAAACTTCGACATGAAGATCCTTGCCGAGGGTCGAACGGGTCTCAAACTTGTTGCCGCAGCTGCAGTTGACCGACAGAGGGGCGTAATTGGGGTGGATTTCCGGCTTCATGGGGTCTACCTAGTACGAATCAGACCAAAATAAACCGCCCATCCTACCTTCTGGAAGCGTGCTTGGCAAGGTCTATACTCCTGCTTTCCGCCCTCTTTCACCCGGACTTGCTTCTCTCACATGCGCATCATTACCCTAAACGCCAATGGGATCCGTTCTGCTTCCCGGAAAGGCTTTTTTACCTGGATGGAAAAGCAAAATGCCGACATTGTCTGCATTCAGGAAACCAAGGCACAGGAACATCAGCTCGAGGATGCGCTCTTCAGGCCGACGCCCTACTTCAGCTATTACGTCGATGCGCAGAAGCCGGGATATAGTGGGGTCGCCCTTTATGCCCGAAAAGAGCCGGATCAGGTCATCCGGGGCCTCGGTTGGCCCGACATGGATGCGGAGGGCCGATATGTGGAAGCGATGTTCGGCAATCTCAGTGTGGTTTCGATCTACATCCCCTCCGGCTCATCCAGCGAGGAACGTCAGACCATCAAGTTCAGCTTTCTTGAACGCTTTCTCCCCTTTTTGAAAGCCTGCAAAGCCAGTGGCAGGAACTACATTTTCTGTGGCGACTGGAATATCGCCCACAAACCGATTGACCTTAAAAATTGGCGCTCGAACCAGAAGAATTCTGGATTCCTTCCGGAAGAGCGAGCTTGGCTCGATGAGCTATTCGACCAAGAGGGTTGGGTCGATGCCTTCAGGGCCCTTAATCCCGATGCCGAGGAATACACCTGGTGGTCAAACCGGGGGCAAGCCTGGGCAAAAAACGTGGGCTGGCGGATCGACTATCAAGTGATCAGCCCAGAACTGGCTACATCCCTCCGCGCAACCGCCATCTACAAGGAAGAACGTTTCTCAGATCACGCCCCGCTGACGATCGATTATGACCTCGACTTCAACTAGCGCTTTCTGGCGCAACCCAAGAGTTCTCCTCTGCATCCTGACCGGATTCTCATCGGGACTTCCGCTTTTTATTTTGATCAGCCTGCTCTCCGCTTGGCTCCGCGATTCGGGGATTGATCTCAAGCTGATCGGACTCTTGGCGCTGGTCCAGTTCCCCTACGTCTGGAAGTTTCTTTGGGCGCCTTTGTGCGATCGATACGGGTTTCGAATGGGAAGACGCCGAAGCTGGATGATCGTATCCCAGATAGGACTCCTCTCGATTATTCCGATCTTTGGACTTCTCTCACCTTCGAGCGACATGCGATGGATTACCCTCCTCGCTGTCCTTCTGGCCCTACTCTCCGCCACTCAGGACATTGCGATTGACGCCTACCGACGGGAGCTCCTCCGCCCCGAGGAAATGGGTCTTGGCAATGTCGTGCACGTCAACGCCTACAAAATCGCAGGACTCATTCCAGGATCCCTTTCACTGATTCTCGCTGATCATATGGCCTGGTCCTGGGTCTTCATCTTGACCGCTTTGTTCATGCTGCCAGGTCTTTTGATGACCCTTCTCGTCAATGAACCCACTGGAGACTACAAGGCCCCCGAATCGCTTCGACAGGCGGTTGTTGATCCCTTTCACGAATTCATCCGGCGCAAAGGTTGGTTAGATGCGTTTTTGGTGCTTGCTTTTATCTTCAGCTACAAACTGGGCGACAGCATGGCGACAGCGCTGGCCACGCCCTTTTATCTGGATCTGGGCTACAGCAAGACGGAAATCGGCCTGATCGCGAAGAATGCCGGCCTCTGGTGCAGCGTAGCCGGTGGCATTCTGGGCGGTATTTGGATGATTCGGTTGGGCGAGAATCGATCCCTCTGGATCTTTGGAGTGCTTCAGGCCCTTGTGATCCTGGGATTTGCCTGGCTGGCGAGCCAGCCCCACGACGCTTGGCGACTGGCACTGGTTATCGGCGCCGAATCATTTGGGGTCGGACTTGGAACAGCGGCTTTCGTATCGTTTACAGCTAACGCTACGCATCCCGCCTATGCTGCAACGCAGTTTGCCCTTTTTACCAGCCTTGCAGCCACACCAAGAACCCTCGTTAACGCCATGACGGGATTTCTCGTCGAAGGCGGAACGTTAGAGATTCTAGGGCAATCACTGACTTTCGAAGGCTTGGGTTGGGAACGATTTTTCCTGCTTTGCTTCATTGCCGCAGCACCCGGGATGACCCTTCTTTTGCGTGTCGCACCTTGGCACACCAAAAAAGCAAACCAGACCTAGCACGAGCATCAGTCCGGGGGCAGCATCCCCCCGCCCCCGCAAATCACACGCTCCATCCCAAGAAATTTCAGAGGGGCTACCTCAGTGATTTGAGGGTCTCCTGAGTGATTTGACACACTTTCAGTTTCGATAGACCCAGCGAGGGAGTCACTCCAGGCCATCGGGCCGTCAATTTCGCATCTATAACAATAGGTTATAGATAACTGGATATTTTCGTTGATTTTGGCGCGTTTTGTGCTGCTCTTCGTCGAGGCCAAACACCCTCAACGAAACAACAACACATTCAAGGAGTCTCTCGATGAAAGCTTTACCCGTGATCCTGATGGCCGCAATGACACTGGCACAAGGCGCTCAGGCCGCATGCCGTCAGGCAGATGCCAAGGGCACCTGGATCACCTATCAGGCAGCCTATGTTACTGCCGCTGGACAACAGCACGTTGGGCAATGCCAACTGACGGTGGACGCTACCGGTGCCGTCAACTCCAGCAACAGCTTCTGCCAATTTGTAACATTCAGCACTCCGAACATCCCCACTGGGGGTGTCGTCAGCGTCAATTCCGACTGCAGTGCGATCATCAATCTGGATCTTGGCAATTTTGCTGGCCAGGTCCAGTTCACGAAAACCAAGGACTCCTTTACCGGGCGCTTTGTCGCTCAAAACGGAGCAGTTTCCGGCGTAACGAACGGAGCAAAGAAGTAAGCTTCAAGCTGCATCGCCCCGCCCAT
>CAYQOJ010000067.1:0-5542 GCA_964419105.1 uncultured Methylococcus sp.
TAATCTTTCTTCTGGCCGATGATTGTGGGAATGTCGTGGGGCATCGGGTAAATAACCGAACCCGTTTCGGGGCCATGGCACCCTGCGCAAAGGTAGTAGGCTTTCTCTTCTGGCAGGAAGTCATCCAAGGCTGAGCTTGTTGCGGGGATCAGTGCCGCCCAAAAAGCCCACGCTGAGAGCAGGCCAAAATGGTTCTTCTTAGAGGTCAAAATCGTTTTCACCGTTCGGCTCCGGGCTAGAAGTTGATGTTGGTGACAAAGTAGGTGGTGTTGTTAGCGGCCGCGCTTCGTCCGCCACCGTCATAGTTGTTGCCACCACCATTGAAGGTTGTATAAGCCCAGTACTGGAGTGAGAAACGGAGGTTCATATAGGGATCGGCTCCAAAGTTTCCCTTTCCGAAGGGAACGTAGTCGATTTCGGTCAGGAAAGCGTTGCTATTGGGAGATCCGTTGGCGCTTCCCGTTACTGCAGCAACCCCTTGCTTGTAGGCGGCGCATCCACCGTTGTAGAGGCAAAGGTCGTTAGAGCCCCAGGTGTCCTGCCACATGAAGCTCAGGGTGTAGGTCTGCTGGTAGGTGTACATGGCCATGGCCATGATCTGGTTGAGGTTGTTGCTGGCATTTGCGGCGTAACCCAACTGTTTGCTTCCGCTCATGTTCATGCCGTCACGGGTATAACGCGTCATCAGCATGAACATGTTGTCCTTGTCCCACATGTACGAATAGTTCGTATCGAAATTGAATTCAGTAATGTAGTTGGTAGGGCCACTGGAGTTGTAGCTTGGGGCTACGTTTCCAGCAAGACCGAAGGTGCCAACCATCAGTTTTCCGAAATCGCCGAGCAGGTGTTCCATATAGGCTCGCCAATAGCCAGCGCCTCCTACAAGAAGGCCGCCGTAGGCGCTGGAACCATTTGATGCGCCAACGGCGCCATTCAGAGTGCCAAGGCCATTCGCCATATTCGAGGCTTGGCTGGTGTACCCACCGGCTTCGAGATAGTACTTGTTGTCGTACTTGGTATAGGCGGTCATGCCGACCGTATTGGCCGTGCTCATGAGCGTCTGGAGCCAAGGTTTTGCGGTGGGTTGTGGCGCAACCTGGGAGGTCGTGTAGGGATACATCCACGCATAGCTGGTCATCCACGTATCCGACATGGTCGGTGCATTGTTGGCCGTAACACCCCACTGCACATTCTTTCCATCCAGCGTTGCATGATCTGCGTATCGAAGATCAGCCATCGAGAGCATGATGTTCCGGCCGGTCATGGGGTTGAACTGGAGCTGGAGGTAAGCTCCCACCTTATCCATCACTCGTCCGGTGTAGTAAAGAGAGTCCCAGTCATTGACGACGTTGGTTCGTGCGTTGGGTTGGAATACGCTGGTTGATGGCAAGACCCCCGAGGGAACCTTGGTTGCGACGTTGGTCACGGATGCCACGATTTCAGCAGAGAAGTTGTTCAGCAGGGTTGGTACCTTCGCGGCGTCCCCCGCAACATAGCCATCGAGCTTGAATTTTGTGCCGTAGTCCGTAAGCCAAGGACCGTAGCCCTGCATGTGACAGCTTGCACACGGTTCGCCCGTCTGTCTGGAGAATGCGGCTGTTGCATTGGCGTCATGCATTGAAAGCATGCTTGCAAGGACGCTGATGCCAAAAAGGGTGCGCACAATCAAAGGTCTTGCCATGTTCGTTTCTTCAAGAAAATGCTGAAAGGGCGTTCTTTTCCGGCCTCAGTCTTTGTGGTCGGGCAAAGTTCTTGGTCGACAATAAAGCAAGCCTTATGCCATTTCGGTAAGGCTCAATAATCAACGGGTCTATAGCCGTAGCGGTTTGCGCTGGAGATGAATAATCGGCTTCAACTGAGGCATTTCACGTAGTGAAATATGGGCTCAATCAGCAATATCGCGTATGTACGCGAAATCGGGGAGGTGAGGGGAGTCCAAGAGGGGTTGGACTTGGGGCTTTTACTCTTGAGGCGGTTTTTGTTGGAGTCTGAGCGAGTTGACGACAACGGACACGGAACTTAGCGCCATGGCGATTGACGCTACCATTGGATTGAGTTTTCCAACGGCTGCGATCGGGATGGCGAGCATGTTGTATCCAAAGGCCCAGGCGAGATTCTGTCGGATGATCTTGAGTGTATCTGTGCTGATCTCAAGGGCGTCCGCGACTTTGGTGATGTCGCCGTTGACCAGAGTGAGATCTGCGGTTTCGATCGCGACGTCGGTGCCGGTTCCAATGGCGAAGCCAACGTTGGCAGCCGCAAGGGCTGGCGCATCGTTGATGCCATCACCGATCATTCCGACAATCCGTCCTTGTGCCTGAAGTTCATGAACGATCTCCAGTTTTTTATCCGGGCGGGCCTGGGCTACAACGCGTTCAATTCCCACCTCGCGGGCCACAAAATGAGCCGCAGCCTCGACGTCACCGGTGACCATTATCGTCTCAACGCCCATGGTCTGTAGCCTTTGGATCGCTTCCCCGGCATGTGCCCTCGGTTTGTCGGCGACCCCAAAGAGACCTGCGGGTTTTCCATCCACAAGACAAATCACCGGAGTCTTGCCTTGGCCGGCCAATGCATCTTGCTGGTTTTTGAAACTGGTCAACTTCACCTTGAGTTCGCTCATCCAGGAGACGTTGCCAATAGTGAGTTCGTGGCCTGAAACCTTTGCCTTTAGGCCTTTCCCCGGAAAGGCTTCAAAGCTCTCAGGAGTGCCAAGGGGGGCGCCCATGAGTTTGGCATGCTCAACTAAGGCCTTGCCCAGGAAGTGCTCAGATTGGGTCTCAGCGGTACCGACCAAAGAAGCCAGTTCAGTATTGCTGAGTTTGCTGACCTTGATGAAATCGGTAACGAACGGTTTCCCTTCCGTAATAGTTCCTGTCTTATCGAAAATGATGGTGTTGATTTGGGTGGCGGTCTCAAGGCTCTCGCCATTGCGAATAAAGATTCCGCGCTGGGCTGCCTGTCCGGTGCCCACCATGATGGCGGCTGGAGTGGCGAGTCCAAGCGCACAGGGACAAGCAATTAAAAGAACGGTGATGCCGGTTGCAAAGGCTGTGGTAAATCCTGCGCCAGCCAGAAGCCATGCACCAAAGGTAACGCCACTCAAGATGACGACACTCGGCACAAAGACGGCAGAAATCTTGTCGACGGTTTTCTGAATGGGAAGCTTTGAGGATTGTGCCTGATCCACCATGTGGATAATTCCGGCCAGGACGGTATTGGCACCGGTGGCAGTCACCTCAATCGTCAAAGAGCCATTGCCGTTGATGCAGCCTCCGACGACACTCTGGCCGATCGATTTGATCACCGGAATGCTTTCACCTGTGATCATGGCTTCATCGACTGTTGATGTGCCTTCAACAACGCTTCCGTCAGTGGGAATCTTTTCCCCAGGGCGAATCAGAATCATGTCGCCGATCATAAGATCATCTACGGAGACCGTGTGAATTTCCCCATCCCGAAGGAGATTGGCCGTTTGGGGTTGCAGGTCCAGAAGGCGGCGAATGGCTGAATGTGCCCGGCCTTTGGCTTTTTCTTCGAGATAACGGCCAAGCAGCACAAAACAAATGATGCCTGCAGCAGCATCGAAATAGAGGTAAGGGCGCTTCATGAACAAAGCGCCGCTGCTGTAGATATAAGCCGATCCAACGCCCAAGACAATGAGGCTGTCCATGTTGGCATTGCCTTGCTTGGCGAGCTTGGTGGCCTTGTCGAGGAAGGGCTTTCCAGCCCAAAGAACAATCGGCGTAGTTAGAACCAGCTGGATCCATCGCCAGAACCAGCCCTTTGGTTCGGCCATGGCAATGATGGTGACCGGAATGCTGAGAAGTGCTGCGATGATTGCCCGTTTCTGTGCATCTTTGATCCGATCCTCTTCCCGGTCCATGAGGATTTTTCTCTGGGAGACTGTATCCAGAGGAAGTGCACGGTATCCCTGCTTCTCGATTAGAGCAAAAAGATCATCCTGTGCGATGAAGCCCGTGACAGATCCGCTTGAAGAAGCCATGTTGACGACGGCCTTTTCTACACGTGGATCTCTTCTGAGAACCAGCTCGATCAAAAGCGCACAGGAGGCGCAACTAATGCCCTCGACAGCGAATTGGATTTCTTTCCTTTTGTCGGTTCGTTGCAGCGAATGCGGGTCTTTAATCTGTTTTGGGGCCGCGGATTTGAGATTGGGAATAATGCCTGTGAGGAGCTGAAGTAAATCAGATTCCTTCAGTTCAGTCGGCTGATACTGGATCACCATGCCGCCGATGTCAGGGACGCACCGAATGGATCGGATGGCCGGTCGTTTCCTTAATAGAATTTCAAGGGCGTAGAGACGCTCCGGATCCTTTTTAAGATCCGGAACTGTGATCCGGATACGCCGTCTCAGGCGATGCTCAACAGAGAAGTGGGCCGAGATTTGCGCCTCGTTTGAGCTCATCGTGGTGATCCGTCGAACAGGTGTATGGGGTCACGCGCCCTTAATCAGGCCGTCTGAGGGACTTTGGACTGAACTGAAAGGTAGATGAGATAAATCGTCGCCAACCACTCGTAGCGATAAGTCCAAGGTCTTGGGAGCCACTCCGTTAGGATTTGATGCCAATGGAGTTTAATCAGGAAGAGCATCAAGAGGTCGTTCATGAACTCCTTGACCCAGCGGGGACGATGCTCAACCGCACGAGCGAAGAGGATCTTGAGCGCAATAAAAGTCTCTCTCAGTTCTTCGAGCTTTCTTTTCATCCACTCGATTGGGGGTAGAGTCGATTGCGTGGAATGAGGAATGACTTTGCGAGAACTGATTGGGATGACAACCTTGGACTGGCTGGCCACCGCTTGGGCGCGTTCAATCACCTGCCGGACGATTCGAAGAAGCGTTTTGATCAGTGTTTCAAAGGAGCAGTAGGCGTCATGGAAGCGCAAAGTCAGCTTTCCCGCGCTTGCATTCAGCCCCACCCGATAGACACCATCCACACCCTCCAATTCGCGTGACAACTCCTCCGCGGCGTAATGTGCACAGAGCACTTCCGGGATGTCGAATCTGAGGTATCCCGGTTCACGATGACGAAGGACAACCTCTCTGGCGATGCTCATGCGATCCTCTGTTGACGCGGATAGTGACTTCAACGGCTGGATAATCTAGTCCTTATCCGCGTCTTCAGGGCACTCTTGGCATTCAGCCACCAAGTCTTCGAGGTTTTCTTTCTGATGCATCACGAAATCTTTGCCCAACTCCGTTGCGCGAGTTGCCGAAGCGATGATTTCCTTCCGGTACTTGTGAGCAAAGTAACCCGCTGCGACGCCTGCAGTGAAAACCAAAAAAGGGTGTTTGGAGAATACGCTCATAAAACCTTTTCCTGTGTGAGTTTGAGTGGCTGCGGCGATTCCCATCGCAGCACCGACATGCTTAGCTTTGGCGAGGGTGGCAGCACCGTGCGCTGCGTGAGCGCTGTGCGTGACGGCTTTGGCTGCGGCGCCATGAACATGGGCCATAATGGCCTCCTTGAAGTTAGGGAGGATGCTAGGGGCTATTTTCCCTTGGGTGCGTCCTCAAGAA
>CAYQOJ010000067.1:5552-7325 GCA_964419105.1 uncultured Methylococcus sp.
CAACATCTGATAGATGCCTTGGCATCCCTCACAGCAGAAACGCTTGAGTCCCAGAGTCGTGTGCAGTACGAAGCCATCGCCCGCGATGGGGAGTTGGCAGAGGTCGCAGGTGCTTGGCGCGTCGCTCACGATGAATGTTCCTAAAGCAGAAGCAAGTTCAGCCTTTTGGCTGAGTCCAGATTACACCATAAAACGATTGCTTGTTAAGCTGAGCGCTGAACTCTTCGTTTTGCCGGGTATGAGCGTTTACCCCGGCATCTTCGGTGTCAATGACAGCTTAAATACGCTGGAATTGAGTCCCCGCCCTCATTGTTTCCGGCGACGACGCGGCTTGAGGCCCGCATGAGTGCAATACGAAGCGCGCTTGTCAGTGTTGCGCTGATACCGATCTGTGCGGCAACGGCTGGCAGGAGAATGATCGACGCAAACGCCAATCCTGTTCCCACGGCCATGGCGCCCGGTGTGGGCCCGCGCGACTTGTTGACAGCTTTTTTTCTGGGTACCGGCTTTGGGGAATGAGCTAAGGCTTTTGCAGTCATGATGAATACTCCAAAAAGGTCACGGCGAAAAGTCGTGTGTCCAATTAGGACTCAAGGTCCGTGCCAGAGGCAAAGACCCTTTAATTACAAGGACTTTTGTTTGGTGTGGAGTTCATGGCGAGTGTCCTTGGCGTGATTTGACGCAGCGTGGTGTGTCATATCACTCAGTTTGGGGGGTGGCTGCGATAGATGAGCCCTGATTGGGCTGCACAGGTGTTGTGGGCACAAACTTGCTTAATAAAGCGGAACTCGTTCAAGCAACAGGAAAGATGGAGATGGATGTGCTGTATCGGTTGGGGAAAGTTGTTTTGCTGGTCGCAGGAATTTATTTCCTCCTCAACTTCAGCAGTTTTTTGAGTGGAAGCTTTTCTGTTCCCACCAGCCATGAGCCTTTGAGTTTTGCATTGCTTTTTGTTGCAGGCACCTTTACCGGATTTCACTGCGCGGGGATGTGCGGCTCTCTCGTTATCGGATATACGGTCCGGGCGGCGAACCAAGGAGGCGCAAAGTACCTTACTCATCTTTATTACGGAGCGGGTAAGACACTTTCCTACACGGTGATCGGCGGGCTTTTTGGCGCTCTGGGTTCCATTGTGACCTTTACCCCCTACATGCGGGGTGTCGCGGGGCTACTCGCCGGGATCTTTCTCCTTTTATTCGGCTTGTCATCCCTTAGGCTGCTTCCTGGATCAAGAGATCTTCAGTTCAAAGTCCCCCCAGTCCTTCTCAAGCATCTTGGAGGACTACTCCGCGGGAGTAGTAGTCCTTTTGTGATAGGTCTTCTGAATGGCCTGATGATCATCTGCGGCCCTCTTCAGGCGATGTACATCATGGCTGCGGGATCCGGGAGCCCTGTTGAGGGAGCCAAGATGTTGTTTTTCTTTGGTTTGGGGACGCTCCCGTTAATGATGGGCTTTGGATTTCTTGCGACCGCGCTTTCAGCTCAGGTCGCTCCCAAACTGGTTAGGGTTTCAGGCGTGATCGTGATCGCCTTGGGGATAATCATGCTGCAGAGGGGTTATCTGATGCTGTCCACCGGTACGGACATTCACGCGGCTATGGGCCATGCGTCCCCTCTGGGGGCCGAAGCGCCAAAGTCATCTATGATCCACACCCAGATCGATGAGGCAGGCCCGGTAAAAGATAGACCGGTTCTAGAGGTCGGGCAGGACGTTCAGTGGATGATCATGGGTAAGGCCCTCGCCCAGTGTGGGGGGGCTATATCCCTAATCGA
>CAYQOJ010000067.1:7335-13594 GCA_964419105.1 uncultured Methylococcus sp.
AAGAGCGGATTCAGTGAGGGCTCTTTTGAGGTGAGATCCTTTGAAGGGGTGGGCCACCAGATGCAAGGTCTCCCGATGGCTGCCCAAATCGCCGCTTTGATTGAAAGAAGCGCGAAGGCTCTTGAAAGCCTGAGACACCAGTTACACCCCTAGGGGGTTGGGTTGTTGATGCGACCAATCGAACTTCCCATTCTGACCGCCGCCCCAGGCGTAATCTGCGTGTCGAAGGTGACATTCGGATTGCCAAAGAGAGCGATGATGGTGGAGCCCATGTTGAAGCGCCCCATCTCAGCGCCTTTTTCGATGACAACCCTCTCCTTGTCATAGGAAAACGATTGCATGCCCTTTCGCGTCGGGGGTGTTACAACGCCGTGCCATACCGTTTCGATGCTGGCAACGAAAATGGCGCCGACCAAAATGAGGGCCATGGGGCCGGCTTCGGTCTCAAAAATAGCAACGACGCGTTCATTTCGGGCAAAAAGCCCGGGTACGTTGCGAGTGGTCGCATCATTGACGCTGAAAAGTCTTCCGGGAACATGAATCATTTCCTTCAGGGTTCCCGTCAGCGGCATGTGCAAGCGGTGATAGTCCCGAGGGGAAAGGTAGATTGTGGCAAAAGAGCCGCCATGGAAAGGGGCAGCCCGCTCTGCGTTGCCACCAAGTAAGTCTTCGACGCTGTACTCAAATCCTTTCGCCTGAATGATGCTGCTCACCTGGATTGGCCCCTTCTGGCTAAGGAACCCGTCGGCGGGTGAAGCGATACTCCCCGCGGCAGATGCAATAGGTCGGGCACTCGGCTTTAGTGGGCGGGTAAAAAACTCGTTGAAGGACCGATAGGCCCCTGCGTCGGGTTCCAAAGCGTCAGATAGATCAATGTGGTATGCCGCTGAGATCCTTCGAATCATCAGGTCCTTGATGATGGGTTTTTCACAGTAAGTGAACTTTCCCATCAGTCTTGACAGTAAATGGTGCGGAAGCGCGTACTGAAGGAGTACAAAGGCTTTTTCGGTCAGTGACATAGGGGTTTTATTATGAGCCTATTGGTTTATTTGTTTTTTGAGCGCTTGAGGTGGTCAAGGGCAATCTGGTGGTGTTCCAGATAGCGTTTAAAGCTCGCATAGGATTGACGACACATTTCCGCTGAGTTGAAGGGCATGCTTCTCAGGCGTCGCATCATCAAGGACTCTCGCACATTTCGAATCCAAAGCCATTGCACAGCAAAGTAGCCAATCAGGGCACCCAAATGCATGAGGATCAAGCAACCCACCAAAAGCGGGGCGCCCAATGTCATCGCCTTTTCGATGCTAAAAAACTCTGAGAATTGCTCAAAGCTGAAAGTCGCGGAGCCAAGGGCAATGGCGCCAACTTCATAAGCAAAGTAGTACATCGGCAGCCAAGTCAGCGGATTGGTGATCCAAACGAGCGCTACAGCGATCGGAAGATTGGCGCCAAAATAAATCGCGCCGACCGCGGCTAAAACCTGTTGCCAGGGGAGAGGGGGCGTATACATGGCCCAAAGACCGACAGCAAATGCTCGAGAGACCGAATGTCGATTGAGGTACCAGAGGTTTGGAGAGTAAATTCTCTCGCCCAAAAACCGAAGTGATTTAATTTCCCGGATCTTTGCTGGGTCCGGAAGGTAACGCCTGAAGATCTTCATTTATTTCTCACTTTGTTCTGGGGCACGCAATAGACGTCGCGGCCATTCTACGAACACGCTCTAAAAAGCGATACCGAGGAAGCCTGCAAAGGGTTCTTCAGTGATGGCCCCAGCGGTCAAATGCATGGGGGTTGATTTTATGGATGGCCATCAAAGCCATGACCCAGAGGATGGTGAAGTATCCACCGAAGGCCATAAAACCGTAATGTCCCCCGAGGCTTTCGACTAATGCCGCGACCAACAGCGGAGCTGTGCTTCCAAAAATGGGAGAGGCGATATTCACAGACATGCTGATGCCGCTATAGCGGATGGGGGTCGGAAATAATGCAGTAACCGAGGCAAAAGCCGTGCTGCAGTAAGCCCCCAGAATCAGGCAGAGTCCAAAATAGGCGGTGAGAGTGAATTCAAGGTCCCAACGGCCGGATATTGTAATCACCAAGGGAAGCGTCGCGAGAAGCAGGAGTTGTGATGTTCGGAAAAGGACAGGTTTGTAGCCGATTCGGTCGGCAACATGGCCGCTCGCAAGGGTCGCCAGAAGTGAAAGAATCAGCCCGACAGACGTGACCATGAGTGCCATCGCCGATGAGAGCCCAAGTCCGGTCACGAGATAACTATTGAAGTAGACGAAGCAAAAGAAAAAGCCGCAGGTCATCGGTGCCACAATCCCGATAGCCGTAAGGGTTGCCCCGCGATACTTGCCGTGAATTTCCCCCAAGGGGTTTTTCTGTAGCCGATTTTCATTGCGGGCAATTTCAAACACGGCGCTCTCTGACATCTTGCGACGGATTTTAAAGCCGAGCCATGCAGCCACGATGCCCAAGATAAAGGGAATCCGCCATCCCCAGGCTTCAAATTCTTGCTGATCAAGGAGAAGCGCAAGGCTGCTCGCCATCATCGTCCCAGCCAGAAGTCCAAGACACGTGCTGGCCTGGATCCATGCCGATGCCCGTCCGATCTGCGACCTGGAGGTGTGCTCCATGACGAACGTAACCGCCCCACCCATTTCACCTCCAAGGGCCATTCCCTGGAGCAGTCGAAGAATGATCAGTAAGGCGGTTGCCCAGCCCCCAATTTGGGCATAGTCCGGCAGGAGCCCAATGGCTGCTGTGGGGGCCGCCATTCCAAGAATGGAAAGGGAAAGTGCTCTTCGCCGACCATGACGATCACCAATCGCGCTGAATATCATGGCGCCAAGGGGACGCATGAAAAAGCTCACGCTAAAGACAGCAAACGTCGCAAGAATGCGATCACCTTCAGGGAAAAAGTGCCGGCTGATCAGGACGGAAAAATGGCCATACAGGGCAAAGTCGTACCACTCAAGGATGTTTCCGACAATTCCTGCGACCAATGGGCTTTTGTCTTGAGCAGCCGTTCGTTTGGGTGTTTGGCTCATGTGGGCTCTGGACGGTCGGATTCAGGTTTCGGTTCGCGAACCAGAAGGTTACTGACTGCCTCATGTGGCGAAAGGCCCTCATAGAGAATGCGATAGATCTGTTCGGTGATCGGCATTTCAATTTGATGCCGCAAAGAGAGCTCATGAACAATTTTGGCCGTGGGAATGCCTTCAATCTCCTGACCAATTTCAGCGGCAATGGATTTGGCCGCCAACCCTTTGCCAAGCCCCAAACCAAAACGTCGATTTCTGGACTGGTTATCTGTACACGTGAGAATCAAGTCTCCTACGCCTGAGAGACCCATCAGCGTCTCTGGGCGCCCACCGAGTGTCAGCCCGAGTCGCATCAATTCCGCAAGGCCTCTTGTGATGAGTGCTGCCCGAGCATTGGCGCCGTATCCAAGGCCATCGGCAACGCCTGCGGCAATTGCGAGGACATTTTTGACAGCTCCTCCGAGCTCAACCCCTACCACGTCCGTTGTCGTATAGGCTCGAAACTTTGGGTTGTGAAAAACCGTAACCAGTTCGCTCGCAAAAGCCTCCGACTCTGAGGCCACCGTAATCGCCGTGGGTTGCCCCCGGGCGACCTCGCCCGCAAAGGTTGGGCCGGACAATATTGCAGCGGGAAAATCATTTCCGAGTACGCGCTTGACGATGTGATGGAGCGGTAGCCCGGTCTTCAGTTCCAATCCTTTGGTGGCCCAAGCAATCCCGCAGGGCGACTTCAAAAGGGGAGGCAAGAGTTCGAGGAGATCCCTGAATGCATGGCTGGGGACGGCCACGACGATAAGGGCGCAACCCCGTATTGCCTCGGCAAGGTCTGGCTCTGGAGTGAGGTTATCGGGAAAGGGAACACCTGGAAGATACTGCTCGTTACAGTGTGCCAGACGAATTTTTTCGATTCGATCCCGGCTATGTCCCCACAACTTGACGTTGTGGTTGTTTCGGGCGAGTACCAGCGCAAGCGCTGTTCCCCAGGAACCAGCGCCGAGAACCGCGATCTGCATTATTGTTTTTCTGACCGGGTGAACATGAGACCCTTTCTATGACTGGGCGGTCTAGTGGCTGGTTTGGCTGCCGGCGCTCAGTTCTTCAAGTCGTTGAGCGTAAATGCCATCAAAATTTACTGGCGCGAGCAGCATGGGAGGGAAGCCGCCTTTGATAACGAGATCGGAAACGGCCTCTCTGGCATATGGGAATAGGATGCTTGGGCAGTAGCTTCCCAGCAAGTGACTGAGCTCATCCTCTCCAAATCCAAGAGCGCCAAAAATTCCGGCCTGTGAGACCTCAATGAGGTAAGCCGTTTTCTGGCCCAAGGTGACAGTGACAGTCACCTTAAGAGTGACTTCAAATGTGTTTTCCTGAATCTGCTGCGCGTTGCTGCCGAGATTGAAATCAATTTCGGGTTCCCAGTCTGTCATGAAAATTTGGGGTGAATTGGGTGTCTCAAAAGACACATCTTTCACATAGATCTTTTGGACCCTGAATTGGGGGTCAGAGGAGGCTTGGGTATCTTCGGCCATGACGCGGATTCTCGGTTGGTTTTTGGTTCGTGCCGTTTATTTGCCGCGCTTTTTGGTCATGGGAAGGTTCTGATCCTTCCAAGCGAAAATGCCGCCTTTCATCTCATAAACCTGGGTAAAGCCGAGCTTGGTCAGCTTTTTACCAGCAGCCAATGAACGGGTGCCGGACTGACAGTTCACGATGATGGGTTTGTTCTTGTGAGCTTCCAGTTCTCCAACGCGCTCGTCCAATTTTCCAAGCGGAATATTTCGTGCTCCTTCAATGTGGCCTTCCGCAAACTCCGGGGGCTCTCTCACATCGACGACGATGGTTTGATCGTCGTTCATGATGACCACGGCCTCGCTCGGAGAAACGGTCTTATGTTTCCGAGTCGCGCTGTCGATGATGTCTTGGACCAAAAGAATGGTGACGACGAAGAGTGCGGCGCCCATCATCCAGTGATTGCCGATGAATTCGATAAGTTGTTCAGGAGAGACGTTCATGAGGTGTTTGATGTTTTTTGTTTTTGAATTTAGTGGCTATCGCTGCAAAAAACTTCGCGCATGAGCGCGATGAGCTTGAGCGTTCGTTTATCGTCGATCTGGTAGTAAACCCGGTTGGACTCTTTTTCGCACCCGAGGATCCCTTTTTCTCGGAGAATGGCCAGATGTTGGGAAATATTGCTCTGGGTCGTGCCGCAAGCATCTACGATTTCCTGAACGCTGGCGCGGCTGTCACCGAGGATGCAAAGGATCTTAAGCCGCAGGGGGTGGGCCATCGCCTTGATACACAGCGCTGCCTGCGCGATGTCCTCTTCGCGGTTAATGAGATCATCCTTCATTCAGTCATTACTCTTTTTGCCGTTGTTGCCGGCTGTTCAATCCCGGACAGGCGGGGCATCTGAGAGGACGAAGCTGTCAAAACCCGCTAAAATCGGGCCCAAAGGGGTAAAGGCTTTCCGCCATCATGCCCTTCCATTGTCCCACCATGAAAGCAAGCTCAAATAAAGCTTGTCCAAGGAGATTATACGTTGAACTCGCATCGCCCTAAACCTGTTGTCTTGGTTATTCTGGACGGCTTTGGCTACAACGAATCATCACAATACAATGCGATTTCCGCGGCCAAGGCCCCGACGTGGAAGCATCTTTGGGCCTCTTGTGCCCATACCACGCTGGATTGCGCGGGCGAAACCGTCGGTTTGCCCGATGATCAGATGGGAAACTCTGAGGTGGGTCACCTTCATCTTGGGGCCGGCCGTTTGATCAATCAAGATTTCACGGCGGTCAACAAAGCTGTCCGGGACGGTTCATTCTTTACCAATCCCGCCCTAACTCAGGCGGTTGATCTTGCTAAGGCCAACGGTAAGGCGGTCCATATTTTTGGGTTGCTGTCCCCTGGTGGTGTTCACAGTCACGATCAGCAGATTCAGGCAATGGCCGAATTGGCGGTTAAGCGCGGGGTCAACAAGGTCTACATGCATGCCTTCCTTGATGGCCGAGACACGCCTCCACAAAGTGCCGAAGGGCCGATTCAGCGGCTTGAAAACAAGTTCAAGGAATTGGGCGCGGGTCAGATCGCGAGTATCTGTGGCCGCTTTTATGCCATGGATCGTGACAATCGCTGGGATCGCGTGGAAAAGGCCTACGACCGGATTGTTTCAGGCCAAGCGGAATTTGAGGCCGCAACAGCTATCGAAGGACTCA
>CAYQOJ010000068.1:0-13590 GCA_964419105.1 uncultured Methylococcus sp.
TCATGCCATGGCATGGCCTCATGGTTGGGTTTGGTAGTCTTCGAAGTAGCAGGAAGTGGTTGAACCGTGCTGTTGTGCAGCGAGTTTTGGAATAAATCAGTGTTTTTCTGGTGTGGATTTTGATTTTACCCTGGAAACAGTATTTTGATAAATTACTTGTAGGAAGAAGGTAGTTTCGAAAGAAAAAAATTGTCATTAAATGCTCTTCTGTTGAATTGTCATTAACGCTGTCTGTCTGTATTGAAACTGTTGTTGCACACAATGTATTTGGAAACTCTAAAATTCATACAACAAGTTTTATTGATTTCTCAGCAAAACAGCATTTTTCCCTCCTCCTCTGCTTATCTGTTCAGATAGCATCGCTCTTAGCGCGCTTGAGCCCAACGACTTCTTCCTCTTCCTCCTGCTCAAACACCACCGGCTCAAAAAACAACAGCAGGCTCGTGTACTCTGTGCCAGCGATGTCGTCCTTGCTCGTCGTGATGTCGCGCGTGATGAAGAGCTCGAGGGTCCCGTCGTTCGGATCCCACTTGCTGTGGACGAACTTGAACGTGAGGGGCTCTGTCGTGTGGAGGAGCTTCGAGTGGTTTGCGTCGATGCGAGCGAGATTCGTCGGGCTCCTGAGACGGTTCTTGTATGTAAAGCGCGATTCGTCGGCGTTCTCATCGATGATCTTCTTGGCTTCTTCCTCGTCGATCGCTCCGTAAAGAGCCGAGTAGCGATCAACCCACCCCTCCTCAGTGTAGCGCACCTCGGTCCACTCCTTGCACTCGACGCAGTCCCAGATTCCCTCTGGCGTCTTGAGCAGCACGCTCCCGCTGGAGTTGAGCTTAGGCTGGCGGAGACGGAGCTGGGTGGTCGGGTCGAGACGCAGGGTGGAGGAGGAGGAGGTGTTGGGCATTTGGATCTTGGGAAATTGTGTGGATGCTGAATGTATATATAGCGATAATAAAAGTATAAAAATGTTTGTGGGTTTTAATTTTAAATTGTGTTGATTTCAGCTGAAATAATTTTTCTTTCTACAGTCTCTACTGAAAAAAAAAACTCATTAAAACTGATTTGTCACACCGCTGAAGCCAAAATGTTTGATCTGGAATTTTTCAATGTTGTTTGCAAAGTCTTAGCTTGGGTAGCTACAACCCCTGCAGTTCACTTCGTCAATCCATTCGAGTTTAAGCTTGAAAGGAGTAGAAATTATCAGCTGTCTAGGGGCTGCATTGAGAGTTCCAAGATCATGTCACCAGAGCTCTTCCAACTTCACGCGTATGTGAAATCAACGTACCCTTCCTATTTTGGCTTGACTTTCCCGCAGAATGGGTGCTTGGCCATCAAACACAACTTCACTATCTATACATGCACTTCTTGAAATCATTGGTGTTTTTGCGTCGTTGTTATGCGATCTATGGGGAAAAAAAGTAAAGAGATGGAGAAGAAACTGTTAACAAACCTTCCCATGCACGCACGCTTACTAACATCTGAGACACTTTTACTTCAGACATGGCTTGTTTTTAGATTTAAATCTTAGATTCCGTCCTTCTGTGTCTTGCAACAGAGGATTATGTTTTAAATGCAAAAATAATTTCAGTTACACTTTTGTTTTTGTACAGTTACATATTTGCAGTTTTAGGATCCACAATTAGTAGGTGTAATCGTTTCAAAAAAAGTTGAAATGTTTGATCTGGAGTTTTTCGGGGTTGTGCGCAGGATCCTAGCTTGGTCGGAAGCGCCGCCGTCTCACTTTGTAGGAGAGCATGAATACAGAATCGAGAGGCGGAAGAATATCCCATTTACTAAGAGTTGCATTGAGAACTCAAGGCTCGTGTCGCCTGCGCTCTTGCAGCTTCATATGTATGTGAAGTCGTCATATCCTGCCTACTTTGGTCTGAGTTTGTATGCAGGGTCTGTGTTCACTACATTTCAGGACTGTGCCTTGCAGCGTTTTTAACTTTTTGAGTGGCCTCTGCATGGAGAAGAGGAAAAAAGATGAAATTAATAAATTTGATTTCCCATGCGTTTATTGCATCAAGGAAAGTTCCTATAAACCCCTACTCCACAAAAAGATTCCTCTGAAACATCGGGGCAAAGAATTTGCAGTCTGCATACAACACACCCATGGCATCGCCCGTGTCGACGTTGATGCGCATGGTCACGGCGCTGTAGCGAGCAGGATCGAAGCTATCGGGAATGACGCTGACGCGCGAAATCCACACGCCCTTGACGCGCTCGTCCTTGGTGATCGCCTTTTCGCTGTGGACATAGAAGAAACGCTCGTTGAAGCAGTACCGTTCCCCGTTTGACTTGAACATCTCCCCGTCGATGAACCCGTCAAAGAGGAGCTTTCCGAGTCTGAGGCTGAGATTGTGCCCCACCCTGTTTGCCTCGGGCCACACGAAAAAGTCTGCCGTGTGCTCGCCCAGCCTGCTGTGGAGGCGCAGGCCGTTTCTGGGACCGTCGTAGGGGTCGCTCGTGAAGAACAGCGTCGCGCGCGTGTAACGTGCTACGGCTGCATCAACACACCTGCGCCTGTCGTCTGGCGTGATGTTTTGGTTGAACTGCTTGCTCGTGCAGCGGAGCGTCTGCAGCGCGCGGGGGGTGAGGAAAGTGGCGAGCACGGAGAGGAAGTCGGATTGCTGGGTGGCAAGGGTTTGCAGGAGGATCATTGTGGTGCTCTGTAGAATTTTGGGGGTTGTGTCTTAAATATTGAGATTGTGCTTTTGCATGATTTAGTTGTTGGTGTTTTTTTAATTATTATTAAAACTTGGTTGTTATGAATGGTCTTACAAGTTTTATGCCATGAATGACATTCCCTGAAGATACATGTATTCTGAAACCATGCTGGTGTATGTTGTTCAAAAAAAAGTTTGTATATTATTTCGATTTTTAAATTTAAAAACTCTGCTGTAATCCTTACGCGATAAAAAAACGTTTCCACATCCCATCCCCACCGCTACCACCACACAATGCAACTCGCCACTGCCCCCCCTTACTCTGTAGCGGACATCCAGCCCAAGCTAACATGCGCGCACGCGCTGCTTCGCTACCTGGACTTTCCGCCCGCGCCGGAGCACATGTACCTCTTTAGCCACCGACTGGATGCGAACAGCCGCGACTTTCCACTCCTGCACGCGGCATTCCACAGGCTCGGTGGGGGAAGTCTGAGCGACATGTCCGGTGCGCAGAGGCTCGAGCTCGAGCTGAAGCTGAAGGAAGATATGACGCCGCTGATTGTGTCGGCTGGAAAGAGTGCTGGAGAGGATAAGTTTTTCCACGCGGAGAGGCTTCCCACTGAGCCGAGCGAGTGTCTGTTCAGGCTGGATGAGATGATTCTCATGAAAAAGCACAAAATGGAGCAGCTGTCTGAAGATATTGCGAGTCTGAAAGGCGCTACAGTGCTGATGAAGACTGTTTTGAACAACAAGGCTTCTGCGGATGTGTTTGATCGAATGATGTCCATTTCCCCGGTGTCTTCCACCAATACTCGTACGGCCAGTAAGAAGAAGAGGCCACGGGATGATGTTTGATTTTTCTGGATTTATTCAATAAAGCACTATATGTTGCTGTGTGTTTACTAGTGATTCCCTTGCTTTCAAATCATCACACATCTCCCTGTTCCAGCAGCAGCTGGCCAGCCTCTTCAACCGCCTTGTCGGCAGAGCACCGGTGTTTCACCAGATAGCCCTGCACCTGCGCTAGAGATAGCTTTCCCGTAGGTAGACTGTCGGCGAAGCGGAGCGCGTTGTCCCGACCCTGTTCAGGAAAAAAACGGAGAAACATGGTTGCCAGCTGTTCATGCGTGGCACTGCAGAACATGATCTTGACGTCGCAGCGACCGGGGCGTGTGAGAGCTGGGTCCAGCTTTTCAATATGATTGGTCGTCATAATCAACAACCTTCCTTCTTGCGAGGCCAAACCGTCGATTGCGTTGAGTAGTCCAGAAAAGGTCACATTTGACTGTGATTTTTTTCCTCTCCCGTACTTTTTCTCCGGATTATGAGGGAAGACAGCGTCCACGTCTTCCAGTATGACAATGGATCGCAAAGGCGCGTTGCGGATGAGACCAGCCAGGCCCGAATCGCATAAATTCATATCTGAGAGGTCGAGCAGACAGATATCCAACTGAAGCTCGCTTGCAAGCGCGTGACAGAAGGACGTCTTTCCACACCCTGGCGGCCCGTGAAGGAGATAGCCGCGCCTGTAGGGGATGCCCATCCTCGCATACCATTGTTTGGACCGGAGAAAATTGCGCGCATCCTCGACCAGTTGCAGCGAGAGTGATTTATCCAGCACTACAGAATCGAACGATCGTGGTTTCTTGTAGAGTATGCAACCCCAGTCGTCCGCCCGGGAATAGCCGAAGATTCGAATGCGGTTTTTCGCCCTTTTGCGGGCATGTTCAATAGCCTCTGCAATCAAGTCCTGAATAACTGCAGGATCAGCTCCAAAAAGGGTTGATATGGTCAGTTTTTCTATCTTGATCATTTTGTGATCATATCCTACTATTACTGTGTCACCAGCCGTTCTGGTGAAGTGAAGAATGCGATGCTTGTATTTCAGGAAAATCAGAGAGCCCGAGTCAGTGGGCTGAAATTGAACGTGCAGAGGGGCGTCAGAGGATGCGTTTTTCCTATCATTATCATCTGTTCTGGGCTTGCATGCAATAATGTGGGATGCTTTTGAAATTTTCTGGTCTTGAATGAAATCAAGCACAGCATGAAAGTACTCGGCTTCGGAGTTGTGAATGGTCACACTTGCAAACAGGTTGGACATGATGTAATTTCTGACAACATTCTTTCCTATGTAATCCAGCCAACCAAGCAGTGCCCCTATGGCAGTTGGGATGATCATGGCCTGGAGCGTGTGGCTGGTTTTCAATGATGATAGGAGAAACATCCCAGTGGTGATCATGCAGTGTGTGAGAATACAGCAGTAAGCGCTGAGATCAATGGAAAAAAATCACCCCTCCTTCCCCATAAACTTCTCATACGAAGGCCTCCCGTCCAGCCACTGGTGCTTGCGTATGATGCTGAGCTTCTGTGTGCGCTCCGGGTTCCTGTGCGCGAGCGTGCGCTCTGAGGAGATGCTGGACGATATCAGGGCCGAGAGCTGCGCAACAGAGCGGTCCGAGTCGTCCATGCGCGCAGCTCTGAGGTACGCCCGGAGGATGCCAACCTCTGCCGTGCAGTCGTAGCAGTGGTCTATTCCACAGCCGCCGCGGACTGTGTGTGGGTAGAGTGCCGGGCGGGTGACTGTGTTGAAGTGGAACATCTTTTCCTCGTGCTCCGTGTGGTCGTACGTGCGGGTCCCTGCATCCGTGTCGACGACGAGGCGGCATTCGGTGGTTGAGGGCGGTCCCCAGACAGGCAGGTACACCTCCCCCTTGAGGTAGACTGTGCTCCCCGAAGCGTATGGTAGTCTGAATTTCAGCATGCTCTTGTGCGGTCGGAGGATCTGGTGCCATCTGGCCTGCGCCTGCATGTCGGCCTTTATCCGTTCCGTGTGGACCTCCTCCGAGTGCAGATCGGGGTCGCATGACCGCACGTCAGAGATGAAGAGCATGTGCGTGCCGTCGTCTTGCAGATGATTGCTGCGCAGCTCGTGTGCCAGTTCGTCGGTGAACATGGTCTGATGAATGACTATCCTCCCCCGCTCGGGGCGGACTGTGAAGGGGGCTGGATCGACGAGGATGAACGTGTGGGACGGAAACATGTCGGCCAGGATCCTCACGTGTGTGCCCGGGGCGGCGCCAGCATACACTACAGTGTACCTGTTTTTCGTATCTAGTGTCTGGAGCAAGAATTCAATCTCTGACATCAGAAGCTTCCTCTGCCCCCAGTGCACAGTGGACTTCTCCTCGTCTTCCCGTCGTCTGTACGGTTGTCTGGGTGCGTCAGGTGACAGGATGCGGGCGAAGGGTATGCCAGTGATGGGGAGTATCGACTGCTTGCTGTGCGGGTTTGCTGCAAGGAGGAAATGGTTCATTTAATTCAGCCAGGGCCTTTGTTTTTGTACTGTTTTTCCTAGGCGTCTCTGTTTGCGTGTTTTTCTTCTTTCTCTTTTTTGTTCTGCACAAATGCAGTGAAGCACCCGGTCCCTTCTTCCAGGGCAGCTATGGCTCTGTCATACTCCTCTTTTGTCACTGCAGTGTAGCTGGTGTTTTCCGCTATGATGTAGCAGTTCGAGTGCATCTTGTCCTCTTTAAACACGAATGTGGCCTGTCCTGCACCCCCAGGCAGAAAGATGCGCCTGTACGACACCATCTCCCCGTCCCAGTAAAAGTCTTCGCTGCGGTCATCCCACTCGGTCTCCCATTCGTACGTGCTTTCGAGATGATGGAGCATGGAGCAGACAGCATCGTGTGGGGCGCAGCCTGTGGGTTCAGGGGGGTCAAACTGCTGGGGAAGGACTTTCACCACCATATTTGGGTGACGTGTGAATGAAAAGGGATACGTGTTTTATTTTTTATTCTCTTTCTCGTGGGCAACACAGGCTCCAATGCTTTCAATGCCCACACTGCCCCACCGCCGCTGCCTCATATGCAGGCATGCCGTTCACCCACTGCTGGCGACGGATTACACGGATGCGCTCCTCCTTGTCCGGGTTGCGGTCGGCCAGGGTGCGGTGACTGCTAATGCTGGCAGAGATTTCAGCAGAGAGCTCTGCGATGGCTTTTTTGGTTGCCTTTTTTTTGCGTTCCAGGAAATTTCTGAGAATGCCCACTTCTGCCCTGCAGTCGTAGCAGTCATCAATCCCGCGCCCGCGGACACCATGCGGATACAGCGCTGGGCGGGTGACGTTGTTGAAGTGGTACATCTTTTGCTCGTGTTCTGTGTGGTCGTACTCCTGCTCCCCCGCATCCGTGTCGACGACCAGGCGGCATTCCGTGGTCGAGACAGGGCCCCAGACGGGAAGAAAGATCACCCCTTTGAGATAGGAGGTGGTGCCCTGTGTGTAGGGAAGCCTGAACTTGAGCATGCTCTTGAATGGACGTATTATCCTATGCCATCGGGCCTGGGCGTCCATGTCGATCCTGATGCGCTGCTCGTCCTCTTCTTTGCTCAGGCGCAGGTAGTCGGAGGAGCGCACGTCGGAGACAAAGAGCACGTGCCAGCCGTCGTACTTGTCTTTGAGTTCTTGGGCCAGTTCATCCGTGAAAAGTGCAGTGTGTGTGATGATCCGGTCGCCGTCAGCGCGCACGTGGAAGTCAGCTGGGTCCACCAGAACAAACCTGTGCTCGGGAAACATTTCGGACAGGATTTTGACGTGGGTTCCTGGCGCTGCGCCTGCATAGATTACCACACACCTTTGCTCAAGGGGTGGCGGCGCCATGAGAAGAAACTCTATCTCAGACATGAGCAGTTTACGCTGGCCCCACCAAATCACTGTTTTCAGCCTGCCTTCGCTGCTCTGGTAAACGGTCCTGGGGTCGTCTTTCAGGAGAACGCGCTTGAATGGGATATCGACCCTTGGGTTCGCCGCTTGTGCGCAGTGCGGTTGAAGAGGGGTTCGCCGACCGTTCTGCATCATCCTTGCTTCGGTGGCGATGTCTGATGCGGAGTTTTCTTTATATATTGTCTGGTGGTGAACCCAGTGAGGTTAATCTGCCAATGGTCTGGATAGCACAGTTGCTGTCCTCTTCTTCGTCGTCTGTCTCCTCGACGCTCATGGCATCCGCGTCCCTGAGACGTGCAAGCGCTATGTCTTCGAGTTGGTCGAACCAGTCAAAAATTTCATCTGCTGTGACAGTTACAGTATGTGCTGGAGTGTCTATTATCATTAGTATATGCTGCAGTAAATAATGCAAACCACGCGCTGTATTGGGTTGATTGGTTTGATTTTTTTTCAAGACCATGCAGCGTGTATCAGCGGTCCCTTGAAAACAAAATCGTTTTTTATTCTATTTATTCAAGGTTATTTCAATAATTGATCCAGGTGCTTCAAGGCTTCAATGGGAATAAGCAGCAACGATCTTGCCCTGTTCAGGGGATTTTCTGTCGCTGTTGTCCTCCTAGGCATCTTCATTTTATCCATTGGTGTCATGCTGATGGATTCACCACAGAATGCACCGGTGGTGGTATCGTTGTTAAGGGCACCATCATCTGGCTTTGACCCGAGCGGCCTTGCTGCTTTTGACAATCACCACACAGCAAGATTCAGTGTGTTCATCCTTTCCCATGAGAAGAAAAGTCTCTACAGGATTTTATGTGCCTTGATTAGCGCAGGGTACCCGCAGAATGTGTCAGTGGATATCATAATTGTCGTCACTCCGCTGCTCAATGCAAGCGAGATCACCGGTGTTGTTTCGGATCACTGGGATCGCGGGCGCTGCCGGATTGTCAAAACTCTGCAGCCTGTCAACGAATCAGCAGCGCCTTCCCTTGTATTACTGTTGGAGGATCGTATGGAAGTGAGTCCATTTTATGCTTTCTGGTTTTTTCATCTTGAACGGAACAGGACAGGTGAAAACAATGACAATAATAATAATCATGATTACTACTTGCTCTCGGGTGGTGGAAATCTCACACACCCTGCGGGGATAGCAGTGACTAGCGGTGCGTGGAATCGCTGGCTCAATGCAGAAGGGGGTAGCATGGACCAGCTTGTTTTGAAAGCAGCAGCATCGTCATTGGCAAACAACCATTCCAGTGTGGTTTTCCCTCGCTTGGACGACGGCCGTGTGTTTGTGCGGCATGAGGCACAGAGTCCCGTGTTGCCTGAGCGCGATCCCAAGTTGGTGCGGGCGTGGGATTACGATATTTCCAAGTGGATGCACTAGGAGCTGTGAATAAATCATGCATAGAACAGTGCTTTGTATCAATATTGTGCTGTAAGGATGTGTTTGACATCGTGATAACTGAAATCCAATGCCTCTGTAATTTATTCCCATTTCAATACTTGAAAATCATCATTCCAAAGGTTCAGCCCCCAAACCCATACAGCGTCCTTCCCCTGCGCCTGAGCGCGTAGACGACGTCGTTGGCCGTGACGGTCCTGCGGCGTGCGTGCTCGGTGTAGGTGATAGCGTCGCGGATGATGTCGGTGAGGAAGTCCTTGAGCACCGAGCGCGTCTCCTCGTACACGAGCCCCGACAGACGCTTCACGCCACCGCGGCGCGCGAGACGGCGAATGGCAGGGCGTGAGATCCCTTCGATGTTGTCGCGGAGGACCTTGCGATGGCGTTTGGCGCCGCCCTTTCCTAGGCCTTTGCCACCCTTGCCCTGGCCGAAGACGGGGGTCATCATTTTGCTGTGCTGGCTGAGTGGCTTTTGGCGCGTTGTTTTTATATTGTGTTTCTGATGTTATAATTAGGTTTTTTTTGAAAAAAATTTTATTTTTCAGTTTTTTGCTGCTTGTTCCAGATCACCATTGGCCTGTTCACTGCTGTTTGTCGTGTCCGTGTGTTTGGCAGCAGTGAATCCAGCAAGGAAGCCGAGAATATATGCGATGAGTAAATTGACTACGAAGAGAAAAAAGATACTTTCCATTGTTTTGGGGACAGGATCAATGCAAAGTCGAGCAGACACTGCTAGGGTGAATAGCATAGCCAACCATAGAAAGTAGCATTTTAGAAAGTGCCGTTCATTACTGTAATTCTGTTGAATCAATTGATGCATGATCAAGAAGTATTTTTGTGGTATGCTTTATATTTGCTGTGGTGTATAGAATGGAAATGCAGGTGTTGCTGAGGGTTGTTGTTGGGATTCTGAGCTGGGGAGATGAATTTATAATGGTTTTATTATTGAAATTATAAACTGAACTCGTGAGGAAGGAAGGTTGGCTTTGTCATCATTCTTTAAATGAGTAATCCAAAAAATAGAACCAGGAAATTCATCCTGTTAAATGCAGTTGTAAGTGCAATCTTTCTGATGTATTTGCATCATCTTACACGCGTAGGACAGAAGCAAGACAGAAAGATTGAAAACACAGGCTGTGGGAATGTGTCATCAGGGGACAACGTAGTGGAAATGCGTTATGCTACGTCCACAAAGGAATACAGTTTTCTAGTATCCTTGCATCCGTTTTCACAGGATGGTGTGGTGTCAAAGGGCATAGGGGAAGGCTTATTTGGACCTAAATACAAGTACCCCAGCATAGACGAGATGCATTCAGTATGTCAAACCACAGCCCATTGTACGACAGGCAGAGCGTTTGTTGAAGTAGGATCAGCCCTGGGTATGGTAAGCATCTACATGGCCAGCCGAGGAATGACGGTGTACGCGTATGATCCGCTGTTGCCTAACATAGAGAGGCTATTGGAAAGCCGATGTCTGAACGGAGAGCGCTGGTGTGCGCGTGACAACAATTGTAGCGGTACTTTGCTCTCGACCTTTCACGTGTTCTGGAACGCTGTTGGGACAAGCGATGGTCCGCGTACCGTTCGAATTGAGAGTGAGCCGAACAACTTGGCTGCCACTATGCGTGGAGGGGGGAGCGTAAAGGCAGATGTGCGGGTTGTGACTATTGATGAGACTGTCGATGAGGACATCATTGAAATTATACTTCTCACATGTCAGGGATCTGAGTACAGTGCGTTGCTCGGCGCCTCAAATCTCCTATTGTCACGCAAAATACACAACATAGTCTGGAGAGTGCACCCAACACACGTAGTGTCAGCTACAAAAATAGCAGGACTGCTCCAGATGCATGGGTATTGGTTTTACAGATTGGAAGAAGCTAGGTTATTTGGCGGTGATCCTGTTGCCATTTCATCATACGAAGACTTGCTGGAATACATTGCTACAGCTCATTCTAGCGGAGGACATCCAAATATTCTAGCGACGTTGCGCAGGAACAATTCAGATGTGCCCCTTCGTTTTCCTCTTGGCAAAGTGTAGAAGTTTAGAAGTTTTATTGTATTGTCCATAAACAAAATCAAATCAAATATTTAAAACTCTCTTTACAACAATTTAAAATCCCTTTACAGCTTGGTTGGCTATTTAATAACAGTCCAGCATCACAACTTTCACACTGAAACAACAGTCCAAATGTCTCTTCTTTCCATGTCAGATGGTGTGGACGCAACATACAGCAAGGGGAGCTTCTTGGTTTACCACAAGGGTGTGGCGTATGTGAACTATGACGCCAAAACTTGCAAACCGATCATATTTGCAGACAATGCTGTTGGTGATCTGATTGCTCCTGGACTGATTGAAGTCGAAGGACAGTTCAATCACAAGCATATTCTCCCTGAAGCAAAAACCATGAAAGTTAAGATGGAGAATGGTGATGATGCTTCGTATTTGGAGGGGGGGTATGAACTGGTCTATAACGGGGATACATATTTCCTTATGGACGACAAACCCATATTTTCGACAAAATCGTCCAAAGATCTCCGTGGATTTCTCAAAGGCACCACTACACTGCAGATCCCCTTCATTATTGGTCTTCGTGGAAAGGCTGTGCATACGTTTGAAAAGAAATCAGAGCTTTCTTCCAAGAAACGCAAGAGGTCTGATGAAAAGTCTGAAAAGGCATACGAGCTGGTCAAACAAAGGGCGGGCATCATTCAGAAGAACGCTCCCAATGTGCTAAAACTCGCCAGAAAGGCTCTTGGTTCAGTGAAGGAGTTGATTGCAGCGGAGGAGGCTGCATGCCGTGGGGTGAACGTTGGTGGCAGGATGTTTGAAGACCCCATGCATCCTCTCAGAGATGCCGTGGCAGCTATATCCTGTGTGATATGCTCTGCAAAAGGCAAGGAACCCAGATTCGGATTTGAGGTTTCCGACGACGATGAGCATGATAATGAATGAGCCGTGATTGCCTGTTTGCTGGCCAATTAAAAATTGTTGTGTCCAGAGTGTTGTGCATTTTTCATCTGCTAGCATCACCGTGTCTGAAGTGCCTCATAGTATAAATCAAGCACAGCCTCTCTCTGTTCAGATGGAAACCCCTGAATCAGCAGCTCCAACTGTGTTGAACATTTACGCCCACAACCCTTCTGCCGACTGGCGCTTTTTTGCGCGTTTGCCCGATGGGCGTGCTCTAGTGTCTTGCCACGCGCGCAACGCCGTGCTGATAGTGGACGCTGCTGGCAAAGAGACCGGACGGCTGGACTGTGAATTTGCCAAGCCCGAGGGCATCGCTGTGAATTCCAAAGGACACGCGTTTGTAGTGGACCGATTTCACCACTGCGTTCACGTGTTTGACAGCAATCTGAAACAGATTCGCGGCATAGTGACTGATTTCCAGCAGCCGGGCCGGCTCAATCAGCCCGTGGGTATCGCCATAAGCCCAGCGGACGACAGCATCTGGATCGCCGATAACGAAAACCACAGGGTGCTCCACCTCAACGCGGACGGACAATACATATCGACGCTCGGCAGCGGATACGGGACGGCGCCGGGACACCTCTTCTGCCCGTGCGGCATCGCGCTGCACAACCATCCGAGCCACGGGGAGCTGGTCATTGTCAGCGAATGGGGCGGCGGACGAGTCCAGGTCTTCAAGGCAGGGCAGGTATTCTCGATCTACGGCGGCGTGCAGCACGCGCACCATGTGGTGGTGGACTCGCGCGGGGTCGTGTATGCGACAGAGTACGCCACGCGCAAAATCAAGAAGTTCAGCCTCGACGGCGAGCTCGTCGGGGAATGGGCAGACAGTGCTGTGAGCCTGGTAGCGGGGCAAACGGGACTGGACATTGTGGTGCTGCGGAAGGAGTTGGTGATGACGTTTGTGCTCGCTTTTCAGGGAGACCAGAAACGGGCAAAGAAGCGAGTGACGATCGCCTGCTCATAGGTAGGAGGCTTGTTCATACACTCGTCTGCAAGTAAAACATTCTATTCATTGGTCAATCCCACACCTTCTTCCTGCACAGCGGGCAGGTACCCTGCGCCCATTTCTGGATGCATTCCAAATGGAAGGAGTGTTTGCATGGGGCGATGAACCAAGGTTTGCCCGCCCTAGACTCCAAACAGATGCTGCAGTTGTCAGAACCGGCGTCGTCGTCCACCACGACCACCGTCACCACGGCAGGGGTGGTGTCAACTGCGTTGGAGCGATGCTGAAGGGGGACTCTTGAAATGCAGGCATGGGCGATGGAAGCAAAGACCAGGCACGCCACGCAAAGATAAAACACGGCGAAGGCGAACTCGAATCCGGGCATAAGAATCAAGCAACCCAGCGCCCACCACACGTACCACTGCACAGTGTACTCCTGGTTGATGGTCATGTTAGGACCATAACATGCAATGTGCAGCACCGCCACAAGCACAAACATGATTGCCGACCCGCCGAAGAACAAGAGCATTGAGACATGGTAGTTGACGTAGTCGCACATGCTGCTCGACTCCACATTAGCGACGCCACTGACCAACGTGATGTTGCAATCATAAGCGGCTGTGAATGTGAGAGATAGGAGCAAGAGGAGAAGCTGCCGCATGATGGATGCTCGAATGGCAAAATGCAATATTTTATACACGGAAACCAAATAAGTACAGACTAACTTGAACAAAAAATATGCGTGAATAAAAAATACGCAAAGTCAAAATATTTTTTATTCGCCCTCTCAGGCCTCCGCATTCATGCGCACAGCAACATCATTCCCTGCTACTTCGAAGACTACCAAACCCAACCATGAGGCCATGCCATGGCATG
>CAYQOJ010000069.1:0-7589 GCA_964419105.1 uncultured Methylococcus sp.
TATCAGGGGGGTGGGCGAGGTATCAATACCTCGGAGATTGGTTTTCTCGAGCAATGGGTTCAGGCTGATCTTCGTCCGGACATGACTTTGCTTCTGGATACGCCGGTCTCGGTGGGTATGGCTCGCGCAAGGGCACGGGGTCCTCAGGATCGGTTTGAATCGGAGGCTGACCATTTCTTTGAGCGGGTCAGAGCGGCTTATCTTGAGCGTATGAAAGGCGATCCAGATCGAATTCGGCGGATTGATGCCTCTGTCGATTTACCATTGGTTCAGGCTGCCATTGCCAGAGAACTGGATCATCTTTTTCTATGACGACGGAAAATCCTGTTCACTCCTTACCTCTGCCTTGGCTTGCATCGCCATGGCAGACGCTGATGGAGGCCATTGATCAGGACCGAGTAGCCCATGCGCTATTGATTCGGGGTGTCCCTGGGATAGGAAAAACGCGTCTTGCCATAGATTATGCCCGTCGCCTCCTGTGCCAGGCTCCCCAGAGTGGTCTAGCCTGTGGGCACTGTGCTTCATGTCGGCTTTTTGAGGCAGGAACACATCCTGATTTTTTGATGCTGGCACCGGAGGAACCAGGAAAGCCCATCAAGGTGGATGCAATTCGGCAGATGACTCTGGAAATTGCCCTAACCCCTCAGTACGCGGGCTATAGGGTCGTCATCATTGATCAGGCTGATGCCCTGAATGGGAATGCTGCCAATGCACTCCTGAAGTCTCTTGAAGAACCGCCTAATGGAACAGTCATCGTTCTGGTGACTGATCGCCCCCAGCAACTGCCCGCCACCATTCGCAGTCGTTGTCGTAATCTCAGCATCAGCCCCATCCAGACGGACATGGCGCTGGATTGGCTAAGCCAGCAAGGCATAAGGGACGAGGCGCCGGCATTGCTCAGTACAGCTGCGGGGTCTCCACTTCGAGCGGCTTCACTTGAAAGTTCAGAGGCTGTCAAAAAGCGCCTCGAGCGGTTTGATGAGCTCATGGCGGTGTTTTTTGGCGCTCGGGACCCCCTTGATGTCGCTGAAATCTGGTCTACGAAGCTGGGAGAGATGGATCTCATCTGGATGGCCTCATGGCTGGCCGATGGAGCTCGACTCGGCTTGACTGAGGGCAGGGTGTCCGCCCGCAATCTGGATCTTGATGCGCAGCTCAGACGTCTTGCGAGCAGAGTTCCAGCGCCATTTTTGCTGGATACTTACGATCGAATTCTCAAGTGCCAGAATGCTCTAAGGGGGCCTGCAAATCGACAGCTGGTGTTCGAAGAATTCCTTATACGATGGGCTGAGGGCAACGCCCGCCCGCAATAGGGCGAGCAGAGCTTGCCTTACTTTACGCGCATGCCAGGCTCAGCGCCTGTATCTGGTGAGAGGATAAAAGGCCCGCCCCGGCTATCGCTGGCGGCAAGTACCATGCCTTCGGAAAGACCGAACTTCATTTGACGGGGGGCAAGATTGGCCACCATTACCGTCATCCGTCCCTTGAGATCCGCAGGATCGTAAGCGGACTTGATCCCTGCAAAAACAGTCCGTGTCTCAGAACCAATATCGAGCGTAAGCTTGAGAAGCTTTGCTGCGCCTTCCACGTGTTCTGCTTCGACGATTCGGGCAATCCGAAGATCGATTTTTGCAAAATCCTCAATGCTGATCGTGTCCGCAACAGGGTCAATGGCGCTGGGTTCTGCTTTAGAGGGCGCTGCGGCCTCTGCTGCTCCTCCACCGAGTGTTTGACGGCTGCTTTCTACCAGTTGGGTGATCTGGGTGGCGTCCACTCGAGTCATCAGATGCTGATACGGTTGGATGGCTGAGGGTGGGGTTCCCAAATCTTCCCAGCGGAAGTCGCGGTCCATGCCAAAGAATTCACGAGCAACCCTTTGTGTCAGTTGCGGAAGTAAAGGAGTCAAAAGAATCGAAAGGGCGTGAAAGCCCTGAAGGCTTCGTGTGCAGATACGGAGGAGTTCTGCCTGCTTGCCCTCGGCTTTTGCAACTTTCCAGGGTTCCTCTCCATTGACATATTCGTTGATGCCGTCAGCAATCCGCATGATCTCGCGTGTGGCCCTGGCATAGTCACGATTTTCATAGGCCTGAGCGATCGGTTCTGCATTTTGCGAAAGCTCGTTAAGAATGGCCTTGCCTTCCTCAGTATCCCAGAAGGTGGCATCAAGATTTCCGTTGAGCTGTTTGGTGACAAAACCTGCCGTACGGCTGGCAATGTTGACGTACTTGCCGACCAGGTCAGAATTCACCCTGAGCGCAAAGTCCTCGAGGTTGAGATCGATGTCCTCCATGCTCCCATTGAGCTTGCAGCCATAGTAATAGCGAAGCCACTCTGGGTTGAGGCCCTGATTCAGGTAGGCCTCGGCAGTGATGAACGTGCCACGAGACTTGGACATTTTTTCGCCATTTACGGTCAGGAATCCGTGAGCAAAGATTCGGGTGGGCGTCCTGAAATCGGCATGTTCCAGCATGGCGGGCCAGAAAAGGGCGTGGAAGTAGAGGATATCTTTGCCGATGAAATGATAGAGCTCGGCATCAGATCCTTTTTCCCAGTACGAGGTGAAATCCATGCCGGATTTGGCACAGAGATTCTTGAAGCTACCCATGTAGCCCACAGGCGCATCCAGCCAGACATAGAAGAACTTGCCGGGGGCCTCCGGTATCTCAAACCCGAAGTAGGGTGAGTCCCTCGAAATATCCCAGTCAGCGAGGCCGGCCTCGAACCACTCGGCCATCTTGTTGGCGGCTTCATCCTGCAGGTGTCCCGCCCGGGTCCAGGTCTTCAGAAACGCCTCGCACGCTCCCAGCTTGAAGAAATAGTGGACCGATTCCTTGCGGACGGGGGTTGCGCCGGAGACGGCAGAGAAGGGGTTAATCAGGTCTGTCGGGGAATAGGTCGCGCCGCATACCTCGCAGGAATCTCCATACTGGTCTTTGGCATGGCACTTGGGGCACTCCCCCTTGATAAAACGATCCGGCAGAAACATTTCTTTGGCAGGATCATAGAACTGCTCAATGCTTCGTGATTCGATCAAGCCCCGCGCTTTAAGGCGAAGATAGATGGTCTCGGCCAGCTCTCTCGTTTCATTCGAATGAGTGGAGTAATAGTTGTCAAAAGCAATGTGAAAACCTGCAAAATCGCGTTCGTGTTCTTTTTGAACACGAGCAATCAAGGTTTCCGGTGTGATCCCTTCTTTTTCAGCCCGCAGCATGATCGGGGTTCCATGGGTATCGTCAGCACAGATGTAGTGACAGTCATGCCCCCGCATTTTCTGGAATCGGGCCCAGATATCAGTCTGGATATATTCGACCAAGTGCCCAAGGTGAATTGGGCCATTGGCATAGGGCAGGGCGCTGGTAATCAGTATTTTTCGTTTCTGCGACATGCTGCGTACTCTTTCATGCGGCAACTTTTGGCCGCTCAGGTTGAATTCTTCGTGGTGAGGCGATTTCGGCCTGCCCAGCTTTTTGCAAATTGAAAGGCGACTCGCCCACTCCGAGATCCACGAAGAAGAGCGTAAGCCAAGGCCTCCGTTCGTGCCGCATGGCTATCCTCGGCATATCCGTAGTGGTCCAGCCAGTGTTCGACGATCTCAAGGTATTGATCCTGGTTGAATGCATGAAAGGACAACCAGACGCCAAAACGTTCTGAAAGCGAGATCTTTTCCTCAACCGCTTCTCCCTGATGGAGTTCGCCATCAATCCATCGAGCGCTCTGATTATCCTCCGGAAATTCCGGGAGAAGATGCCTTCGGTTTGAGGTTGCGTAAATGAGAAGGTTATCGGGTTGTTCCGAAAGCGTGCCCTCCAGGGTCGCCTTGAGAACCTTGTAGCCCGCATCATCCGACTCGAATGCCAGATCATCACAGAAGACGATGAAGCGTTCCGGACGATTCCTGACGATCCCCTGAATTTCAGGTAGATCGATCAGGTTTGCTCGTCCGACCTCGATCATTCGAAGCCCTTTTTCCCGGTACTCAGCAAGCAGTGCCTTAACCAGAGTCGATTTACCGGTGCCTCTGGAGCCCCAGAGGAGGGCATTATTGGCCGGATGGTCTTCGATGAACTGGCGCGTATTAAGGTCAAGCTCGTTCTTTTGTCGGTCAATGCCTCTGAGGTCCGCCAGTCGGCATCCCGTTTTCTGAGGGAGTGGGGTCAGATATCCCTGACCCGGATAGTTTCCACCAACCCATCGAAAAGCCGATTCCTGGGTAAAGTCAGGAACAGGTCTTTCGCTGGGCGCCCACCGCTCAAGGGTTGAGTTGAGCTTTCGGACTTCAGAAAGAAGGAGCTTCAGCGTATCCATGCCGCTCGATTATTCCTGACCGGGCTCCGTGCGCTTGCGATACTTGGATTGTGGCAAGGTGAGACCTTCCACCTTTTTCTTGCGGTTCTGTGCTGGCTTGTCGCTCTTCGGTGCACCGTAGTGCTTTTTTGGAACCGGAGGTTCCCTCCGAGCACCGCCCTCAGCCGGTTGCAGATTGATCTTCTGGCCACGGATCCAGGTCTTTGCCAGCGATTGGAAGACATCTCGGGAGAGACCATTGGGTAATTCGACCGTGCTGTAGGAGTCAAACAGCTTGATTGCACCGATCTGTCGCGCACCAATCCCACCCTCATTGGCGATGGCGCCGACAATGTCCTTGGGCATGACGCCATGCGAACGGCCCACGTCGATGGTGAAAACGCGCATATCTCCCGATCCAGCCCCATGATGACACCTTCATGTCTTGGTTCGCGGCGCGGTGGGCGTCCCTGATCATCACGGTCAAAACGGGGCCGGCGATCATCGCGTGGTCGATCTCTTCGGCCTTCATTACGCGGCGGTTCCCGATGGATAAACTCGGGTTCCTCAGCGGCCTCCAGGGGGCGGTCACGGTGCAGCATGTGTGCAATAGCTGCGGCGATTTCGGCCGGCTCTGCAACCTCTTCCTTGGTCCAGGTGTCGATGAGATCCCGGTAGAAAGATAGATCTTGCGCGTCAATGACCTCGACAAGCTGGGCTTTGAACTGTTCGATCCGACGATCAGCGATATCCCTGAGGGTCGGAAGGCGCATCTGCTCTATGGGTTGACGGGTTGCCTGCTCGATGGCCCGAAGCATGCGTCTTTCGCGCGGTGCCACAAAGAGGATGGCGGTGCCTTTGCGTCCTGCACGACCAGTACGGCCAATACGGTGGACGTAGGTCTCTGTATCATAGGGAATATCGTAGTTGACGACGTGGGTGATGCGCTCGACATCCAGCCCGCGGGCAGCGACGTCAGTGGCGATCACGATATCCAGTGCGCCACGTTTCAGTCGGTCAACAACTTTTTCACGCAGGATCTGGGTCATATCGCCATTGAGGGCAGCGGCTTCGTAGCCCCGCGCTTCGAGCTTTTCAGCGAGTTCCACCGTTTCCGTCTTGGTGCGAACAAAGATGATCATGGCATCAATGTCATCGGCATCGAGGATACGGGTCAGTGCGTCCAGCTTCTGGAGTCCTGAGACCAGCCAGTATTGCTGATTGATCGACTCAACCGTCGATGTCTTGCTTTGAATTCGGATCTCGGCGGGATTGTTCAGGTGGCTGCTTGCGATCTTCTTGATGACAGGCGGCATGGTCGCGGAGAAGAGCGCAGTCTGTCGTGTGTCCGGGGTGTGCTCGAGAATCCATTCGACATCCTCGATGAAGCCCATGCGGAGCATTTCATCCGCCTCGTCCAGAACCAGCGTTTGAAGTGAATCAAGATTTAGGGTTTCGCGACGCAGATGGTCCATGACGCGGCCGGGCGTACCCACAATCACATGAACGCCGCGAGCAAGCTGCCTCAGCTGTTGGCCCATCCCTTGTCCGCCATAAACCGGCAGTATATGAAAGCCTTCAAGATGGCGTGCATAGGTCTGGAACGCTTCAGCAACCTGAATGGCAAGCTCGCGGGTTGGTGCAAGGATGAGAGCTTGAGGAACGCGTTTTGAGAGGTCGATGCGGCTCAGGATTGGAAGTGCGAAGGCCGCAGTCTTTCCAGTGCCGGTTTGGGCTTGCCCAAGAATGTCCCGGCCTTCGAGGAGATGGGGGATGCTCGCGGCCTGAATGGGTGAGGGGGTTTCGTAGCCGATTTCACGGATCGTCTCAAGAATCGCAGGAGACAGGCCGAGGTCGTCGAAAGTGCGGGGGGAATCAGTCATGAAGAGTCTCTGGGGAGGGGAGGCTCCGGGTCCTCGAGAAGGACCCGGATAAATATGCTGCTAGGGGCTGATTATCAGCTGGCCAGCGGCTTGTAGCGAATACGGTGGGGATTGTCTGCCTCATCCCCAAGGCGTCTTTTGCGATCGGCTTCATAGTCGGCGTAGTTGCCTTCAAACCAGACCACCTTACTGTCGCCTTCAAAAGCCAGCATATGCGTGGCAATACGGTCAAGGAACCAGCGATCATGCGAAATCACCACAGCGCATCCCGGGAAGTCCAGAAGGGCTTCTTCGAGGGCGCGAAGGGTTTCAACGTCAAGATCGTTGGTGGGTTCGTCGAGCAGAAGAACATTGCCGCCGCTGCGGAGCAGTTTGGCCAGATGAACACGGTTACGCTCACCCCCGGACAGGTCACCAATCCGCTTTTGTTGATCGGAACCTTTGAAGTTGAATCGACCGCAATAGGCCCGGGATGGCGTCTGGTATGTGCCAACGGTGATCATGTCGAGACCGTCTGAGATTTCTTCCCAGACAGTTTTGCTGTCATCCAGGTGGTCACGGGTCTGATCGACGTGAGCAATCTGGACGGTCTCGCCCACGCGGAAAGTGCCGGCATCCGGTGCTTCAATACCTGCGATCATTCGGAATAGGGTGGTTTTACCCGCGCCGTTCGGACCGATGATGCCGACGATACCGCCTGGTGGCAGCCGGAAGCTCAGGTCCTCGACCAAAAGGCGATCTCCAAATCCTTTGCGGACACCCGAGGCTTCAACCACCACATCCCCAAGTCTTGGGCCCGGCGGGATGTAGATTTCCTTGGTTTCGTTGCGTTGCTGGGATTCTTGGCTCGAGAGCTCTTCAAACCGTTGCAAGCGGGCTTTGCTCTTGGCGTGACGTCCTTTGGGGTTCGTTCTGACCCACTCGAGTTCGGCCTTCATGGCCTTCATGCGGGCGCTTTCCTGCTTTTCTTCGATCTCGAGTCGCTTTTCCTTTTGCTCAAGCCATGTGGAGTAGTTGCCTTCCCACGGGATACCGTGGCCACGATCCAGTTCCAGAATCCATCCTGCAACATTATCGAGGAAGTATCGATCATGGGTGACGGCGATGACAGTTCCCGGGAAATCATGAAGGAAACGTTCAAGCCATGCGACCGACTCGGCATCTAAATGGTTGGTCGGTTCATCCAGCAATAGCATGTCAGGGCTCGAAAGGAGCAGCCTGCAGAGCGCAACGCGTCGCCGTTCACCGCCGGAAAGCTTGGTCACGTCAGCATCCCAGTCAGGTAGCCTGAGCGCCTCTGCAGCAATCTCAAGCGTTCTCTCGAGATTGTGGCCATCACTGGCCTGGAGGATGCTCTCGAGTTTCGCCTGTTCAGCGGCCAAGGCATCAAAATCAGCATCCGGTTCGGCATAGGCGGCATAG
>CAYQOJ010000069.1:7599-13531 GCA_964419105.1 uncultured Methylococcus sp.
TGCGTCCTTGATGTGGGAGAGCGCCTCCTCGACGTTACCGCGAACTGTCTTGGTCGGATCCAGATGAGGTTCCTGCGGAAGGTAACCGATGTTGATACCGGCCTGCGCTCGGGCTTCGCCATTGAATTCGGTGTCGACGCCCGCCATGATTCTAAGGAGGGTGGACTTACCTGAGCCATTCAGGCCGAGAACGCCAATCTTGGCGCCGGGGAAGAATGAAAGGGAAATGTCGCGCAAGATTTCGCGCTTCGGGGGCACGACCTTGCCCACGCGGTTCATGGTATAAACGTACTGAGCCATGCGTGATTAATCCATGGGTTCGAGTCAGGGAGAGACCCGCGCGCAGCCACCTTCCGAGGGAAGGTTTGCCTGAATAGGGCGGGAGATAGTCTGATTATCCCACAATCCAGGGGTCGCCGTCGCTCAATCGCCCCAAATTCGGGCGAAATCAGGGGGCAGGTTGTCCCTTTTCGACCATCTAGATGAAACAGATCCTTGAAGACATGGCCTTTCCTGCATCGGTCAGAGGGATCTCTGAGGGGATCGCCTCCATACCTCGAGACACCTGGAATCACTTAGCCGGCACGCAGGCTCCTCATCTCTCACATGAGTTTCTGGCGGCCCTTGAGATAAACCGCTGCCTGGGGCGCCGCGTTGGTTGGCATGCCACGCCTTGGCTTGTTGAGGATAAGGTTGGCCGGGCCCTGGCTGCATTACCCGTCTATATCAAGGACAACTCGTTTGGAGAGTTTGTTTTTGACTGGGCTTGGGCTGAGGCCTATCAGCGTCATGACATGCCCTACTACCCGAAATGGGTTATTGCAGCCCCGTTCACGCCTGCTTCGGCAAGAAAATTCCTCCTCTCACCAGAGTGCTCCTACGATGGGCTTGCTGAAAGCTTATTAAGGCAGGTTCTTGATTCGGCGAATGATCAGGGCGTTTCCTCGGTCCATTTTCTTTTTACCGACGAGGATGTATTGCGTGATTCGGGGTTAATTCACCGCATTGGCTGTCAGTTTCACTGGAGGAATCAGGGGTATCGTGATTTTCGGGATTTTCTCGAGACGCTGACGGCAAAGCGAAGAAAGGAGATTCTTCGCGAGCGGCGTAAGGTCATGGAGGCCGAAATTACCATCAGACGCCGAAATGGAGACGACCTGTCCGACGATGACTGGGTCCGATTTCATCGCCTTTACCGAGGAACATTTGAAAAACACGCCAACTTTCCCGCGCTGACATTGGGCTTCTTTCAATCCATCGGAAAAACGATGGGGGAGAGACTCCTTTTGGTGGAAGCCCTGAATCAAGGCCAGGTTGTGGCCTCTGCGTTTTTCATGGTGGGAGACAATACTCTGTACGGCCGCTACTGGGGGGCGGATGAAGAGGTGCCTGCACTCCATTTCGAGGTCTGCTACTACCAGGGGATTGAGTTTGCCATCGAGCGAGGCTTGTCGGTTTTCGAGCCGGGGGCTCAAGGCGAGCACAAAATTAGCCGAGGGTTTCTTCCGGAAAGAACGCACTCTTACCATTGGATTGGGCATGAGGGGTTCAGGGATGCTATTTCCCGTCACGTCGCCCTCGAGAATCAACACATGGAATCCTATATTCAGAGCTGTGAAGCGCGGTCGCCCTATCGGACGGATTGATGCTGAAAGTATTGGACCCCGCATGGCCAACGCAGCCTTTTCCTCCCGTGGAGGAGGCCTTGGAGGAACCCAACGGGCTTCTGGCTGTGGGCGGTTGTCTCTCGGTTGAACGATTGGTGAATGCCTATCGGCATGGCATCTTCCCCTGGTTCAGTGACGATGAGCCCATTCTCTGGTGGTCTCCTGCCCCTCGGTGGGTTCTGGCGCCCCAAGATGTCAAGGTATCCAAAAGCCTTGGCAAAAGACTTCGCCAAGGCTTTTTTGATGTGACGCACGACGTAGCCTTCGATGCAGTGATACAGGCTTGCGCGGAGCCTCGCTCGGATCAATCGGGGACCTGGATCACTCAGGACATGCGATCAGCGTACTCCGATCTTCACCGGGCTGGTTATGCCCATTCCTTTGAATGCTGGCGCAACGGAACACTGGTGGGGGGGCTTTATGGCGTAGCCGTGGGCTCCTGCTTTTTTGGGGAATCGATGTTTCGCCGCGAGACGGATGCATCCAAGGTTGCCTTCGTTACTGCGTGTCAGCGGCTCTCGGGGTGGGGATATCAATTGATTGATTGTCAGGTCCATACCCCACACCTTGAAAGTTTGGGCGCAAAAGCCATAGCCCGTCATGCTTTTATCCTCGAAGTCGCTCGATGGGGCAGGATCAACCCCGCGACTGAGGCTTGGTGGCCGGTGGCATGACCTCCATCCCACTTTTTTTGGGGGATACCCATCCTTGTCCCTACCTTCCGGGGCGGGAGGCAAGAATGGCGATTCTTCCGCCGGATTTCCCATTGTCAGGGCAGTTATATGGGGCTCTGGTGAGAAGTGGTTTTAGACGCAGCGGGGAATTGGTCTATCGAACCTATTGCGAAGGCTGCAAGGGCTGCATTCCGATCCGCATTCCAGTGAAACGATTCTCCCCGAATCGATCACAGCGGAGGGTTTGGCGACAGAACGAGGGTTTGAGCATCTTGGCGGTGCCTGCAGTATTCAACCAGGAACATTATCGACTCTATCTCCAGTACCAAGCGCACCGTCATCCCGACGGTGATATGGCGAAAAGTTCAGCTGAGGAGTTCATCCAATTTCTTGGTAATCCTCGCTTTGAGGGCACGCTCTTTTTTGAATTCCGGCGTGCGGGTCTTTTAGTGGCTGTCTCAGTCGTTGATGTCCTTGATGATGGTTTCTCGGCGGTTTACACCTTCTTTGACCCTGCACAAAAGGCGAGAGGGCTTGGCGTATTTGCGATCCTCTGGCAGATCGAGGAAGTTCGACGTCGGGGGGGCGAATCGGTCTATCTGGGATTCTGGATTCAGGAATCGAAAAAAATGGCCTACAAGTCGCACTACCAGCCATATGAAGTTCTAGGGTTGAATGGGTGGCAGGAGGGTTGACGATGGATGCGAGGCTGGCACGAGCCCAGACTGTGCTAGAATGGGGAGTCTGGCGTTGGGCTGCCCAATCTCGTCTGTAAATGAGAGCGTATGTCGAAAGAAGATCACATTGAAATGGAAGGAAAGGTCATTGAAACCCTTCCTAACACAACCTTCCGGGTTGAATTGGATAACGGCCACGTGGTCATGGCCCACATTTCGGGCAAGATGCGCAAGCACTACATCCGAATCCTGACTGGCGATCGAGTGAAGGTTGAAATGACACCTTACGACCTCTCCAAGGGTCGCATCACCTTCCGTCAGCGCTAAGAAGAGCCCGATTACGCGGGCTCTGATAATTCGCGAACAGTCTCGACTTCGAACGTCAATTCGCCGTCGGCGACACCGATTCTGGCTACTCCGCCCGCACTGAGCTTCCCGAACAGAATCTCCTCTGCCAAGGGCTTCTTGATCTTCTCCTGAATCACCCGACTCATGGGACGTGCGCCCATTTGTGGATCCAATCCTCTCTCTGCAATCCAGAGACGGGCCTCCGGCTCGAGAACGATCGACACCCGTTTTTCAGCCAGCTGGGTTTCAAGTTCAAACATGAACTTGTCCACAACCTGGGCCACGATCTCAATTCCCAGAGGTTTGAACGGAATAATGGCATCCAGCCGATTACGGAATTCTGGGGAAAACTGGCGATCAATGACTTGAAGGCTATCCGAAGAATGATCTTGACGCGTGAAACCAATGGAGGCTCTTCCTGCCTCAGTAGCGCCTGCGTTAGTGGTCATGATCAGGATGATGTTACGGAAATCGGCCTTACGCCCGTTGTTATCGGTTAGGGTTCCGTGGTCCATGACCTGAAGCAACAAATTGAAGACATCCGGATGGGCCTTTTCGATTTCATCCAAGAGAACAACGGCATGCGGATGCTTGCTTACGGCTTCCGTCAGTAGCCCTCCCTGATCAAAGCCGACATAGCCTGGTGGGGCGCCGATCAGCCGTGAAACCGTATGGCGCTCCATGTATTCCGACATATCGAATCGGAGGAGTTCGATGCCAAGTACCTTGGCCAGTTGGCGACTCACCTCGGTCTTGCCTACACCTGTTGGACCAGCAAACAAGAAGCATCCGATCGGCTTTTGGGCCTCCCTTAAACCTGCTCGCGACAGCTTGATTGCGGCAGAGAGACTGGTGATGGCTTCATCCTGACCGAAGACCAGCATCCTGAGGTTCTTTTCGAGATCTCTCAGCTTGTCCTTGTCGTTGGTGGAAATCGTCTTGGGTGGAATCCGGGCAATCTTGGAAATGATCTCTTCGATCTCGAGAACGCCAATCAGCTTTTTCCGCTTGGAGGCGGGCAGAATCCGTTGACAGGCCCCCGCTTCATCAATGACATCAATGGCTTTGTCGGGTAAGTGGCGATCATTGATATAGCGCTCTGAGAGTTCTGCCGCACACCTAAGGGCAGCCAGCGAATATTTGACCTGATGGTGTTCCTCAAATTTGGATTTCAGGCCTTTGAGGATCTGGAAGGTCTCGTCTACGCTCGGTTCGGGAACATCGATTTTTTGGAAACGACGAGCCAGAGCACGATCCTTTTCAAATATGCCGCGATATTCCTGATAAGTAGTTGATCCAATACAGCGAAGTTGACCCGAGGCAAGCACTGGCTTAATGAGGTTCGAGGCATCCATGACGCCACCCGAGGCGGATCCGGCCCCGATGATCGTATGAATCTCGTCAATGAAGAGAATGGCTTCGGGTTCCTTTTTGAGTTGCAGCAAAAGGGCTTTTAGCCGCTTTTCAAAGTCACCACGGTACTTGGTACCAGCAACCAGGGCGCCAAGATCAAGAGCGTAGATCACGCTGTTCTTAAGGACCTCAGGGACATCCCCTTCAACGATTTTTTTGGCCAAGCCTTCCGCGATAGCAGTCTTCCCAACGCCCGCTTCACCGACCAAAAGGGGGTTGTTTTTTCTTCTGCGGCAAAGGATCTGGATGGTGCGGTCCACTTCATCGCGACGTCCGATGAGTGGGTCAATCTGTCCGGATCGAGCAAGCTCATTGAGGTTTTCCGCAAATTTTTCAAGCGGGTTGCTCCCAGCTTGTTCACCCTCTTCGCTCTCCGTGATCGGACTCTTCGGGACCAAACCGGAATCCTCGCCTGCCTTGGTGATGCCATGTGAAATGAAGTTCACAACATCAAGTCGGCTCACATCCTGCTGCCCCAGAACAAAAGCGGCATGTGAATCCTGCTCACTGAAAATGGCGACGAGAATGTTTGCTCCGGTGACTTCTTGTTTTCCAGAGGATTGGACATGGAATGCCGCTCGCTGAAGAACACGCTGAAAACCAAGTGTGGGTTGAGTCTCCCTTTTGATACCCACAGCGATCAGTGGGGTGGTTTCCTCAATGAATTTTTCAAGCTCCCGCCGCATTTCGTCGATGTTAGCCCCGCAGGCCTTGAGCACATCAATGGCCGCTGAATTGTCCAACATGGCGAGCAGCAGGTGTTCAACGGAAATGAACTCATGCCGCTTGTCATAGGCTGCGCGGAATGCCTGGTTGAGAGAAACTTCAAGTTCTTTGCTGAGCATGACTGACTTCCTCTGGGGCTGGGAACTCTCTAACTTGTTCCGAAAGGTTCGTTGAGCTCTTCAAAGAGCGCAATTCCGGGCGGCTTGCCCAGAACACTAGGCTTCATCCATGTCGCAGAGCAAGGGATGTTGGTGCTCTCGCGAAAAATCATTGACTTGGCGAACTTTGGTTTCAGCGATATCCCGTGAGTAAACCCCGCAGACACCAATACCGCGGGTGTGGACGTGAAGCATGACTTGAGTGGCCTTGTCTTCATCCATAGCGAAGAATCGCTTTAGGATGTCGATCACAAACTCCATTGGAGTAA
>CAYQOJ010000070.1:0-13529 GCA_964419105.1 uncultured Methylococcus sp.
AGTGGGCTATGGCATCCTGACGATTGGCGCCGGAGAAAGCCATGTTCTTAACGTGTGCGTTTCCCCTCAGTATCAGGGGAGAGGATTCGGACGTGTGATTTTTAACCAGCTCATCGAGGAAGCCCGTCGATTCAACGTTGAAACAATGTTTCTTGAGGTTCGTCCTTCTAACCCCAAGGCCATCAAACTTTATCGCTCGATTGGTTTCAATGAGATCGGTACCCGGAGGGGATATTACCCGGCTAAGCATGGGCGGGAAGATGCCATCGTGATGGCGTTGGCTGTGATCTAGGTCCTCCCGAGAAGCGCTGAGATCTCTCTATTTAGGGGGGCTGTCAGTGGTTTCCAGAAGATGGAGGCCGACCAGGCGAGCGATCACGATACCGACATACATCTGCCCGATAATGGCTTCAAGCGCCGCAATCATCGCGGCGATTGGTTGAATTGGTGTAATGTCCCCATAACCCACCGTCGCCATAGTGATCAGGCTGTAATAGAGGTGGGTCCCCGATCGAAACACGCTTTCCCCATGGGGGCAGAGGTCAGTGGAGCAACCAAACGAGTGCGGGATGATTTCCTCGATCATTAGGTAGATATCGGCAAACGCTGCTGCAAGCAAAAGATAAATGCAGATTGCACCATAAAGCCGGCTCGTAGCATCAACTCTCCGGGTTACGAACACATCTTTACCCACTAGCACGATGAAGCGGATGAAGAAGAACATTAAAAGGCCTTGTCGGATCAGCCCAAAGAGGACCTGATCTGAAAAGACCAGTTCGGCGATCCATGAGCAGATGAGGATTCCAAGCACCAGCAGGACCATGCCTTGCCTTTTCTTGTGCTCAGGAATAACCCGTATCCCGGTAGCCAGAATTCCAAGCCCAAAGACGGCTTCGAAGGTACGACCTATGAGTCCTTCGTTGACCAGTAGAGGGTAACCCAGCAAGAACAGGCTGATCGCGATCAGAAGGTTTTGGAAAATGCTGCTGCGTTTACTCATGGGCAGTTAGACATCCAGAAGAAGGCGAGACGGGTCTTCCAGGAGCTCTTTGATGGTAAAGAGAAAAGAAACCGCCTCACGTCCATCAATGATCCGGTGATCGTACGATACGGCCAGATAAATAATGGGTCTGATCACAATTTCACCGGCTTCAACTACGGGACGCTCCTTGATGGCGTGCATTCCAAGAATCGCGCTTTGCGGAGGATTCAGAATGGGTGTCGAGAGCATCGAGCCGAATATGCCACCATTGGTAATAGTGAAAGTGCCTCCGGTCAATTCTTCGTATCGGAGCTGCCCGTCTCGGCCACGAACCGAATAATCGACTATGGCTTTTTCGATGTCGGCAAAACTCAGTCGATCGGCGTTGCGAAGGACAGGCACCACGAGACCTCGCTCCGTGGTGACCGCAATTCCGATATCGAAGTAGTCATGATAGACAATGTCCTGATCCACAATGGATGCGTTCATGATCGGAAACCGTTTCAGGGCTTCGACGGACGCCTTGATAAAAAAGGACATCAACCCTAGCTTGACGCCATGGGCCTGCTCAAATCGGGTTCGATGCTCGTTGCGGAGCTGGAAGACCTTGTCCAGGTTCACTTCATTGAATGTGGTGAGGGTCGCTGTCGACCGCTGCGCCTCGATCATCCGCTCGGCGATCCGCGACCGAATTCGACTCATTGGCACGCGCCGATCACCCGGACGGTCGGCGCTCTGGGTGAGTCGGCCGGCAGGTTCGCCCGGAGTCACAGGCGTTGAAACCAGTGGCTGGCTCCGCTGCTCGATAACGTTCAGCACATCCTGCTTTGAAATGCGTCCGGTCACCGGAATGTCGGCAACACTGAGTTGGTGTTCGTTTAAAAGTCGCCTAACGGCAGGGCTTACCGGTTGTTGTGGTGGCTTTGGGATTGGGGTGGCGGACGATTCATCGCTGGCCGCGACTGCCTCTTGAGGCGTTGCGGGAGGGGATGCTGGGGGCGTTTTAAGAGGGGCGCGGTCAGACGGGAGTTCCGCAAGATCAGTATCAATCACTGCGAGGAGATCACCCGGCAAAACGACATCACCAATATCGCGGCGCACCTCAATGAGCTTTCCGTTTTGCGGGACAGGGACTTCGAGAATCACCTTGTCCGTCTCAAGATCGATCAGGGGGACATCCTTTTGAACCGCTTCACCCCCTTGATGATGCCAGCCAGCCACAGTTGCATCGGAAACAGACTCCGGTAGGTTTGGGACCACAACTTCAATTCGCATGAGATTGTTCTCGCACAGGCAGTGCCGACAGTCTATCCCACCTTTACCGATCAGTCTCGATATCGGCGGTACGGGAAGGGCTGTGCTGACCGGTAAGCGCGTTTTCGATCAGTGTGCGCTGTTCGACAAGATGTCGGTGATACTGTCCAACCGCGGGTGCCGCACAGATCGGGCGGGCAGCCACAGAGAGTGGGATGCCGGAAGGTATCGTTTGCAAAAGACGGTCGCGAATCTGATACCAAGCGCCTTGGTTTTCAGGTTCTTCTTGGCACCAGATGACATCGGTCGCATGAGCATAGGGCGTGAGAGCCTGCTTGAGTTCAGCGGCAGGGAAGGGATATAGCTGCTCGATACGGATGATGGCGGCTGATCTCAGGTCCCCCTTGCGTCGCGCCTCCAGAAGGTCAAAGTACACCTTGCCGCTACAGAGAACAATGCGCATCACATTCTTTGCGTCGAGTTCGTCAACTTCCCGAATCACATTGTCGAAACGGCCCTCGGATAAATCGTTGAGGCTCGAGACGGCAAGCCGATGACGCAGCAGGCTCTTAGGTGTCATGACGATCAGCGGCTTTCGGTAGGGACGAATTATCTGCCGGCGAAGCAAGTGGAAGATTTGTGCTGGAGTGGTAGGCACCACCACCTGCATGTTGTCTTCAGCGCAAAGCTGGAGGTAGCGCTCGATGCGGGCTGAAGAATGTTCAGGTCCTTGTCCTTCGTACCCATGAGGGAGGAACAGGGTCAGGCCACACAAGCGCCCCCATTTAGACTCACCCGATGCGATGAATTGGTCGATGACGACCTGGGCATTGTTAGCAAAATCGCCGAACTGTGCCTCCCAGATGACCAAGACTTCAGGGGCAGAGCTGCTGTATCCGTATTCGAATCCTAGAGCCCCCTCTTCGGAAAGCAAGGAATCATAGATCTGAAATTCAGCGGCTTTCTTTCCGAGTTGTTGGAGCGGCGTATAGGATTTGCCAGTGGTCTGATCGTGAAGAATCGCATGGCGATGAAAAAAGGTGCCGCGTCCTACGTCCTGACCGCTCAGACGAATGGGTATGCCTGCTGTAAGGAGTGAGGCATAAGCGAGCGTCTCGGCAAACCCCCAATCGATCGGCTGCATGCCTGTGCTCATCGCCCTTCGGCTGTCGACAATGGCCTGAGTACGAGGGTGTAGAACAAACCCCTCGGGTAACTTCAAAATCTGATCTGAGAGGGCTTTGAGTTCCTCTATCGAAAGTCCTGAGCAATAGGGGGTCGTCCAATGGTTACCGTGATATGGAGACCAGCTGGGTTTGGGGTAGATTGCCTCACCATCAATCAGGGGCCGCGAGACGATGTCGTTTCGAGCCAGTGCCTCCTGATAGTCTTCAACGAGTCGCTCTGTCTCTTCGGCATCCATGATTCCAGCGGTCACCAGCTGTTCGGCATAGAGTTCCCGAACCGTCGGATGTTCACGAATCATGCGATACATCATCGGCTGGGTCACCGCAGGTTCGTCCGCTTCATTATGGCCATGGCGGCGATAGCAGAGGAGGTCAATGACCACATCCCGTTTAAACTTCATGCGGTAATCGACAGCAAGCCGGGTCACAAACAGGACAGCTTCCGGATCATCGCCATTTACGTGAAAGACCGGCGCCTGAATCATATTGGCAACGTCGGTGCAATAGAGGGTGGAGCGTGCATCAAAGGGTGCGCTGGTTGTGAACCCGATTTGATTGTTGATCACGACATGGATGGTGCCTCCGGTTGTATAGGCACGGGTTTCCGACATGTTGAGGGTTTCCATGACCACCCCCTGTCCAGCGAAGGCCGCATCCCCATGAATAAGGACTGCCATCACTTCGTCTTCGCCATTTCCAGATCGACGATCTTGCCGGGCGCGGACCGAGCCTTCGGCGACCGGATCGATAATTTCGAGGTGGGATGGATTAAAGGCCAATGCAGTATGCACGGGGCCATGTCGGGTCAGGATATTGGACGAAAAACCGCTGTGGTATTTCACGTCCCCTGCGCTGGCTAACGGCGTCATTTTGGCCGTGCCTTCGAATTCCTCGAAAAGAGCACCAGGGAGCTTACCGAGTACATTGACGAGAACGTTTAGTCGCCCACGATGAGCCATACCGACTACGAGTTCACGTATACCCTTTTCGCTAGCGTGCTCGATGAGTTCGTCCAGGAGTGGGATGAGGCTTTCTGCACCTTCAAGGGAAAATCGTTTTTGACCGACGTATTTGCGGTGGAGATAGCGCTCAATGCCCTCTGCGGCCGTTAGGGCCCGCAGAATCGCCTTCCGGCTTTCCGGATCAGGAAGGCCCCGACTCCTCGTGTTTTCAAGGCGATACTGAATCCACTGGCGAATCTCGCTGTCAACGATGTGAAGGTACTCCGCTCCCACATGTTCACAATAGGTCTGCCGCAGGTAGCTCAGAATTTCCCTCAAGGGGAGCTTCCTCTGGGAGTCGAGGACATCGATGTAAAAAGGGGTTTCGAGATCTTTCGCGCTCAAGCCATAGTAGGCGGGCTCTAGGTCACGAAGTCGGGGGGGGGTTCCCAGCTTGAGGGGATTGTTATTGGCCACCTGATGGCCCCGCATGCGGTATTGGCTGATTAACCGTTCAACCGCTGCCTGATGACGAATCCGAAGCTCTGTATCGTCTTCGGTGAAGGCAACTTGCGAGGGGGGTGCGAGGAAAGCCTGAGCGTAGCCGTTATCGGGGAGTGCAGAAAACTTTGCTCGCCAACCCGCGTCTACGGATTCAGGATCCCGGAGATACCGCTGGTAAAGATCTTCCAGAAAACCAAGGTTGTCCTCGGCAATCGCACCAGAACCTTCAAACAGTTCTTTGAGTTCGCTCATGACCTGCATTCTATCGGTTCAAGCCCTGTGTGTAAGGATTTTCGATTAAATCCCGACTAAGGTGCTATGTTTTTCTTGGACCCTGTCCAATGCCATGTGAAAATGATCACCCTATGAACAGACAGGCAGTTTCATCGACAGTTCCAGATCGGCCGAGGCTCGTCGATTCTTTCGGGCGAGAGGTGACCTATGTCCGACTCTCAATTACTGATCGTTGCGATTTTCGTTGCGTCTATTGCATGTCCGAAAAGATGGAGTTTCTGCCTCGCAGCGACATCTTGAGCCTTGAAGAAATTGCTCTGATCGCCCAGGCTTTTGTTGAATTGGGTGTCGGTAAGATCAGGCTGACCGGTGGCGAGCCATTGGTCAGAAAGGGAGTCTTGGATCTGACCCGGAGCATCGGAAAGATTCCGGGTCTGGGTGCTCTGGTGATGACGACCAATGGTTCTCGGTTAAGGGAAATGGCCCAGGACCTGAGAGCCGCCGGTGTGCGAAGGGTCAATATCAGTCTCGACAGCCTTGATCCGGAGCGATTTCGGAAGCTGACGCGCGTCGGCGATCTTGAGGCCGTTTTCTCGGGCATCGAAGCGGCACGCCAGGCCGGTTTTGAGTCGGTCAAGCTGAATGCGGTGGTCTTGCGTAATCGAAACCATGATGAGGTTGTCGATCTGGTTCGATTTGCTGTCAATCGGGGTCTTGATATCAGCTTTATTGAAGAAATGCCTCTCGGCGATATCGGGGAGCGTCTTCGTGGTGAAGAGCTTTACCCCAGTGACGCCATCCGACGGGATTTGGCGGTCGCCTTTGAATTGATTCCGTCCACTTTTGACTCCGGTGGTCCTGCGCGTTACTGGCATGTTGCAGGGCATTCCACGCGGGTCGGTTTCATCTCACCCCATAGCCAGAATTTTTGTAGCAGCTGTAATCGTGTTCGTGTGACAGCGGAGGGGAGGCTTTTGCTGTGTCTGGGTAACGAACATTCGGTGGACCTGCGTCCGGTTCTTAGGGAGTCCGGGGCGATTGAGGACGTCAAACGCGCGATACAAGATGCAATGGCTCTCAAGCCGGAGCGACATCACTTCACTCTCGAGGCGGCGCCCGTTATCTTCCGGCATATGAGCCACACGGGTGGCTAGCTAGGCCTCTTTCAGTCTTGGGATCAGTTCGACCAGATTGCAAGGGCGGGTACGATAGTCAAGCTGGGGTCGAATGATGCGTTCCCATCCCAGCCGGCAGGCGCCAGAGGAACCCGGAAGGCAGAAGATGTAGGTGCCATTGGCGACACCGGCCACTGCTCGAGACTGGATCGTCGAGCTTCCAATCTCCTCGAATGAAAGCATTCGAAAGGTTTCGCCAAAGCCATCGAGTGTCTTGTCAAAAAGAACATGTGCAGCCTCAGGGGTTCCATCTCGACCGGTGACTCCGGTTCCTCCCGTGGAGATGATGACATCTACCTCAGGTCGAGCAATCCAATCTGACAGAACGGCACGAATGGCATAGGGGTTGTCAGTGACGATCTTCCGAAGAGGGGGGTGGTGCCCTGCCTCTCGGATGCAGTTCTCCAGAAGCTGTCCGGAACCATCGTTTTCAAGGGTTCGGGTATCAGAGACCGTCAATACGGCAATCTTCAGGGGCAGGAAGCTTCGATCATCCATGTGGGTTCTCAGGTGTTGGCGTTAGTGCCGTCTCGCAACCCGCACTATGCGTGGCTATAATGTGCCTACATTGTATCCAATGGTCCCATGGGCCCCAATTTCTGAATTCTGAGAATTCGATGGCGACAGTCAGGCGATCGGGCCATAGCGAGGGGACTCTCCGCTGGTCCCTTGTAATTGGGAGCATGGGGGTCGTGTTCGGAGAGATCGCGACAAGCCCGCTCTACGCCCTACGGATTGTCTTTGCTGGACGCAACAGCATTACTCCCACCCCAGATCATGTTCTGGGAATTCTGTCTTTGGTCTTCTGGATCCTCGCACTGATCGTTGGCATCAAGTATGCGCTTCTGGTCATGCGTGCCGACAACAAGGGTGATGGCGGGATCATGGCCCTTCTTTCACTGGTGCAAAGAAGTGTCCATGAGCGAAAACATCTCCGACGCATAGCCCTGGCAACGGGCCTTTTGGGCGCCTCCCTTTTCTTTGGTGATGCAGTGATCGCCCCAGTCATCTCAGTGATGGGCGCGCTTGAGGGACTCAAGGTGGGTGCACCGGGGCTCAAGGTGCTTATCGTCCCGCTGACGCTTGTCATCCTCCTGGCGTTGTTTCTACTTCAGTATCGGGGAACGGCATTCATCAGCGGCCTTTTCACGCCCATCATGGTGTGTTGGCTGGTTGTGATTGCGGCCTTGGGCGTCGTAAGCATCATCGAAACGCCACTGATCCTCAAAGCACTGCATCCAGGCTATGGGATCCGGTTTCTCATGGAAACCCGAATGCAGTCGCTCATGGTTCTGGGAGCGGTGGTCTTGGTCGTGACGGGGGTGGAGGCCTTGTATGCCGATATGGGTCACTTTGGGATCCAGCCCATTCGTGTGGCCTGGTTCACCTTTGTCTTTCCGACCCTCCTCATGAATTATCTGGGGCAGGGGGCGTTGCTGCTTCGAGATCCTGCGGCAGCCAGTAATCCTTTCTATCTTTTGGCTCCCACTTGGAGTTTTCTCCCGCTGCTGGCGCTTGCGACTTTGGCAACCATCATTGCAGCTCAGGGGGTGATCTCCGGAGCTTTTTCTCTGGCAGCGCAGGCCGTCCGAATGCGGTATCTGCCTCGTCTGGCGGTCCGGCACACCTCCTTGGGTCATTCGGGTCAGATTTACGTTCCGGCCGTAAATTGGATTTTGGCTTTTGGCACAGCGGGTCTGGTCATCGGCTTCGGATCGAGCAGCAAGCTGGCCACAGCCTATGGTCTCTCAGTCACGGGCAGCATGGTCGTTACTACCCTCCTGGCTTTCGGTCTATTGAGGCGAATCTGGCGTGTCCCGATCCTCGTGACCGGTGTTTTGTTTTCAGGCTTTCTTTGTATTGATCTTGGATTTTTGGTCGCAAACCTTCCCAAGCTCTGGCAGGGCGGCTGGGTCTCTATCGCCGTTAGTGGCAGCGTTTTCATCCTCCTGACTACTTGGGTTCGGGGTCGTGAGCTTCTGGTCCAAAGGCTGAACGCGAAGGCCGTTCCGATCGAGGAACTGGTCGCAAAGGTCAGTCATTCGGGGCTCCCGCGAGTGCCCGGCACAGCGGTTTATCTCACCGCCAGCCGATTTGGAGCGCCGATGTCACTCCTCCACAACATGGCCATGAATCAGGTGGTGCATGAAAAGGTCATCATTTTGACCGTGGTGACTCGGGATGAGCCTTTTATTCCGTTGGAACATCGTCTGAAGATCCGCCACTACGGAGGCGAGATCTATCGTGTTCGGATCTATTACGGATATAACCAGGAGCCCAATGTTCCTGAGGCCTTGACCTTTTGTCGGACGGAGGGGCTTGACATCAATCTGAGTCAGACCTCCTTTTTCCTGACCCGAGAGCACATGATCTCAGCCACCACGCATGGCGTTGCGACCTGGCGTGAGCGCTTATTTATTCGTATGGCCATGAACGCAGAAAACGCGATGCGATTCTGGCATATTCCACCAGAGCGGGTGGTCGAACTCGGGCTGATGGTTGCTCTTTAGGCGTCTGTTCAAAGGAGCGGGGTAACAGCCCCAACGGCTCTGTAACGCAGATAGTCTTCCAGCACCTTGGCATGATCGAAGGCCAGTGGGGAGGGAAGATGCTGGACATGGACAACTACGGCCGCTTTGGCATCGTCATCGGCCTTTGGTAGCCCCCTGGCTTCGGCCACATAGACTGCGGTCACTGTATGGCCACGGGCGTCCCGCCTGGGATCTGAGTAGAGCCCGAGGAGGGCGGTCAACTCGACTTTGAGTCCCACCTCTTCCAAAGCCTCCCTTCGGGCGGCGTTTTCCACAGTCTCGCCCACATCGACAAAGCCTCCCGGGATGGCCCAGCCGTGGGGCTCATAGAGCCTTTCGATCAGGACGATCGGTCTCTCCGGCTGATCGATCAGCTCAATGATGATGTCAGCGGCAATTTCAGGTGTAACCGGGCGGGCCATGGGCGTGATCCAAATCCTTATCAAGGAGAAGCCAAGCATATGCGCGCTTGGTCGATCTGTTATTCTATTTCGTTTAAACCTGTTGTAAATCACCTCGTTACCGCAGTTATTTCCTCATTTGCCACATTCGAGAGTTCGCTCCGGTCTGCTGGAGGGGCTCCTTTGATTGTCTTCTTGAATCATGAACCATCTTGACTCCGCTTTCAGTAGTTCCTATCTGGTTGCCTTTCTCATGGGGCTTTTCAGTGCCATGCATTGTCTGGGTATGTGTGGTTCGATCATTGGCACACTGACGCTTAGTCTCAAAAAAGAGATTCGTGAGAACAAAGCGCTCTTATTGCCCTTCGTGGCTTGTTACAACGGTGGCCGTGTATTGAGTTATACCGTTGGTGGTTTCATTGCCGGCATCCTCGAACACGTCCTGACCTTGCCATTCGGCGAAGGCCATGGGCACCGGATTCTTCAGGTGCTGGGGGCTTTGGTCATGCTCGGAGCGGGGCTTCATGTTGCAGGGTGGTTCCCAAGATTTGCTTACATCGAGAAAGTTGGCGGTCTGGCCTGGCGGCATATTGAGCCCTATGGTCGACGGCTGATTCCTGTTGAAACCCGGCAGCGCGCTTTCATTTTCGGGATGGTCTGGGGTTGGTTGCCTTGTGGTCTTGTCTATACGGCTTTGGCGCTGGCAGCGACGACTGGAGAGGTCATTCGTAGCGGTCTGACGATGTTTTTCTTTGGTCTGGGCACCATTCCGGCCGTCATGGGTGTAGGGGTCATGACGTCCTTGATGGTGCGTTTGACCCACATGACGCGGTTCCGTCAGGCGGCTGGAGTGACGCTGATTCTTCTTGCCCTGATGTCTGCGTTTCCAGGGCTTAATCCTCTGGTGCAACATCCGGTTGCCCACTAGGCGTTCACATCATGACTATGTTTGATCGTCTCATCGGCCAGGCGCCCAATTTCGAGAGCATGCTTCGCAGTGCCCGAATGGTGGCTGCGACCGACGTGACCGTACTGATCATCGGTGAGACGGGAACGGGCAAGGAGGTTCTAGCCACCGCCTTGCAGCAACAGAGCCCGAGGGCCGAGAAGCCCTTCATTACGATCAACTGTGCGGCGCTCCCGGAGGCTCTGGCTGAGTCTGAGCTGTTTGGGCACAAAAAGGGATCATTTACCGGGGCTATCTCAAATCAGCTGGGTCGACTTCAGGCCGCAAACGGGGGGACGGTCTTTCTCGATGAGGTGGATTCCCTCGCGATTCCGCTGCAGGCGAAACTACTTCGGTTTCTGGAGACAGGTGAAATTCAGCCGGTTGGAGAGACCTCCTCCCAGAAGGTTGACGTTAGGATCATTGCGGCAACGAATGCCGATCTACAAGATCGCATCAGCCGCGGGGAATTCCGTCGTGATCTTTACTACCGCTTGAACGTGGTACCGCTTGAAATACCAGCACTGCGGGATCGGATGGGTGATATCCAGGTGCTGATTCACCACTTTATGCATCAGTTCACCAAAAGCCATGGACTTCCCAATGCCACCATCAGCAAGACGGCATTACAGCGGCTGACGCATTACCCCTGGCCCGGGAATGTTCGTGAGCTGCGCAATGTCTGTGAACGACTGTGCATTTTGCTCGCGGGAAAGACCATTGAGGAGCATAATCTGCCTCCTGAAATCGTTTCGGGTAAACCGTCCGAATCGCGGGAAATCCTTCTGCCCGAAGCCGGGATTAATCTGGAGCAGGTTGAAATCGACCTGATTCGCCAGGCTCTGGAGCGGACTCGTGGAAACCGGAGCCAAGCGGCAAGACTTCTTGGGATCTCGAGAGACACGCTTCTTTACCGCATGCAAAAGCACGGGATTAACTGAAGTCCCCGCTACGATCTCAGCTTCATGGCCCCGCCCAACGGGTTTTGGGGGCGAAAAATAATAAGGAGAATGAATCATGTGCTGGAGTGGAGAGGCATCGGCCGTCCTTGCGACCGTGGGTTTTGGAACAGCTGCTTATGTGGCCTGGAAGGGTGAATCGAAGGAAATATGGATTCCACTGACCTTTTTTGCCTGCATGGAGCTTTTGCAGGCTGCTACCTATGTCTACATAAATCTCTGTGATTCACCACCCAACCAGATATTGACGTACTTCGGCTACATCCATATCGCATTCCAACCCTTCTTCGCCAACATGGTGGCGATGTACTTCATTCCTGAAGCCGTTAAGAAGAAGATCTCAACGATTGTTTATACGATTTGCGCGATGGGCGCGCTTGCCATGCTGGTCAAGATGTATCCCTTTGACTGGGCGGGGCATTGTATCGTCGGGATTGAGGGATTCTGTGGAACCCAGGCCTGCTCGGTCTCTGGCGCTTGGCACATTGCCTGGCAGCTTCCCCTGAATGGCCTGATGTCGGATTATCCGGGGAATCCCTTTGCCTTCCGCTATGGACTGCATGCCCTCGTCTACATTGTCGTGGCGTTCTGGTTGCCCATTCTTTACGGATCGTGGCGTTTTGTCGGATTCCATTATCTGGTCGGACCTTGGATCTCGGATATTCTGACGAGTGATCCCAACGAGTATGCGGCCGTTTGGTGTCTGTTCTCAATTGCGCTTTGTGTTTCCGTGATCAAGACACCAATTCGTAAATACCTTCACGTCACACGCTGGTTTGGTTATCCCAAGCCCAATCTCGCCTGATTGGATGCGATTGCCATGCAGCGCCTAGCGGTTCTTGTTTTGGCCATTCTGCTTCTGGGGTGTGCTGCTTCGACCGGAAAGGTTAGAGAGGGTGTGGTTGAGTTGGTGGCAGCGGATCATGACCACATGGTGGATGTGAAAGTCGGCCAACGGGTCACGATTCGTCTGGATGCCAATCGCACGACGGGATATACCTGGCTTCTGCCGCAAGGGGAGATCGCACACGGTGTGATTCAACCGCTTCATCCGGAGTCGCGCTACGACCAAAAGATCGATGGCATCTATTCGATGGGCGTGGGCGCGATTGAGGTCTGGGAGTTTAAGGCGGTGCGTCCAGGTGAGGGCACTCTGAGGCTGGAATACCGTCGGCCCTTCGAGCAAGGTGTTGATCCTGTGCGGATCGTCGACTTCCCCTTGCGGGTGACGGGTCCTTAATTGGAAGGGAGCTCGCTGGTACCATCAAAGGTACCAGCGAGTGGCTTCGATTAGCCGGTAAACTTCTGGCCCTTCTTTGCTGCGATACGCATTCTGAGTGCGTTGAGCTTGATGAATCCTTCAGCGTCCTTTTGGTTGTAGGCGCCCTTGTCATCCTCAAACGTCGCAATATTCATGTCGAAGAGGCTATTGTCTTCGGACTTTCGACCGACCACGATTACATTCCCCTTGTAAAGCTTGACTCTGACTTCGCCATTGACCGTCGCCTGTGAGGAGTCGATCATCTCTTGGAGGAGAAGTCGCTCAGGGCTCCACCAATAGCCATTGTAGATGAGGCTCGCATAACGAGGCATGAGTTCATCCTTGAGGTGCGCAACTTCACGGTCCAAGGTCAGGGATTCAATCGCCCGGTGCGCGCGAAGCATGATGGTGCCGCCCGGTGTTTCGTAGCAGCCACGTGATTTCATTCCAACATAACGGTTCTCTACGATATCGAGTCGACCGATCCCGTTGGCGCCACCCAGCTCATTGAGTCGCGCGAGAACCTTCGCAGGCGTCATGCGAACCCCGTCAATGGCGACGATATCGCCGCGCTCATAAGTCAAATTAATCACGGTCGGCTGATCCGGCGCCTTTTCTGGGGAGACCGACCAACGCCACATGTCCTCTTCAGGACCGGACCAAGGGTCTTCAAGTACACCGCCTTCGTAGGAGATATGAAGGAGGTTGGCGTCCATGGAGTAGGGCGAGGCCTTGCCCCGCTTCATTTCGATCGGAATGCGGTGCTTTTCAGCATATGCCAGCAGGGTTTCACGGGAAGTGAGATCCCATTCCCGCCAAGGTGCGATGACCTTGATGTCGGGTTTCAGTGCGTAAGCACCAAGCTCAAATCGAACCTGATCGTTTCCTTTTCCTGTTGCGCCGTGGCAGATTGCATTCAGTCGCTTGGCAATTAGGGGACGCGCAATGGAGGTGCCGAGGAGATATTCCCCTTCGTAAATCGTGTTGGCCCGGAACATTGGGAATACGAAATCCCTTGCAAACTCCTCTGTCAGGTCGTCGATGTAGATTTCCTTGATGCCCATGGCTTGCGCTTTGCTACGGGCGGGCTCTACTTCTTCGCCCTGACCAATGTCCGCTGTGAACGTCACGATTTCGCAGTTATAGGTCTCTCG
>CAYQOJ010000071.1:0-1700 GCA_964419105.1 uncultured Methylococcus sp.
CCACCCACTGCATCCGTCGCTTGCCGGACGGCGCTATCGTTCCCTGCGACCCGATGAACTCGGACTATCAAGCGTACCTAGTGTGGAAGAAGGAAGGCAACGAGCCTTTGCCGCACGACCCGGTAGAGCCTGAACCCGAACCGGAACCGCAGCCTGAGCCGGAACCGCAGCCTGAGCCGGAACCCCAACCGGAACCGGAACCCGAACCGGCCCCTGCTGACCCGCAGCCCTAATCGTATCCGCAACCACCGCAGAGGAAGCCATGAGCACTCGCATCGCCTTTACCGAATCCTCGTCCCTGACGCCCACGACGTTGTTTGCCGCATCGGGGTCGCTCGCGGTGGGCGACGTAGTGTGTCAGGTGTCCAGCGCGGATAAGACCGTCGCGAAAGCCGATGCGGACAACGCTTCGGCGCGTCCCCCTATCGGCGTGGTGCATGAAGTCCGTGGCACGGACGTAGTGGTTGCGCTCAACGGCGAGGTCGCTGCGGGCCTGTCGGGCCTCACGCGCGGTACGGCGTACTGGCTTTCGACCACGGCGGGTGCGCTGGTGGCTACGAAGCCTGCGACGAATGCTTACATCGTCGGAGTAGCGGTTTCCGCGTCGGAACTGCTCGTCAACACGGTCGCAGCAGACCTCATCATCGGCGGTGGCGGTGGCTCGGTGACGAGCTTCGGCGTCACGTCAAGCGACATCACGGTGTCGAACAGCCCGATTACGTCGAGCGGGGTTATCGACTTGGCGCTGAATACGGTGCCTGTGTCGAAGGGCGGTACGGGGCTTACGTCGGCTACGGAGCAGGGCGCTTCGCTTATCGCTTCGTCTTCGTCGGCGTATGTGGCGCAGGCGACTTCGCTTTCGTGGCGGAATCGCATCATCAACGGCGACATGCGGGTCAATCAAAGAAACGCAGCAGTGACAGGGACGGCAGAAGGATTTGTGACTGACCGGTGGTACAAAGGGAAAAACACTTCAACGCAATTTACTGTGCAGCAGTCATCGGATGCGCCAACGGGTTTGTCAAATCGCCTTTACTGTCTCGTAACGTCTGCTGCTAGTGCCACGGGCTCTCAGTATTGCCTGTTGGTTAATCGTATTGAGGGAACATCAGTATACGACCTGTCCTATGGCTCTGCGATGGCAAAAACGATGACCCTATCGTTTTGGGTAAAATCAAACACCACAGGAAGTTACTCGATTACTCTTGGAAATCAGCAAGAAGATCGGTCATATACCGCCACATACACAATTTTGAGTCAAAATACTTGGGAAAAGAAAACTATAAGTATTTCTGGAGATCAGACGGGCAAACTTGTAACATCGAACGCTCTTGCGCTCAGCTTGTTCTTTGATTTGGGCTCGGCTATCAAAACATCATCTTTAAATCAATGGATTTCTCCACTTGCGTTGGCTGCTAACGGAAGCGTGAATTGGTGCGGTACGAGCGGAGCCACCTTCTACCTCACCGGCGTCCAACTGGAACTCGGCTCCGTCGCTACGCCCTTTGAGATGCTCCAGTACGAGAAGCAACTGGAACTCTGCCAGCGGTATTATGCGCGGTTGTCTGCTTACAGCGGAAACGCAACGGTCGGGCTCGGGGCCGGATGCAACCCATCCAACACGCAGTGCTATGTCTACATCAAGTATCCAGTAACGATGCGGTCTTCCCCAACGATTTCCGGAAATGCGATTGCCCCCT
>CAYQOJ010000071.1:1710-13495 GCA_964419105.1 uncultured Methylococcus sp.
TTGGTAAGGTGCCTGGATTGACAGGAGGCTTTCAATATCCGGTTCAAATGAGAGCCACGCCAACATTTTCACATTCTAACGTAGGCAGTTACGACACTGCATTTCGCTCTGTAACATGGACTACAGCCTATTATGGCTCAGACTCCCTAGCGGTGACTGGCGATAGAGCCAGTGTCACAGGCACGCTAGGCAGAGGCTGCGTTCTCGCTGGAAATAGCGCGACAGCCTATGTTGACCTGACTGCCGAACTCTAATCCGCATTCACCGTAAAGCGCCCATCCCCTACCTTGGCGGGTGGGCGTTGTCGTCTTATCCTCTTGCGAGGAGGCCGTATGTCCGCAGTCCAGCACCTGAACACGTCCGTACACATGGGTCTAGGCGAAGCCATCGAGCGCCTAACCAAAGTGCAAATCATGCGCTCGATGGGTATTTTCCCTGACCAGACGCTGCTTGATGAACAGCGCATGATTGTAGACGCGCTCAATCAGCAGTACCAACTTGACCTGGGCTTTGACTGCAACATGGACGGTGTACCGGACACGGTTGCGATTTTCGCGCACTCGGCGGAAACGTCGTGCTGCCGTATTCTTCCTGTGGACGAACGTCCCAAGAAAGCGCGGGGCACTTCGCGTGCAACCGCTACCAGTACCACCAAGAAGAAGTGAGTAGACCATGCACATGATGCTTTTGCTGCTTGTTGCCTATGGAATTGCGTTTGGCTTGATGAACGATAAGACTCCGATTTCCGCCTGGTTGCGGAATCGGCAGATTTTCAAGGACGCAGACGGCCTCACCTTCTTCACTCGTATGCTCGCGTGCCCGTACTGCACGGGGTTTCACGCGGGCTGGATGGCGTGGCTAGTGGTCTATGGTCCGCAACACGCTGCGGGCCGCGTAGACCCCTTTCCGGTGATTGCAGCGCATGTGCTCGCGTCGTCCTTTGCCGCGTCTGCGTTTTGCTACGTGGTCGATACTGCCGCACAGTGGCTCGAGGACTCGTCGGCGGCTGCACGGAAGTCTCTGGACGACTAGGCTAGAAAGAGCAACCCCGCTGCGTGGTCGGTTTCCTCCTTGCCGACAACCAGCGGGGCTTGCTTTTGGGTGCGCCAGCGTTCATCGAACGCCCTACGAGTCTATGCGGCGCTACGGCAAGTGCAACTCATGCGCGTCCTCAGACTGCGCCAAGTGTTCGACGCGGCCACCTAATGCGGCGATGGTTTGCAGGTTTCCGCTCATCACCAGCAAGCGCGTCGTAGAGTCCAATTTCGACACGTCGATGCCATGCGCCATCGTACCTGGCGGCACGTAGGCGCGAGCCTTGTCGAGCATCTGTTCCAGTAGCTGCATCTTGCCGCTGAGTCGGTCGGCGTGGCGCTGAATTTCCACACGCGATTTCTCGATGCTTGCGCGGATACTTGCGATTTCATCGGCAATTCCCGCTCGCACACACGCGGCTTCGATTTGAGCCTCGCCTTCGGCCTTGCGCTGGTCGAACACGCCGGGGAGTGTCTGTAATTCGGAACGCACTTGTTTCAGCAAACCCTCGATTTCCTCTGCGGTGAACATATCGACCTCCTTGCGGTGACACGCTTGGTTAGCGGCTCCGGTGAGCCACGGATACGCCGAAGCCATACTACTACGGAGTCCGTATGTCCGCTGCTCGCTACTTTGCGCTTATCCCGTGGAAGGAAGTGCAAGCCTTGATGGACGAGCTTGCCGAAGAAGGTCTGAACGACCGGCAAGTGCGCCACGAAGTCGTCAAACTACTCGACCAACTGATTCCTGCGCACCTGTTGCCTCCTCCGTGGGGCACGGTCGCGGAGATGCTGGACGGCCCAGCATTGCGCGCCGCGTTTGAGTTCGCGTTGAAATTGTCGCAGCACAAAGAGACACGACAACAGCGCCGAGCCGAGCGTCGAGCGAAAAAAGAAGCAAAGAAAGCCGACTGATGCACACTCTAACTTGGCGCGATACTGGACACGCGCCGCGAGGTCACAATGCCTGTGAATGAGCAAAAGAAGGATTGGAAGGAACAAACGCTGACGATTCCCGTTGGCGCTTTGTTACTCGCTGGCGGAATGATGTTTGGCGGCGGCGCTGGCTCGTATTTGGGCGATGACCATGAAAAGGAACTCGCTGAAATTCGGTTGCAGTTGCACGACGTACAGAAGGAGCTGCACGATACAAACCAGAGGCTTCAAGAGCTTTCGGATTTGATTGACCGTGCATACCCTCGTTCCCTTCCACCACCGCGTTGAGGTTTGCCATGTGGTTCATTACGTTGTTGCTGGCTTGCAAAATGGGCGCTTCCAGCCCCGCGAAAGATACCGATAGCGTTCCCGACACAGACGGCGGGAAGGCAGCGGCGAAGGTCGCGGAAGAAGCCAAGGCTGCATCGGAAAAGGTCGATGCGATGCTAGAACAAGTGAAGCAGTCGGACCAGTCGCCTGCGGCGGCTCCTGCTGAGCCTGTCGCACCGCCTCCCGCACCGCCGAAGCCCTAGCCAGCGACAACGAAGAAGGGGTCTACTGCCTGCGCAGCGGACCCCTTTTTTTTGCGTATTGGCCCTTTTACGGGGCGCGCTGGTCGCCTACGGGTACAGAGCTTCGTGCAGCTTGTAGACCGCGTAGCAGGGCAGTGTCCCTGCGCAGAACACCAGGACGCGCGCGACCTCGGTCATTGGTTGCAACAGCGCGCTGTATAGGATGAATTGCGCCAGCACGATAGCGACGATGGCGCGTCGGATAGCGGTTTCGGTGCTCATAGGATTTCATCCAGAGTCTTCGTGCGAATGTTGTAGTCGAAGTCGCCTTCCTTAGCTTTTTGTTTGCGCACAACGATTCCGTTGGCGCGGAACACGACCTCACACTCCAATTCGCGCATCATCCACAGCCAGATGTGCATCGGACACGACCGCTTGGACTTGGAGTATTCATGGAACCGCTGGCGTGACATACCGGTCAATTCATACAGTTGCTGCCGTGTGCGTCCGGTAAAGAGCCATCGGTCTAGCAGTTCGTTGAAAATCACGTTGTTTGGAATAATTTCCCGGTAAGACCAGTCGCCCTCCGAGCCGAACAGTTCCTTGTAGATGGCGTTCAGATCCTCTTCAAAAAGCTCCTTATCTCTTCGTGTAATCTTCCTACGCGGTGGCGCAGGCGGCTTCGGCGGTTGAATAGGATGCTTGCGCGGACGGCCACGCTTGCGCTTTTCAGGTGCATCGGCTGCGACAGCCAAAGTAGCTTTCTTGACCATGTTGTCCTCCTTAGTTGCGCGCTTCCAGCGTTTTGCTGAGATTGCGAATGTACCAGTTGCGATTTCCGTTGGTCATGCCGAGTTCTGCTTCCACTTCAGCGGCGCTCATTTCCGCGAGCACCGAGTCCACGGATGCACGCGCCTTGCCGGTGGTCTTGGTTTGAATTTCACGGATGGTGCGCTCTTGTTCTTGGTGCCGCACCGAGCCCCACCCTGTAGCTTCCGTGATTGTGTCTTCAAACTGATAGTCACCAGGCCGGTAGCGGCGCTCATTGCGCTGCATGGCCCACATGGCAAGCTGGTACAGCCATTGACGTGGCGTGCCGCGCTGCGGGTCGTAGCTTTCGTATTTCTGCGCGGCGAGTGCGCAGACCTCGCTCACAAGCTCGTCGGCCTCGATGTGGTGGCGCTGAAAGCGCCGCTGGCGAGCGATGGCCTGAATATTCTGCAAGTTGGCGACGACGAAATCCCAAGCCTCGGTGTTCATGTTGCCTCCCGGTCATCAAGTGACTCTGAAGCAACTGTACCCACTTTGCGTACAGGCATCAACCCTGTCGATAAAATTTCAGTCGCTTTTGGTAGAGCGATTCCAACCGGCTTGCGAATTTCTTGGTTGGAGCGCATTGACCGAGCGCCCAACGGCGAACTGAGCGCGTAGAGGCACCGAGCGCAACGGCGACTTCATCAATTGTCATGCCAGAAACGCGAATACGCCTCATCTTATCGCGTATGGTAAGTTGTTCGCCAGAAGCCATCGTCCCACCCGTAAATGTCGGTTGGACTAGTGTGACTTTGCGAACAAATTAATGCAAGATTTCGGCCAGTTCCTTCAAGGCGCGGCGTATGCCACGTCGCTGCGGCGAAGACGCGCGGTCACCGATTTGCTTGCTTAGAACAAGCGCAGACTCGAGCAAGTCGATGGCGGCACGAATTTGCCCGTCTACCGAATGTCCGGTAGGCGCGAGCGGGTTGGCTTCGGAAAGGCCGTCGAGCACGTTTTGCATGACCACAGCCGCTCTTGAATTCCTCAGCGCCAACATCTCGTCGGCATCGGTCGTCGCAAGATGCAGCAGCGTCCGCACGCAGTGCTCGTAGGCGTCTAGGTGCAGACCGCGAAAGGTCGTCACCCGCGCGATACCGGGCTTTACTTGTCCGTCGATTCGGTGGGTTGGGCCTCCTTTGGGGTCAACGCAGCGAAATTCGTCGGCGTAAGCTCCTTCTCCTTCTCTGAATCCCGCTTCGCCCGCAACGCAGACAGGATGGTCCGCATCTCCTCCAGGTCTTGCCACATGGCCTCCACCAAGTCTTTGCCCGTGTCCCTTGCGTGCTTCATGCGGGCGGATTCGACGCCGCCCATACCGTCTACGTGCTTATCGTCCTGCTGCAGCAGCCACTGCGACAATTCCTGCCGCGCAGCGATGAGCACCGGAATGTCCTTCGCCGTGAGCTTCAGTCGGCGCTCTTTGAGCAACCGCGCAGATTCGGCAATCGTCGCGTCAAGCAACCCCTTGTACTGCTCGACCTTCTTTTTCTCGTCGCGTCGGCGTGCTTGAATCTGCTGCATGATGGCTTCTTCGGCGCGTACTGCGCTCGTCGCCAACAACCGGGCACGCTCGATGACTTTGTCGCCTTCCGTTTCCGTCATGGCCGGGTCTTTCGACATCGCCTTCATCGTGATGGGAACCACGACTCTGTCGAGCACATGCTGCAGTTCGGTCTTGCCGAATTCTTCCATGTACAGCGTGCGGTAAAGCGCGACGGCTAGACCCTCGGCGTCCACGACATTGTGGATGCGCTCTTCCCACTTGCAGCTTTGCGCCCACTTTGCGACTGCCGTGGCGCTGACACCAAGCGCCTTCCCGACACTTGTCTTTGACCGGTGCGTGCCCGCTACGTCACCGCCGCCGTGCTGCATGGCGTACAACAGCAACCCACGATGCCAGTAGTGGCGCTCATCGGCCCATCGGTCGAGCGTAAGCGTCCCCGGCTCTGCTCCGTCCGTAGGCTTCCAGCCTCGTCTGCGGCCCATTACGCCTCCCCGGCCTGCGTCAGCGGCAGCAGTACGCCACAGCCGCGCTTCGCGTCCTCGATATTCTCTGCGAGGCGCATCGCCCACTCAATCACGTCCTCGTTCACTAGCACTTGCGGTGCGTTCTCGACCACGACCGAAGCGTTGGCGAGCAGCCACGCGATAAGCACTTCGGGCTCGAGGCCCTCGAGCGTCACCGTGGCAATCGCAAGTTGCCGAGCCGACGCGGTGTCGCCCGGTGAAAAGTGCTCCGTGAGATTCGGAAGAATTTCCGTGACCTTATCGTGGTCATCGTGGCGCATCTTGCGCACTAGGTGCTCGACCGTGTCGCCCCATCCTCCACAGGGTTCGCATACCGTGTGGTCAATCAGCAACCCGGCTCCGTCGCACAGCTTACACGTCTGCTCGACACCGGCTTTTTTCATGGTTTCCAGCAGCCGGTTTACCGCCCGATAGAAGCCACGACGCTCTGCTTGTACGGTCATCTTGCACCTCGTAGCGCCGCAGTAATCGCGGGCCAGTCAATCGTTATGGTTAGCGGACTATCGGAGCCAGCAGCGGCGAGGATGCGATGGGACAGTCCGCCGACCTCAAATGGCCCACACATCAGCACCCGGCGCTGTTGCGCGGGGTCGTCTACCCACGTAAACGACCAACCCGCTAATTCGCGCGGGCGCTCTCCGATTTGTTCAATGCAAATCACGCGACCTCCTGCCCCTTAGTAGCGAACAGGAGGCCAATCCGCTCAATACCCAAACGCAGAAAGAGCGTAAATCCCAATGAACGTCAACATGCAGCCGACGATGAATCCCGTGTACTGTGCGGTGCGCTTTGCGGTTTCATCCACGATGTACACAGGGTCTGCGGCAGGCTGCGGCGCAGGCGGAACCATCACAAGGCTCATCCAATTGCCGCTCTCGTCTGCGATGACGACGCTCGTTAGCACCGTCCATCGCTTTTCCAGCAACGCGCTGAGTGCCGCATTATCGACCTCCCGGCGAAGGTCCGACACGTCCAGGCGTATGACCACCGGCTTTTCAGGGGCGCTCATGCGCGGCTCCTACGCGGCTTCGATTCCAGCGCGAGTGCCTTTGTCACCTCGGCGTCGGTGATTTCGTAGCCGTTCTCCTGGTTGCCTACGGCGACGTTGGCCTCGAGCGATTCGCCTAGCGCAAGCATCAGCGAGTACCACGTCGGCGCTTCGCTCAGGCCCGCGTACTTGGCAACGGCAGTCCCGCCGTCAAGCGTGTCGTGGTTGACGACGTGAACCGCCATGACGATGCGCTCGCACATGTAGTAGGTGTCGAAGTCGTCCACTAGCAGGCCGTCGCCGCGCTCGCCTCGGAAAATGCCGCACACGGTGCGACCGGTGCCCTTTTCATACGCGGTAACGATGCGCCCGATTTCCGGTAGCTTCGTCTTTGCGGCCAACGGCAGCGTTTGTTGCGACGGCACCACAGCGACGATGACGTGCTCACCGAGCGACTGTACGAGATTCCCCCAGAAGTCCGACCGCAGGTACTTGAGGCGCAGTTTCATCGTGTAGACTTGCGCCTTCGACCCGCATTTGAGTTCGACCCCGCGCACCTCGGTCGATGCGCCCTCGATAATCACCTCGCCACCCGGCAGACGCATACCGAGCTTGCATAGCGCATCCGGCACCGTCGCTTTCATCAGACTTTCGCTCTTGCTGTCCACCGCGCGCATGTACGCGGTCACAGCAGACGGGAAAATGCTCGTAAGCAGTTCCGCTTCGGACTCGTCGTGGAGCACGTAGGCGATATCTACGTCCCACGAAATGCCGCCGCCCTCGGTTTCAACCTTGGGACTCGCTTTGAGAATCTGGCATGTTGCTTCTGCACTTACATCAAACGTCAGCATCTACGTCCTCCTTTCTAGGGTGTGGCTAGAATCACGCCCGCACGGCTCTCGGGCACATATTCCCATTGGTCTGCATAAATCAGCGACATCGGCCCAAACGCGAGTAAGCACTTCGACCCGGCTGCGCCGAACTCCGAGCGGTTCTTGTCCACATAAACCCACGTCGCCGGGTGTCGGCGCTTTTCGCTTGGGTTCTCGCGCACCACAATAAGGACTTCGGATGCGTCCTGCTTGATGGACGACGCGCCTTTCAAGTCGTTCATCGTCGGGCGTTCCGCGTCGGATGGCAGCGTCCGCAAGTGCGCGATAAGGATAATGTTGACGTTCATCGAGTATGCTGCGACCGCGAACTGGCGAATGATATTGTCGGTTTGTTGGCGCTCGTCGGTGCCACCCGTGAGCATAAATCCCAGGTGGTCTACGAGCACCGTTTGCACGCCGTGTCGGCGCACAGCGTACTTGATGGCGTCGATGACTTTCTGCGGACCCAGCATTCCGTAGTGGTCCATGAGGTACAGCGGCATGTTGCCGAGTTCGTTGAGTGCCTGTCGCCGCATATCGGCGCTGACCTTAGTAAAATCCGCGCCAAGCTGCATACGTAAAACTTTTTGCACTAACCCGATGGGACGGTTCTCAAAGCTCGTCACCATCGTTGCAGTGCCGCGCCGAGCTTGTTCCCAGCACAACCACGTCGCCAGCGTAGACTTCCCGCTACCGGCCTCGCCCGTAATGACCGTCAGACCAGGGCGCAGTCCACCGATGCACGCATCGAGGTTTGCCGACCCCGTAGGACGCCCGACAAGCTCGTCCGGTGCGTTAATCAGCCGCTCCAATTCCTCCGCGTACTCATGCGCTTGTCGGAACCCAACACCGAACATCGGCTGAGCATTGTTTAATGCTCGCTTTACGGCTTCCGCTGGAATTCCGCTGGCTAAGCACTCGCCCGCATCTTTCTTCGGCAACGTCGCTCGCGCGCAGCGGTCCTCACCGAGCATCTTGCCGAGCTTCTGTGCGCCACGGTTTCCGGCCTCGTCGTTGTCGTAGGCCAGCACAAACGACGCATACGGCTCGAGCGCGTCAGCCCACTCGTCCTTAAACGTATCGCTGCCTGCGGTCGTGCTGACCACGTTCGATGTGACGCCGTATTGCCACAGCGCCACTACATCGAGTTCGCCTTCTACGCACGTAATTGTATCTTTGCTATCTCCGCTGATGCGGTCCACACCGTACAGCGGCAACGGGCGACCCATGCACACACGAAACGTCTTCTTTGCGGGCGGGATGCTACGGAAGCGTAGATTCACGATGCGCTGATGCACGTCTTTCAGCGGGATGGTCAGCCACGGTTCTCCGTGGATAAATTCTGCACCCAGCGACCATTCGCGCATCGTTTCTTCGGTAAATCCACGCTGCGTGACGAGGTAGTCGCGCACGACCGCTCCTTCGTCGCTGAACAGACGCGCCGCTGCTTCTTCGGCACGCCCTTCCCGCCACGCAAAAGCACCGCCTGTAGCCTCGGGAACGTCTTGGGTAGGCGTAGGTATAGCCTGCGGCTGTGCGCGCCGTATGGTGGCCCCTACGCTTGCGATACGGGGTGCTGCGCCGTCGTCTTGCACCAGACCCTGCTCCACGCACCAGGTCTTTATCGCCGCCCATTCGGCCCCGCTTAGGTCGCGGCCTTTCTTACCGGCGCGGTGCAGCGTCAACAGGTCAATGGCATCGCCGGTAAGTTGGCACCGAAAACACTTCCACCCTCGCTTGTCGGCACCGGTCCCAACCGGACCACGCCGGTCCTCGGAACCACGTTGCTCTGCACCGCAGCCGGGGCACGGCGTAATCGTGCCGAGCCGCAACACGCGCATACCGAGTGCGGTAGCCATCGTCGGCACATCGCACGCTGCTTTTAGGTCGCTAATCCAACTCACAGCCCGTTTCCTCTACGAAACTGTCCGAGTACGCCAAGCGACAATCCCGTGGCTTCTTCTTCAATGCGCTTGAGTTCGCTCTTCGCGTGTTCTGATTTCCAAATCACCGCGCGCTCGACACGGTCACCGAGCTTTTCCCGTCGCAGCAGGTAGTCGAGGCCGGTGTACTGGTTCTTGCGCATAAAGTCGCACCACGGGTCGTTTGCGACGTGAACAAATTCCACCAGAGCGACGAAGTCCTCGACCGAGTACCCAAGTCCCAAGCGGTCGCGAATCAACTTTTGCCGGTCCTTGGTGAATTTACACACGTCCGGTCGCTCGCGGTGTTGCCGCCAGGCATCGAACACCGCTTGGATGTCTGCGTCGGTCGCCTTCGTCATGCGTGCCTCCCGCCTCTACCTAGCGGGCGGCGCTGGCGTCCGTATACGCGGCGTGCAAAATTCCGTAGGCCGACACGCCCGCCGCATCGCAGACGTGCTCTGCTGCGCCTTTCGGCAGTTGTGTAAGCAATTCCGATAAGCCATCGACCAGCTTCGGCACGTTCGCCATCGACGCGGCCTTCGCTTCGTCGCGTGGTGTTCTCGGTGCCAGTTTGAGCAGCGCCGACCTCCAAATCGTCGGCTTTACCCATAGCGCCTGCTTCTCAGGGTCAAACGGCTCAAGGCGCGACACAATCGCACCACCAAACTTCGCAAGCTCGATGCTGGTGCGCGGATTGACGCCCAAGTACACGTCCTCGGCGACGACGTAAATCTGTCGCGCGGTCAGCAGGTATTCACTCACCACACCGTACAGAGCCTCGCCAAGACCCCAACCGTTCACAAGGCCGTCCACAACACGCGGTCGGCTAAACCCGGCTGTCGCTTGCGTGATGCGGTAGACCTTTTGCTTCTTGACCGTATGCTGCTGCCAATGACAAGCAAAAACGGCAGTATAGCCTTGAAGCAATACTGCCGCGCCCTCTCTGCCGATATCAAGTCCGATGCAATAGGCCACGAAGCACCTCGCGGCCTATGCCGCTAGAACGGAATGTCGTCGTTGTTCGTGGGTGGGACGTAACCGCTTGCAGGCGGCGCGCTGTACCCGCTCTGCTTTTCTTGGATTTTGGCGAGAATCCGTTCCGCAGATGCGCGTCCCTTTTCAATAAGCGCGTCCCAATCGTCACCTTCACGTCCGGTGAATTTCTGGAACTGGTCAGGACGCAGCGTGGTCTTGCCGTTGTACTCTTCGGCCACGACCTCGGCATCGACCGCTGAGCGTCCGATGATGTTGGAAACGTCGTCGTCGTCGCTCAGGTCATGGGCCTTGGTAAAGCCAATGGCCTTACACAGTCCGAACCACAGGAACATCGCGCGCTCCGTAAGCGGAAACGCACGGCTGACGACTTCGCCTTCGTCCTCGTTGCCGGTGTGGTCCTTGACGATAACGAACCACACGCGCAGCATTTGGGTGCCGCTCTTTGCAGTGAAGCGGTCGAAGTGGACGCCGTGCAGCGTCTTCTTGCCGGGTTTCACTTGCTTGTACTGACGCGGCGCGCTGCCGCCAGCACCACCGCTTGCGCGGCCTGCTTCGCGTTTCTCGTACTCTTTCGGGTCGAACTTCATACTGCCTCCTTACACTACCTCTGCATCGACAACAGGAACATCGAGACTCATCGTTTTCAGTGCATCTTCGGGGCTCATGCCCTTCTTGATGTTCTGGTACGCAGCGCGCAGCGCCGTGACCGTGGTTTCATCCCACTTCGCAGCCGCTTTGCCGGTTGTGCGCTCGAGGTCGGCCTGAAGTACGCCGACGCTTGCGAACGCCTTTACGATGGGGTTTTCGTTGGTCTGCGTGGCCGGTGCGGCGCGCTCTTGTGGCGGCGCTTCGCTGTACGCCTGCTCCATTTCTTCGACGCCGTACAGACCGCTCAATTCCATCGGAAAGCTACGACGCAGCGCCAGCATCTCGGCGGTCTTTGACAGCATCAGCGCAGGCATCTTCTTCCAAATGGGCGACCCGGCGTTGTACGCGCTGAAATTCGCAACGGCCCACAGAGGTTCACGGAACCCGGTGCGTAGGATGCCGATTTTCGCCGCAGCCGGTGGCTCGCTTTTGAGCCACACGTCCTTCCATTCTCCGTCTTCGCCGCACCAAAACGGCCCAATTTGGCCTTCGTACTTTCCGCTGCGCTCCGCGATGAGCCGGAACCCGTCGATGCTAATGGTGGTCTGTCCGACACCGCCGCGCTTCACGAAGAAAATCTGGCGCGCGAACGGGTCAAGTCCCGTGCGACCGGCGATGGCGAGGAACAGTTTAAGCTCCCCGTCCGTCGCCTCTTTGGCAACGGTTTTTTTGATAAGGTCCACGTCCTGCGGTGTGAATTCACGCGCAATCGCTGTGGATGCCGTCGTGGCTAATTGAGTCGTCATCGCTTCCTCCCGCCGTGTACTAGCGTTGAGTGTCGTCGGTGGTGTATTCGCGTCCGTACCAGGTCGGCATGACAAGCGATTGAATGCGTTGCGACGTACCGATTACGTCGCCTGACTTTGCACGGTGCGCGTTAGCAATGGCCTTCGCGAGCTTCGCGCGACCGACACGAAGGATATCGGGTGTAGCGCGGTACACGGCCACGTCGTAGGGCGAATCCGACTCTACCGCTACCCAGTAGAATTCCGGCATGGACTCGCCCTGTTGGCGAACAAGTTCAAGGTAC
>CAYQOJ010000072.1:0-9400 GCA_964419105.1 uncultured Methylococcus sp.
CCAAAATGGGGCTCTTTTCCTACGAATGCAGGTTCATGCTGAACAAGTATTCGTGGCCAACCGCTTTGTGGTCAAATCGAATTCAAACCTTGAAGCAACCATGGCAGAGCATGCGGCTTACATTCAAGATCACCTTTTTCTGACCGCAGATGGGACCCAACTGAAGGGAAAACTGGAAGACTGGAAAAGATTCAGTGCTGAACGTATCGACTATACGTTTAGCTTTCCTCTTCCAGTCGGAGCCTCACTGATCAACCTTCGTCAGAATCTTCTTAATGAGATTGAATATGCACCTGGCAATCCCTGGGAGGCGAGCTATCAGGTCGTTTGGGAGCCAGGACAGGGAGAGGCGGCCCAAAGGTATCTCCTGACTACCCAGAACAGCCTAGAAATTCCTCTTAGAAAGGCCCAGAAGAGGCCCTATCGCCTCTTCTTCGATTATGTCGGGCTAGGCATCTCCCACATCCTGGAAGGCAGTGATCACCTTCTTTTTATTTGCGCTTTGGTCATCGGAACCCGGCAGTTCTGGGATCTTTTTAGGATCATTACTGCCTTTACACTAGCCCATAGCCTTACGCTGGTGCTGGGTGCACTCGATTATTTTCGGCTTTCGCCTATGCTTGTCGAACCTATGATCGCCATCAGCATTGTGGTTGTTGCGTTCTCCAACCTGATCCACCAAACCCCCCAGCACCGACGAAACAGGGAACTCGCCGCGCTATTCTTTGGTCTGTTCCATGGACTGGGCTTTTCGGGTGGCCTGTTAGACGTCATGGGCAATTTTGATCAGATGCAGTTCATCCTTTCAATTATTGCGTTTACGTTAGGAGTAGAGTTTGGCCATCAGATTGTTATCGCTCCCCTTTTTATCTCCCTTGCTACATTCCGCAATTTGAGATGCATCCCAGAGTCATTCATTCATGGCTTGATTCGCGTTAGTTCATCGCTCATTCTGGTAGGTGGCCTGTACTTTTTCTGGAGTGCGATGCACATCAAAAACTGAGCTTGACGAGACAAGTGATTCGGTTGAGGCCCCAGCTCCATGGGCTATTTTGATTTAACGCACGACTCGAATGAAAGAAGCTGCAACAACCCTAAGTGACCGGTCACAATATTAATGATTTGGGAGATTTCCAGATGAGTTCATCACTTTCGATTCGACTGGCAGAGCGCGGTTTTCTCCCGGACTCAGTGATTCGATGGGGCATCAAACGTCTTGTAGCAGAACGAAACGCCTCCCTCCCGCAAAAAAATGGCGAGAATCTCGACGCTTATATCGAAGCCTTCATCAAGGCGATGGCCAAAAGCCCGATTGCCCTCCTGACAGAAAAAGCCAACGAGCAACATTATGAATTGCCGCCCGAGTTCTTCGAGATCGTTCTGGGCAAGCAACGCAAGTACAGTTGCTGCCTTTGGGAATCTGCGACCCGAAGTCTCGATGAAGCCGAGGAGCTGAGCTTAAGCGTTACGGCCCAACATGCTGACCTTCAGGACGGACAGACCATTCTGGAACTGGGCTGCGGTTGGGGATCCCTCTCTTTGTGGATGGCTCGACATTACCCTAAGAGCACGATTCTTGGCGTTTCAAATTCTCACAGCCAGCGCGAGTCGATCATGGCGCGTGCCCACGCCGAAGGACTCACGAACCTTGATATCGTGACCTGTGACATGAACGACTTTACGACCGAACGGCATTTCGACCGAGTGGTTTCGGTTGAAATGTTCGAACACATGCGCAACTGGCAGGCTCTCATGGGCCGGATTGCGAACTGGCTGAATCCAGACGGTCGATTCTTCATGCATGTCTTCACCCATGCCAAGGCGCCGTACCTTTTTGAAGTCCAGGATGCAAACGACTGGATGAGTGAGTATTTTTTCTCAGGGGGCATGATGCCCTCTTTGGATTTGGCCCCACGTGTGACAACAGATCTTCGACTGGAAGAGCAATGGACCCTCAGTGGTGAGCACTATCGAAAAACCTCTGATGCTTGGCTCACCAACATGACCCAGAATCGCGCCCGCGTAATGGCGATTCTTGAATCCACCTACGGTACGCACCAGACCAAACTCTGGTGGCATCGCTGGCGTATTTTTTTCATGGCCTGCTCCGAACTTTTCGGTTACGACCAAGGTAAGGTCTGGCCGATCGGGCATTATCGATTCTGCAAATCCGAAGCACCGCTGACGCCATGAAAGACCCGAAACATAACCCCATACTGCCCAATTTGTTTCGTTATCAGCTGACTTGGCTAGCAACGGTGCTAGGGGCTGCCCACGGAAAAGCCGACCTAGGTGCTTTCATCGGATTTCTGATGGTTGTCCTTCACTTTAAAAAGTGTCATCACCTTCTGGCCGAATACAAGACGGTCTTTACCACCCTTCTCATCGGCGGCTTGTGGGAGCTTTTTCTCGTGAAGCAGCAGTGGGTGGTCTATCAAGGGATCTCTCCGATCACACTCGTTCCGATCTGGATCCTCATCCTCTGGACAGCCTTTGGCGCAACGTTGAATGGGTGCCTTGGCTGGTTCAAAAACCACCTGGGATGGTCGTTTCTTTTTGGCGCAGCAGGTGGCCCTTTAGCCTGGTATGGAGGAGCCGCCCTTGGCGCCCTGACCGTCCCCGATCCCCGAGTGGGGTATGCAGTGATCAGCCTGGGTTGGGCGTTCATGATGCCTCTCCTCTCCTATCTGGCCCGCCACTTCAGCCTCAACTCAGAGTTCATCGATGCGGAGGTAGGTCGTGGACATTGAATGGCCGCTGGCATTCTACGCCCTGATCCCCATGGCGCTATTGGCTACCCTGGTCTGGGTCTTGAGCTTGGTCCGAAAGAATGTGGGCATCATTGACAGCTTCTGGAGCCTTTTCTTTGTTACTGCGCTCGTTTTCTGGATCGGGCCAGATCCTGAAATGACGCCGCGTCTCCTCCTGACCACAGGCCTGGTCGTGACTTGGGCCTTTCGACTCTCCGTTTACCTCACGTTTCGCAACTGGGGTAAGCCCGAGGATCGTCGTTACCAGGAGATTCGACGTCGCAACCAACCCTTTTACGAGATCAAGAGCCTTTTTTACGTCTTCTACCTCCAGGTCATTTTGGCCTGGCTCGTCGCCTTGCCGCTTCTTCCGACGGTCAAGTCAGGCGCTCCACTCGGTCTTTGGGATCTCGGAGGTGCCGTTCTTTTCATCATGGGTCTTCTGATGGAATCCATCGCCGATGCGCAGATGGCCCGATTCAAGGCCTCCGACCCGCCCAAGGACAGTGTGATGGATCAAGGACTCTGGCGATATTCCCGTCATCCCAATTATTTTGGCGAGGCCTTGCTCTGGTGGGGATTTATCCTCATCACAATGGCTGCTGGCGGATCACCCTGGCTGATGCTTTCCCCTCTCTTCATGACCTTCCTTCTGATGAAGGTCTCCGGGATCCCCCTTCTCGAGGCGGACCTCATGAAACGAGGTCCTGCCTACCGGCGCTATCTTGAAACCACCTCCTCATTCTGGCCACGCCCCCCTAAGGACCCTCTATGAAGCGAATGAAGCGGCTACCCCTTGTTCTTTTCGGGCTGCTATTTTCAAGCACTGCGTTCTCCGATGGCTCCTGGCCCTTCAAGGTCTATCTCGATGACCAAGCAGTCGGCGAACATCGTTTTAGCACCCAGACGTCGCAGGATTCGCTACAACTCCTCAGCGAGGCACATTTTGACGTTCGCATTCTGGCCATTCCTGTCTACCGATACAACCACCGCTCGGAAGAGCGATGGCAAAGCAATTGTCTGGAACAGATCCATGCCACCACTGACGACAATGGCACCTCACAAGAAGTCATTGGGGAAAAACATGCCAATGACTTTGCGATATCGGTTGCAGGTAAAAGCCAGACACTTCCCTCTTGCATCATGACCTTCGCTTACTGGAATCCCGAAATGCTTCGTCAATCGAAGCTTTTGAATCCCCAGACGGGGGAATGGGTGCCGGTGCGCATTCAACACATCGGAAAAGACAGCATTCAAGTGGCCGAAAAAGACCAACTGGCCGATCACTACCACCTGTCGGCGCCCAAGTTCGAAATCGATCTCTGGTATGACCCCGCGGGCCAGTGGATTGGGCTGGACTCCAAGCTTGAATCCGGTGGAAAGCTCCGGTACCGACTGGATAAAAAATCGTGAACCATAAGTCCCGCATGGCGAAATTCCTCGCGTTGGCCCTTCTCGGGGGTTGCCTCTTGGGTTGTGGCAGCCAAAGGCCTCCCATTCATACTGTGCCAAAAGTCGATCTTGAACGGTTTATGGGCCCTTGGTATGTCATTGCCAATATTCCAACTTTCGTCGAAAAGGGCGCACACAATGCGATTGAGAGCTATCGACTGAACCCCGATGGCACAATCGCAACGACGTTTACATTTCGCGATGGCGGGTTTGAGGGTCCCGAGAAACGCCATGAGCCCACTGGTTTTGTGACGGACACCCGCTCAAATGCTATCTGGGACATGCAATTCTTCTGGCCAATCAAGTCGGATTACCGGATTGTCTATCTGAGTGACGATTACGGGGAAACCATCATTGGCCGTGAAGCAAGGGATTATGTCTGGATCATGGCCCGCAAACCCCAGCTTTCGGAAGAAAAGCTTCAAAAGCTCATCCAGCGCTGCGTCGAGGAAGGTTACGATGCAACTAAGATTGAGCGGGTTCCACAGCAATGGGGCGCCCCATGAGTGAACCGGACGAAGCGCCGATTTCCAAGCGTCGGGGATTATGGGCCGCCATCCTTTCCTGGTTTGACAACGAAAGCGGCATAGCCACTTCACCCGGCGATGAGGAGCGCATCGACTGGCTGAGAACATTACCCTTCATCCTGATGCACTTGGGATGTCTTGGGGTGTTCTTTTTCGGATTCAGCTGGGCTGCTGTCAGTTTGGCCATCGGCCTTTACCTGATCCGAATGTTTGCCATCACCGCCTTCTATCACCGGTATTTTTCACACCGCGCCTTCAAGACGAGCCGGGCCTTTCAGTTTTTGTTTGCTCTCATTGGCTCCTGCTCAATCCAGCGGGGGCCCATCTGGTGGGCGGCCCATCACCGCAATCATCACGCCCACTCTGACGCACCCAGCGATACCCATTCACCGGTTCAGAAAGGTTTTCTCTGGAGCCACATGGTCTGGTTCCTCTGCAGACAAAACTTCTCAACACGCAAGGATCTGATCCGCGACTGGATGAAGTTTCCAGAGCTGGTCTTTCTTGATCGTTATGACACCCTGGTTCCCGCTCTTTTTGGCGTGAGCATTTACGGCCTCGGCGAAGCTCTTCGAATAACATATCCTGAGTGGCAGACCAATGGGGCCCAGTTTCTGAGTTGGGGATTTTTCCTCTCGACCGTTGTCCTTTATCACGCCACCTTTACGGTGAATTCACTGGCTCACGTCTGGGGATCCCGCCGCTACGCCACCCGTGACGATAGCCGGAACAATCTGCTCCTGGCGCTGATTACACTCGGTGAAGGCTGGCATAACAATCATCACCATTACCCTGGGGCCGTGCGCCAGGGATTTTTCTGGTGGGAACTGGACCCCACCTACTATGTATTACGGCTGATGGCGACACTGGGTCTGGTGTGGGATCTGCGCCCCCTGCCCGAACGTTGGCGCGACCGTGATCGGATTGACCTGCCATCGGATACAAGGTCCGGTGAGCATTAACCTTCCCTTGAGGAGACCTTCGCATGGCTGGCACTGATCGCCCCAAAATCGCCATCATTGGGACCGGTATCTCAGGACTCACTGCCGCCTATTATTTGAATGCACGCTGTGACCTCACAGTCTTCGAAAAGAACGACTATATAGGCGGTCACACCCAAACACATGATGTCGAATGGCAGGGGGAGCGGCATCAGATTGATACCGGATTTATTGTTTTCAACGACTGGACTTATCCGGAATTCATTCGGCTCATGAATGCCATTGGAGTCGAGGATCAAACGAGTCACATGAGCTTCAGCGTCAAGTGCGAACGAACAGGACTTGAATACAACGGAACATCGCTGAACGCGCTATTTGCGCAACGCAAAAACTTTTTTTCACCCCGGTTTCTGGGCATGATTCGTGACATCATGCGGTTTAATCGGGAGGCTCCGATCTTCCTCGACCAGGGCGATGATGCCATGACCCTGGGCACCTATTTGGCCCGCCATCGTTACGGAAAGGCGTTCCAAGAGCACTACATCATTCCAATGGGCGCTGCCATCTGGTCTGCATCTCCCGGTGATATGCTCGAGTTTCCGGCCCGATTCTTCATCCGTTTCTTTAAAAATCACGGCATGCTCAGTATTGATGAGCGTCCCGTCTGGCGTGTCATTCGGGGCGGCTCCAAGAGTTACATACTGCCATTGACGCGATCGTTCAAAGATCGCATCCAATTGAACGCCGGAGTCCGCTCAATCCGGCGATTTGAAGACCGTGTCGAGGTCGCGCTGGCTGACGGGTCTATAAGAAGCTTTGATGAGGTCATCCTGGCCTGCCACAGCGATGAAGCCTACCGCCTTTTGGAAGACCCTACGGCCTCGGAGCATGCCGTTCTGGGGGGGATGCGCTACCAGAAAAATGAAACCGTACTGCATACCGATCCGCGTATTCTTCCCCGAAACAAGATGGCCTGGGCTGCATGGAACTATCACATTCCCAACCGGGAATCCGACCGGGTGGCCGTTACTTACAACATGAACATTCTTCAGGGACTCACATCCAAAGAGACCTTTTGCGTGACCCTGAATCATCTTGAGGGGATTGATCCCAGCCGGATCATTCGGAAGATCACCTACCACCACCCTGCATATACGCCCGAAACCATTCAGGCGCAGGCCCGTCATGGCGAAATCAGCGGCACCCATCGAACGCACTATGCGGGAGCCTACTGGGGATTTGGATTCCATGAGGATGGGGTCAAGAGCGGTCTTCGCGTGGCCAAGACCATTCTTGGTCGGCTGGAATGAAGAGTTGCCTCTATTTTGGCCAGATTCGTCATCGGCGTTTCCACCCTCGCCCGCATGGCTTTCAGTATCGCCTGTTCATGGTTTACCTAGATCTCGAGGAAATCGAGACGGCATTTGAAGGTCGCTGGTTCTGGTCAAGCCGTAAGCCTAATCTGGCCTGGTTCAGGCGGAAGGATTATCTTGGGCAAGATCAGTCCTCGCTTCGGGAGACAGTGTGTCAACGGGTGAAGGACGCCGGAGGTCCAGAACCTCGGGGCCCCATTCGCATGCTGACCCACCTTCGCTATTTTGGTTACGGATTCAATCCGGTGAGCTTTTATTACTGTTTCACGCCGGACGGGGAGGCGGTGGAGAGCATTATCGCTGAGATCACCAATACCCCCTGGGATGAGCGAAAAGCTTATGTCCTGACACCCGCTCTGGATGAGGCCCAGTCCGGCATGCATCGCTACCAGTTTCCAAAATCGTTCCACGTCTCCCCTTTCCTTCCGATGGATCTCCAATACGACTGGCGTTTTTCAAGCCCTTCCCAGACCCTTAATGTCCACATGCGGCTTGATCAAGGACATCAGAAAGTCTTTGATGCCACGCTGAAACTGGCATCAGCGCCACTATCCACCTGGCCCATGGCGCGTGCCTTATTGGGCTATCCGCTGATGACGATGAAAGTGATAGGTGGCATCTATCTTGAAGCCCTGAAACTCAAATTAAAGAAGATCCCTGTCTTTGATCATCCCGGAACAAAGGCCATGCATAGAGAGGACCCCCCATGACAAAGAGCACCATCGCGCTTGGAAGCGACAGCTTTTCAAGAGCAAAAGGTAATGGCCGAATCAATCGTTGGGCAAAATCACTGCTGCATCGGCAACTTCGAGGGCTTAAGGAAGGGGAACTGGTTCTGATAGATGGGGAGTCCCATACGTTCGGAAAGCGCACCGACGCCTTTCCTCTCTCGATTCGCATTGAGATTACGCACCCCGCCTTCTATGGCAATAGCGTTTTTGGTGGAAGCCTCGGCTCATCGGAAAGTTATATTGCCGGAGACTGGCAATGTTCGGACTTGCCGGGCCTGATTCGGCTGATGGTTCGCAATCGGCAGGTCATTGAAGGTCTGGATGGGGGGCTCTCCCTGATCACCACCCCTGCCCGTCGCTGGCTCCACTGGTTGAATCGAAACAATCAGTCCGGCAGCCGGAGAAATATTGCGGCGCACTATGACCTTGGTAATGATTTCTTCCAGACCTTTCTGGATGAATCGATGATGTATTCCTGCGCACTGTTTGAACCTTCGGACATTAGCCTTGAAGAGGCCTCACGGGCTAAGCTTGAGCGCGTTTGCCAGTTGCTTGAGCTTAAACCGGGTGATCGTGTCGTAGAGATTGGGACAGGCTGGGGTGGTTTTGCGATTCATGCAGCCCAACATTATGGCTGCCATGTCACCACGACGACTATCTCAGAACGACAGCACCAACTCGCTTTGGAGCGCATAAAGGCCAAGGGACTTGAGGATCGCATCACGCTGCTGAAGGAAGACTACCGGAACCTTCAAGGCCAGTTCGACAAACTCATTTCCATCGAGATGATCGAGGCTGTGGGGCATCAGTACTTTGAGACCTTTTTCAAACAGTGCAGCCTGCTTTTGAAGCCTGAAGGACTCATGCTGATCCAGGCAATCACCATCAATGATCGCCAGTATCTCAGCGCCCGCGACGAAGTGGACTTCATCAAACGTTACATATTTCCAGGAAGCTGCATTCCAGCCATCGAACCGCTGATCCATGCGGCGACACGGGCGACCGATCTTCAACTCGTCTATCTTCGGGACATCGCGCCCCATTATGCGAAGACACTCAGAACATGGCGTGAGCGTTTCTTGGAAAACACCCCAAAAGTCAAAAGCCTCGGTTACTCCGATGCCTTCATTCGATTGTGGGAGTTTTATCTTGCTTATTGCGAAGGGGCTTACGAAGAGCGGGCCTTGGGGGATCTCCATATGCTGTTTCAAAAACCACTCTACCGGGGATCTTTGCCCTAAGTTTGGCGGTATGCATCAATGGGGCAAGACTTTGGGATTAAAGGCGAAGCCCACGATCCCGGCATAGTCATTGGTCGAACTCTCGGCAGGAATCTGAAGTCCGGCGTAGAGCGTCACCAGATCGTCAACCCGCCAAAAATTATTGACGACAGCGCCACTTAAGTTGTTGTTGCCACTGAGCCAGTCCATTTCTGTCCAGAAGACGCCCGGGATAAACATGATGTCGATCCCCAAGAGTGCCCCAACGTTCTGGCGTGACTGAGAGAGCGAGTTATTGACGTAGTAGGCGCCTGAAGAGACCTTCAACCAGTCGTCCCACTCATAGGTCATCTGGGCAAAATCAAAGTGATTGAGTTGCCGGCCTCCCCCTGAAAAATGGGTGCCA
>CAYQOJ010000072.1:9410-9762 GCA_964419105.1 uncultured Methylococcus sp.
ACACCGATGATCAGATCCTCGGGCGGGAAAAAGAACTTGGTGATATTGAGAAAGGTATCGAACTCCTTGCCATTGGCGCTGGCGGTTCCTGCCATCGGAATATTGAACGTATTGAGGCCAATGTCCCAACCATCTTCAGCCAGGTAATCCAACATAGCATTGGTGTAGAGGGCACCCCCGTAGACGTTGAATTCCGAGATCAGGGATAGCCCGGGGCTGTCGTAATCAGGGGTAACCCGCAGACGATAGTGGCTACCGCCCGACTGAGCAGCCCAAATGGCAGAAGAAAAAACCAAGAGACAAAATAAAGCAGCGAATCCCAAAAGAAATGAAGGAAAAGTAAACCGCATTA
>CAYQOJ010000072.1:9772-13277 GCA_964419105.1 uncultured Methylococcus sp.
CGTACTCCCGCAAGTGCTGGAATGACGTCTTGTTGATCTTGATTTCACCCGAGTAGGGGTTGCCGTACTGATAGACCAGATAGATATTCAAGGAGATGATCAGCGTTAAGATCGCAGTCATCACCATCTGAAGAGGCAGATTGTCCATGGCAAAGAAAAAGCCAAAGAAAATAGTTGCCGCCCCTCCGATCAGAATACAGCTCCATCCCAGACGGGTGGTTTTATAGGTCGCATCATCCAGACGTTGCCGCCGCATATTCCAGACCGAAGCCAGATTGTCGTAAATCTTGTCGTACAGGATCTGTTCCTTGGGTGTGACCGGAGTATATCGGGCAAGGGCTTCACTGAATGCAATGAGCTCGTCGCGAGCGCCTTCATCCATTTGCCCGTGCGTCATCGTCACCCACTCATGATCCATCACGCGATTCACGTAATTCTTGAAGTGTTGTCGAATCTGGCTTCCCGAGGGTTCAGGCAGCGACTTTGCCAGAATATAAGTCATCATGCCGGAAGCCGCCTCGGATTCGACGTTGTTCTTGGACCCTTCACGTCAAATACGACAAGCCCGATCAGAACGGCATACAGCGTCGCCACAAGAGAAAAATAGTAGCCCCCAACCTCGTGGCAATGTTTAAGGGTCCTCCGATCAAGGACCCTTAAAAAGAGCACTTGGACGCTACAAGCGATCAGAATGCTTGCTGCAAGGACCGAAAGACCGGCCCCATCCATAATTTCCTCGGATCCGACCCGGACCAGAAAATCGTCAAGTTTCATGGCGAAAGAATCGTCCCACTTTCCAGCCTGCGATCAGCCATCGAGCAGCAGGCTGATCTTGGGGGTAGATCACTTGACGAACTTACTAAGGTCAACTTCGTCTTGGGTAAACCAAGGACTTCCCTTCTCATCAAGATAGAGCGTTTGCATCTCCTTCTGATTAAAGGGACGGGATCCAAGACGGCCGAGAATTGCAATCTGATGACCTGTCTCATCCACCGCACGATCACGGTCCAGCCCCTTGGAAATGGAGAGGGCCGGGTCACTGGTCGGATAGGTCGCAATCAGCTCGGGGCGAGGTTCTGGACTAAAGCCATAGAACTTGGGCTGGCTGTCGGGACTGGTCAACTGCAGAACCCGCAATCCATTCTTGCCATCTGCGACATAGGCAAAAAGACTCGCATTGGTTGTTGCCACAACCACGTCATGCGAATCGTTGAGCTGCCCACCCGCGGTAAAGAACTCTTTAAGACGGGGACTCTCAGGCTGCTTGATGTCGACGATCGCAAGACCTTGACGGCCTGCCGCCACATAAGCGTAGGTCCTCGCAAGGTAGATGCGATGGCCATCCTCAAGTGGGAACTTGGCTGACTTTACCTCCCTTGGATCGCCATTTTGGGTGACATCGAAGACATGGAGACCCTCTTGATCCGTCACGAAGAGATAACGGAACTGGAGAGCCGCCGCACGGCCGTCCTTCAGGGGAATCACCTTGGTGACTCTCGGGTTCATGGGGTAATTCATGTCCAGAACCACAAGCCCCGCATCGGCAATGATATAGGCGTAATGGCCGCCAATCACGATATGACGCGCTCCCTTGAGGATTCCGCCCTCATTCCAGGTCAGTTCCCTTTCAAGGAAATTGTTGCGAGGCTCGCCGTCAGCCAGCGTGTTGATATCCACCAAAATCAGGCCTTCTTCCGCATCCGTGATGAAGGCGTAGTTGTAAATCGGGTGGAACTTCTGCTCGAGATTCGTCTCTTCGATCAATTTGGTCATCGCCTCAGCATCGAGGCCAAAACCCGGCAAATGTCGGCGCGCGGGATGAATCGGCTGATTGGTCGGTAAGGCCACACAGGTCGCATTTTCCGACTTTACCTGGGTGTTATGACCCAGACTGGAGAAGGGTCGATCCACAATTCGCTGAGAGAAGCCTTTGTTCGCGATATTAGCCACATCATAGGCCTCAAAGCCCTCCTCACCCTGAGCGACATAGAGATATTCACCGCGAAGCTGAATACAACCGACACGCCCTCCGGTCCGATGATCGTGGCCCTCCTTGAGAATACGACCTCGCTCCTGATGCTGCTTGTACCAGTCTGGGTAGGCGTAGTGATGCAAGAAGCTTCCGATCACGGCCTGAGGCTCATCCCACTCGGTGACCGTTGCAGCGACAACGCTGTTTTCAGTGCCCAACCAGGCGTTATACCCCAGGAAGTTCACAAAATTGGTTCCCTGCAGAAGCAGCTGGGCCATGATCGCGTTGTTGTCGTTGTCCTTGGACAGGTGACAATCGGTACAGGTTTTGGTCTCTACCGTACGCTCGGTATGCGGGTAATGAGGTGCAAATGCCTGAGAGCTGAAACCACTGGCCGCGATGGGCGGCTGCTGAATATAGATCAGCTCGCGGTTCACGTTGCGAGAGGAGAGCACCAGGGCCGATGACGATCGAACCGGAGCAATACGACCGCCCTTCGCAGGACCATGCTTGCCGATCTGGAACATTTCATCACGGGCAACTTGCGGGTTATACGTCGCAAAATTGCGGGTCTCTTTGCTTTCATAATGGTGCTTCGGCGCCTTCCAGTTCGCCTGAATCGGCAGATGGCAGCCACCGCAGCTGGTCGCCCAGGAGCTATGACAGGTAAAGCATGTCATCTTTTCGTTCTTGTGTGCCCAGTTGGCAGGATCCACTCCAGGCCCCCATTCCTGAGAAGGATCGTCTGCAACCGTCTTCGCCCGGGCAGCCTTGGCGTTGTAGTCCTTATGCTGGGGGTTGACCGTATTCTTGACGAGCTTTACTCGCCACTCGCGGTCAGGCCACAAAGCTGAGCGCTGGTAAAGGTCATTACCACGCCATTCAAAACGCTTGCGACCATCCTGGGTCCGAAGCGCACTCAGATCACTGCCCCCCGGGGGTGCAGAAGGACCGCTGGTCAGAAGGTTCGGCAATCGGTCCGCGGTTCCATGACAGTCCACACAATCGATTTCGATCGCCTGGGCCACTTCCCCGTACATATGGCCGTTGCCGTGCGAGTCCTGACCAAAATGACAGTCAACGCAATGCATCCCGAGATCCAAGTGGATCGAGGAAAGATGGACCGCTTTTTGGAACTTTGCAGGATCGGTGTCCTGGACCTTGTTTCCATCCTTGTCGAGAAGCGTTCCGTCACGATCTCGCTTGAAAATCGCCCGGAAATTCCAGCCATGGCCATGGTAATCGGCGAACTGGGTGTCCTTGAGCTTGGGGTTATTCTCCCAGACCTTACTCAAGAACTCGCGATCACTCCAAAGACCACGCTGCGCTGCTTCTTCCGGGTTGTGGCTAGCAATTTCGCGTGCCTTGTCGTCGCCAATGATCTGCTCCGGCTTTACATCAAGGCCTAGCATTATCTGTTCCGGTGACACATCGGTTCCTGAAGAAGCGTGTCCTGCGTTGAGATAGCGCTGCTCTTTGGGCCACATGTGGGGAGCATCCGACTCGTAGTCCCACATGGTGTAGCCCAGGAAA
>CAYQOJ010000073.1:0-5437 GCA_964419105.1 uncultured Methylococcus sp.
CCAGCCGAGACATCATGGCGACTCAAGAAGTCGACCTGCTGCCGTTATTCATACTGGGCGTCCTTTGTGGCGTTTTAGCTCCACTTTTTCTGGTCGGCTTGAAATGGAGCCGGAAGGCATTTGACCTGATGCACTTGCCGGTCAGCTTGAGACTCGCGCTCGGAGGATTTGGAATCGGTCTCCTATCCCTCAAAACCCCGGAGGTCTGGGGGAATGGATACTCGGTGGTCGAGTCCCTCTTGAGTCAACAGCAGGACCCAAACCAAGTGGCCAGCATCCTTGGGATGAAAGTCATCGCAACCTTCCTTGCCGTGGGTTCCGGTGCGATCGGCGGCGTCTTCACCACAACCCTGTTGCTCGGCGCCTCCACAGGGTGGCTCTTTGGGGCAGCTTTGAGCCTCTGGTACCCCAACCTTAGCGCCGATCCCGTCTATTTCAGCGCCGTCGCCATGGGCGCATTTCTGGCGGGCACCACTCACGCGCCCATCATGGCCATCTTGATGATTTTTGAAATGACCCTGGATGCCAATCTGGTCTTTCCTCTGATCATGAGCGCACTGATCGCAGGCTACCTGAGCCGCATCGTGCATCCGCATTCGATCTATCAGCGATAGTCTTAGGCAATCACCAGCAAGCCCAGGTCATTTTCATCTAATCTTAATCTTTAGCCTCAGGAACCTCTCATCTTGTCCCGCTAGCATGAATCCCGGGCAAAGTGTTCCTGCAGGTGCCATAAGCGTGGCCTTGGCAATACCCCGAATGTCCAGCGGGGCTTGCCGGTGCCACTCGGCATCCACCGGTGAGACCTTTCTCGTGTCCTTGTCTGAAATGCGATCGACCCAACGGCCACCCCCTCAAGGCTCGATCTTCAACCAGCATTTGACAGGAACTCGATAAGGTCTTGGCTTTCTGTCCGAGACTCTGTCGCCTTGATGAAATCCAGATCATCAAAGGGACCTTGGACTCCCCTCTTACTGATCCGGGGGAGGACAGGCATGAGCCATCGGAGCCTGCAGGATTTTTTTAGCTCCCCCTTTAGACCTAGCCTTAAATCACCTACCCCGACCGTCCCTTTGGTGACTGCCGTTCGACTTCAATTGAGGCCATGGCAGAAGCATGCTCCCTGCGGTATCTCTCTCATGTTCCATCGCATCTCTTGGATCAAAACGAATCCATCCCCCATTTCAAGAATCGTAAAGTGGTGTAAAGATGTCTGCATGAAGCATCGTTTGGATTGGCAACCCCCGCCCAGAAGCCCGGTTATCCTCGGGGGCGTCTTATGTGTTGTTCTATGGGCTTATGCGGTCATATCTGCCCGACAGATGACTGAGGGGCTGATTGTCGCCGCCACGGAGGTTCAGGTTCAAATAGCGGAACAGGTCCGACTGATCGGCATCATTCTGCAGCGCAGCTCGGAACTCGAGCGTAAGGCCCGATTGGTGATTCTGCTTTCAGACCCCAGCATCCGGGAACCCTATGAGACAGAGTCGTATGAAAAATCGCGCGCGGCTTATCAGAAATCGATGGACGAACTGGCCCGTCTGGTCCTTGATCCTGAAGTCACCCTCATTGTTCAGGAACTGATCGAGCAGGAGTCTTTGATTCATCGCCAGATGGAAGCCCTGGAGGGCCACTCCAACGTGCCTCCGAGTCTCGACCAGGCCTTTGCAGATTTCAGTGAAAGAACCATGACGCTTGCCATGCGGCTGGATGCCGAGGCGCGTGGCGCTCTCGTCAAAAACGTCAATCTTTCAAGGCGACAGCTCAAGGACTACCAGATCCAAAATGGCATGGCGCTCTTATCCGCCCTGATTCTGATCGCTCTGATCTACGCCTGGACGAAACGTTACAGTCACTCCCCCGCTTTACATGATGATCCGTGAGCTCATGAAGTCGATTAGGTCATGGCAACGAGGCAATCCAATGAATGCCTTGCAAGCTTCTCAGGTGTCAGGCGCTCTGGTGATGGGCAGTCTGATGATGAGTCTTTCAGCCTGTACGCCCAAAAAGATCGAGCTTCCAACGCCGCCAGCTCCCAGCCTCTTCGATTACTCGCGATCAGATCTCGAGGGACTGGTCGAATTTGCCAACCGGTTTGGAACACTCCCTGATTCAGCCAGAATTGCGGTCTGCCGCGAAATGGATCTCTCTGAAAAGGAACGAAAACATGACCCCCGAGGCCTGACCTTGCATCAAGCCGCTGGCCAAATCTTTCTCCCGAACTGTACTTCCTCCCCTGCCCTACAGGAAAAGCTAAAGGCCCTTGCTGAAAACTCCGAGACCCCAGCCGATCTCAAACCATTTGCCAGCCTCAGCCTGCAACTTATCCTCCGGCAAGAAAACCAAAGCAGCGCGCTACTTCAAGCTCAGAAAAAGGCGCGAACCAAATCCACTGGCAATGGAACCCGTCGGAAACTGGAAAGCCCCGAGAAAGAAGCCTCTGTTATCGACGATCCATCCAAAATTTCGCCACCTGCGCCCATTCCGGATGACGTCGCTCGCAAGAAACTCGAGGCGCTCAGAAATCTCGAAAAGTCGATGGACCGAGCTCTGAAACCCTAATCACATGTTTAGAGTCTGGCTGGCCGTCGTCAGCGCTATTGCCGTTCTTTTTGTGGTGACCCTCTCAGCGGGCCTCTATTGGGCCGCAGAAAACGTGAACCGTAACTTTGAGGCCTACCGGCATGCTGCAGCCGCCTATGAGCGCTATGAGCGCCTTGCCCATGAATCCTATCGCTACTTTAAAAGCGAAATCGAACGTCTAACGGTCGATCCATTTCAACCACTCCAAGGGGAGAACATGGATCGTGATCGGTTGATGGAGGCCCTTGGGAGTCTTCGTGACGCCACCTTAACTCTTGCAGAGAAACGTCCAGAAGACCGTGATGAACTCCACCGCGTTGCCAAACTCGGCGCGTTTTTGAATGACAGCCGATACCAGTTCCAAGATATCGAGCAACTTCGAAAGAAAGGTCAACATGCCGCAGCCAGAGAGCAGCTCGCGCACTACTCAGCCCAGCGCATTGACCAGGAGTTTCAGCCCCTGATTGATGAGGCCCTCCATGAACATCAGGAGAAAGCCGCCAAGGCACAAGCAGAAGTCGACAGCCTGATTGATCGCTCCCGCTGGCTCGCGATTCTGGATGGTACGGCCGCAGCGCTCATCAGCCTTTACGGGGGGGTTCTGCTCTCGCGTCGCCTCAGTCGCTCCATCCGCGCCCTGATGACGGGAACCCAACAAATCGCCAACGGTAACCTCTCCACCCGTGTGCAATTGACCGGCGACGATGAGTTCAGCACCTTGGCCGGCCATTTCAACCAGATGGCCGAAAAGATTCAAAAACAGCGCGAAGCGCTCGAGGAACGGCAAGATATCCTTGAAGCGAGGGTAGCCGAGAGAACCCAAGAGCTGCTCGACATCAATCAGAACCTCTGCCGAATGGACCGAGATCGAAGGGCTTTCCTCGCGGACATCAGTCACGAACTTCGAACGCCCATCACGGTGATTCGCGGCGAAGCCGAAATCGCACTCAGAAACCCCAAAACCCCGACTGACGATTACCGTCAGGCCCTCCAGCGCATCATCGATCTTTCCGTGCAATTGGGGGATCATGTACACGATCTTCTGGCCGAGGCCCGCTCTGAACCGCGGAATGTCGACGAGGCAAAAAATCAGCCTGTTGACCTTAAGGAGCTTTTATCCGAAGTGTATCTCGACCTTAAGATTCTGGCCGAAGCCGCTGGAATCGATGCGCGGCTGACGCTTCCAGAGCATCCTGCATGGATTCTTGGGGATCCTAACCGGCTTCGTCAGGCGCTACTCATACTGGGTGACAATGCCTGTCGGTATGCGCCTCAGGGAACCCTCACGGCGCTCAGTCTCACATTATCAGGCGAGTGGGCGGTCATTACCCTCAAGGATCAGGGGATTGGCATTGCTGCCGAGGACATTGGCCACATCTTCGAGCGCCGATTTCGAGGGGAAAACGCCCGAAACCTTCAACCGGAGGGATTAGGGCTTGGATTGGCCATGGTTCACTCCATCATCTCCCAGCATGGCGGCAAAATTTGCGTCGATAGCGAGATCGATCGAGGATCGACCTTCGTGACCTCGCTGCCCCTGCTAACACTGACTCCCACCTAGACCCGGAACAATCCCATGAACGCCTCCGCCCAAGGTCTTCGCAAAATTCTCATGATTGAAGACGACCCCAGAATCGCTGATTTTGTCAGTCGTGGACTGAGAGCCGAAGGCTACCTGGTCGAAATCATGCCCACCGGTCGCGAAGGACTCTTGGCGGGGCGTGACCCCCAGTTTCGCACCATACTTCTGGACATCGGGCTTCCGGATATCAATGGTCAGCAGGTTTGCGAACAGCTTCGATCCGAAGGCGTCACCACACCTATCCTGATGCTGACCGCACGAGATGCCATCCCCGACAAGGTCAAGGGACTGAAGTCGGGTGCCGATGACTACATGACGAAACCCTTTTCCTTTGAGGAGCTTCTGGCCCGAGTCGAGGCCCTGCTTCGTCGGGCTGGTATGGAATATGGCGAGGAAAATCAGTCACTTGAGATCGCAGATCTCCTCCTCAACCGGCAAACTCACGAGGTATCTCGAGCAGGTCTCCCTATCGAACTCACCGCCAAGGAGTACAACCTTCTTGAACTGCTCATGCTTTCCGGAGGGAAACTCGTCAGCCGGGCCCGCATCCTTGAACAGGTGTGGGGCTACAGCAGCGACCCTCTGACCAACGTCGTTGACGTCTATATCCGCCAATTACGAAAAAAGATCGATGAGGGCCACGCGATCAAATTGATCAAGACCGTACGCGGGTTTGGCTATCGGCTTGACGCCTTAGGGGATTCATAGCTGCTCTGACTTCAGTCACGGTCATGGTGTCGGTGATGTCCACCATGGCCATGATGTCGCTCTGAATAGCCATAAGGCGCGTATCCGTAGCGGGGTCCGTAATAAACCACGGGGGGCGGCCCCCAAAGAGGGGCTGGACTGATGTTGACCTGAGGCAGGATGATGGCCGGTGGCGTGACAGTCACCATGGGAGGAGCAAACATCCCCCATCCACCCCAACCTTCGGGATCTGCCCACGAAGGGGTCCCCACAACCAGCGCGCCTAAAAACAGAATCCATCGAATCATCGAAAACTCCTATAACCCGGCAATCCGGCATCGATGTCATTATTCCAAGGATTCGAGGATGCTCAATGCGTTGATTGCCGATTTAATCGTATCCTCATGATTCCATGAACTGATCTTCATCAGTTTTATCGCGAGGAACACCCTGGCAATCAGGGCTACAGAATTCCATCTCACCCTTGCGGGCCTTGATCGTCTTAACTTAGTTCGATAGCTCAACCCAGTGGAGTCATCATGACAATCTTTTGCAACGGGCATGAAGCAAGGACTCATTTTTCAC
>CAYQOJ010000073.1:5474-13217 GCA_964419105.1 uncultured Methylococcus sp.
TGGGCTAGGCGCATCCGGGGCAAGAAATTCTCGTGGCAAAAGCAGGTAAGTGGGTTCGAATAAATTTCGCAGGACTGAAATCCAGACCGCCGTGGGTGGAGATTCGCCATTAGAATAGGCCCCTCATTTCTTGCTTTTTGGATGCCCTCCCCATGACCCACTGGTTTGAAGATAATTCAAAATCGATCGGACGCACCCCCCTCGTTCGCCTCAATCGCATCACCGATGGCGCCGGCGCCACGGTCCTTGCCAAAATCGAAGGCCGCAACCCCGCCTACTCCGTCAAATGCCGGATCGGCGCCGCCATGGTCTGGGATGCCGAGAAAAAAGGGCTCCTCGGACCCGGAAAGGAAATCGTCGAACCCACCAGTGGCAATACCGGTATCGCGCTCGCATTCGTCGCTGCAGCCAGGGGCATTCCCCTCACCTTGACCATGCCTGAGACCATGAGCATCGAACGCCGTAAGCTCCTCGTTGCCTATGGCGCCAAGCTCGTCCTCACCGAAGGCGCCAAGGGCATGCCCGGCGCCATCGCCAAGGCCGAAGAAATCGCAGCCTCCGATCCGAACCGCTATGTCCTCCTTCAGCAGTTCAAGAACCCCGCCAACCCGGCGATCCATGAAGCCACCACGGGCCCTGAAATCTGGGAAGACACCGAAGGCAAGATCGATGTCCTGGTCGCAGGCGTTGGAACCGGCGGCACCATCACCGGTGTCACCCGCTATCTCAAGAAAACCCAAGGCAAGGCCATCACCTCCGTGGCAGTCGAACCTGAAGCCAGCCCCATCCTCACCCAAAAACGGGCCGGCGAACCCCTCAAGCCCTCCCCTCACAAGATTCAGGGCATCGGCGCAGGTTTTGTTCCCGACAACCTCGATCTCGATCTGGTCGATGCCATCGAACGCGTCTCCAATGAGGAGGCCATCGAAACGGCTCGCCGTCTGGCGCGCGAGGAAGGCATCCTCGCCGGCATCTCCTGTGGCGCCGCAGCCGCGGCAGCCCTGAGACTGGCCAAGGATCCAGCCTATGCCGGCAAAACCATCGTCGTCATCCTTCCCGACTCCGGCGAGCGCTACCTCTCGACCGCCCTCTTCGAGGGACTGTTCGATGAGAAGGGTATTTCGCTCTAAGGGCTCTCACTGTTCCAAGGATTCAAGGACTATGACGCATTCCCACGACGCACTGCACCTTGATTTTGGTCCGGTCGTTGCTGAACTTCGCGAACTGCGTGAGCATTCGCTCGCTTTGAGACAACGCAGTGATAATCCACCGCGGCTTCCTGCAAGACCCATCCTCAAAGAAATCGTAACGGGGTTGGCCACTTCACTTTTTCCCAATCGGCTGGGAACCGGTGAGCAAACGCGCGAAGGCGTCGACTATTACGTCGGGCACCTTCTGGATGCCAACATGCGGCTTCTGGTAGGACAAATTCAAAGGGAGCTGCGCTTCACGGCCGAACAGGAAGGACGAGCCCTCTCTGGACGAGGGGAAATTGAAGCGGAGGCCATCAACCGGGTTCAGCGTTTTGTCAAAACACTACCCAAGATTCGCCAACTGCTGGATACCGATCTTGAAGCGGCCTATGAAGGAGACCCGGCGGCGCGCAGTGTCGATGAAGTGCTCGTCTGCTACCCGGGCATTTCTGCCGTCATTAACCATCGACTGGCGCATGAGCTTTATTTGCTCGGACTGCCCTTGATTGCCCGGATGATTTCCGAGATTGCCCATTCCGAGACCGGCATCGATATTCATCCCGGCGCCCAAATTGGTCCCAGCTTCTTCATTGACCATGGCACGGGGGTCGTGATCGGTGAAACCTGCATCATCGGCGAGCGGGTTCGCCTTTATCAGCATGTAACCCTTGGAGCCAAGCGGTTTCCAACGGATGAGAATGGCATGCTGCTGAAAGGTCATGCCCGTCACCCGATCGTTGAGGATGACGTGGTGGTCTATGCAGGCGCCACGATTTTGGGTCGAATCACCATCGGAAAGGGCTCAACCATTGGCGGAAATGTCTGGCTGACCCGAAGCATACCGCCCAACAGCAACGTCAGCCAAGGACAACCCCGCCAGGAGCTTTTCGACCTTGGCGGCGGAATCTGACTCAGAGAAACAAGAGCCCTTCTATGCAACAGCCTTGCCTGGTCGTCTTGGATGTCGACTCCACGCTGATCGAAAATGAAGTCATCGAGCTTCTCGCCGCTTATGCCGGTGTCGAAGCCCAAGTCGCGGCGATCACCGAGCGTGCGATGCGGGGAGAACTCGATTTTGCAGAAAGCCTCAAGGAACGGGTTGCGACCCTTGAAGGGCTGCCGACGGGTATTTTCGATGAGGTCCGACACCAGATTACCGTGACGTCAGGCGTTCCGGACCTGATTCAGGCGGTTAAAGCCGCCGGGGGCTTCATCGGTGTGGTCTCTGGGGGCTTTCATGAGGTGCTGGATCCGCTCGCCGAATCCTTGGGCCTTGATTTTTGGAAAGCCAACCGACTGGCCATACACGAAGGGCATCTGACGGGTAAGGTGCTTGGCGAGATTGTCGATGCGGAGGTGAAAGCCCAGACCCTGATCCAGTGGGCCGAGGCAACTGGCATACCGCTCGAGAGAACCGTGGCCATTGGTGATGGGGCCAACGATCTAAAGATGATGGCGGTTGCCGGGCTTTCCATTGCTTTTAATGCGAAACCCATCGTGCGCGAAAAAGCCATGCAGCGAATTGATGAAAAGGATATGCGGCAGGTCCTGCCACTCATTGGTCTGGAAATGCCGGCATGCCCATCAAAAGCCTGATTCTGGGGGCACCGCCTCTCTGGCATGGACAACAGGGCGGCATTTCACCTAAGCCAAACCCGACGGAGGATATTCAATCCTGGCTTTTGGAATCAGGTTCCCTGACCCAAAGACTTCGAGGTCGCTATGGGGAAAGATTTGGTGTCGTTCTCTTGCAGCAGCGCATCGGGGCGCCTTACCTTGAGGAGCGGATGGCTCTGGCGCTGCGTCCGGGTGCCAAGGCGGTGATCCGGGAGGTTGCGCTCATGGCAGGTCCATCCCCTGTGATCCTTGCCCGCAGCATCATCCCTCAAGATACCGTGAACTATGCTGACCCCAGACTATCCCGTCTGGGGAACCAGCCTTTGGGTGAAATCCTTTTTACGCACCCTGAACTGGGCCGAAGGACACTGGAGTGGACCCGAGTCCCTCTTCGAAGCCCATGGGAGGTCAAATCGGTGATGGGACGACGCTCTCTTTACACCCTGAGCCAAACTTTTCCCCTTTTGGTCGCAGAGTTTTTCCTGCCTGAGCTCCTCAATCCGGAAGCATAAGATGTCCGTCAGCGCCAAACCGTCCAAATTCAATGCCTACTGGCGACTGATGCGCTTCGACAAGCCCATCGGCATCTTGCTGCTGCTCTGGCCTGCCCTTTGGGCACTCTGGATCGCAGGCAACGGCCACCCCTCGATCAAAGCCATCCTGGCCATTGCCCTTGGAACCGTATTGATGCGAGCTGCTGGCTGCGTGATCAATGACTATGCGGATCGTGACTTTGATCCCCATGTCGAGCGCACCCGCTTAAGACCCATAGCCGCTGGCGAAGTCAGCCCCCGTGAAGCCCTCTGGCTTTTCGTCGGGCTTACTCTCACCGCCTTTATATTGGTACTGCAACTCAATACCCTCAGTATCGCGCTTTCCTTTCCAGGCGCCTTTCTTGCGGCCAGCTACCCCTTCACCAAACGCCTAACGTATCTTCCTCAGGCATACCTTGGCATTGCCTTTGGGTGGGCAGTTCCCATGGCCTTTGCTGCCGAGACTAATGAAATACCCATGGATGCCTGGGTTCTATTCGCGGCCACCGCAATCTGGGCGCTGATCTACGACACCATGTATGCGATGGTGGACCGCGATGATGACCTTCGCATCGGGGTCAAGTCGACCGCCATTCTTTTTGGCCAAAAGGACCGACTGATCATGGGTGCGCTCCAAATTCTCATGCTCGGACTACTCTATCAAGCAGGCCAGAATGCAGGACTGGGTGACCTCTATCACGCAGGATTATTGGGGGGACTCGGTTTTTTTGGCTATCAGCAATGGCTGATTAGAAATCGGGAAAAGACCCAGTGTTTTCAAGCATTCCTTAACAACAACTGGTTTGGTGCTTCTATTTTTATGGGGATTGCGCTGAATTATGCGCTACGCTGAATTTCAGCGCCTTCGGTTGGAAGACCATCGAAGACAGCTCGGGCTACACACCGCCATGTTTTTTCCCTCAGGTCCTTTCACTTCAAATCCCTGAAGTTCCACGGGTGAGCCGCAAACCGGGCAAGGGACAGGGCTGAAGGCCCATCGGTACAAAAAAGGCAAAAGGCGCGTTGTCACAAGGTTCATTCTTGATAAAAAAAGCGCCTCCCGTTAGGGAGGCGCAAAGCTTCACGGAGCACTGACACAGGGGCAGTCTTACCCCTGTCAATTCGCAGTCGTCACACCCTTGCTCTCGGATGAGAGGGCCTCAGGGGCATGACGATTGCTGATCCCCTTCTTGCAGGATCAATGCCAAGACGTTTTTCAGGCATTTCCAACACCTCCAAATTCCCGACTTATCAGGAAGGCCCTGACCCTATACCGCGGGTATCCCCCAACCCCTTCTGGGAGACCACGATGCCTGAACCGACCCAATCGCCCAAAGAAAAAGAGACGCGCAATCCGTTAAATCCCGCAAGAGGTGAGCCATATCCCACACCCTGCAGTTATTGCGCTCCGAATCAAGAAGCTATGCAGCCTATTTGAGCCTCACAGAAGCACTTCAAAGCGCGAGAAGAAGGCCGTTTTCTGCCCCCACCCTCAAAAATCAATCTTTTGGCATGGTATCTGCTAAAACCCGTGGGATCTTGATGGATCCGTGACATATCCCTGCCCCATGGGACTTATGGACACGAACTTAGCCAACAATCGAAAGAATTGGAGACCAACATGTTTAAGCTTTCAGCACGGACGGCAGCCCTGTCGATCGCCGCAGCCACCCTCACCGGCATGAGCACGCTTGCCAGCGCGCACACCACCGTGTTCACCACGGTACCCGCCTATCTCGGCTCAGGCTCTATGAATTACCTCCAGATTGGCCACGGCTGTTTGGAAGAATCCACCGGTAAACGCCTCCCGATCATTGCTCAGAGCGTGGCGCTGCCGATTTTCAGCCCAACCATCGTCTTCAAGGATGTGGCGACCGGTAACATCCTCACCTCGAATGGCAACCTGAATGACTTTACGGCTGCCGATCACACTGGTGCCATCACGCCGCTTCAAAGCGTGGGCGACTTGATCCGTCCGGTCTTCCCGCAGGCAGGCTGGAAGAACACGACCATCAACTACGACACCACCATTGAAAGCCGCGTACTTGGCTGGTACAGCAAAAATCCCGCCAATGATTTCAAGCTGCCAGGCACTAGCGCCTACACCGAACAACCCTTCAAGGTGGGTGTGATCAACGCCCTGTCCACCTCTTGCGCACGAAGCCTTCAGGTCAAGATTGCGATCGCTGACGTCTGCAAGCTCAACAAGTGGCCCGTGACCAAGGAAAATGCCGCAGCGGACCTCTGGATTCCGAATACTACCGCCAAGTTCCCCTACGGCAACGTGGACGCCGTCGGCACCCCGGTTGACGCAGGCAATCCGGCCGCAGGCTCCAAGCCTTTGACTGGTTACCCGGCGACCCTGACCCTCTGGCGTGACCAGTTGGGCACCAACCCGGGGGCAGCTCCCTCCGGCACGGGTGGTGCAAGCTCAGCAAAGGCTAACCCGCTACCCGCCAACTGTGGCAAGGGCTATGACGTCATCGTGTATCCCTCCAACACCGACGTCGACCTGAACCTCCCGCTGGTTTGGGGCAAGCGCGCCAAGTAAAGCATTAACACATGGGGGGCCGCCTCTGCCGCCCCCCATATCAATGCTGAAACGCCCCGCCGATGCGGGGCGTTTCTATTTTCGCCTTTAGAAGAGAAAGACTCATCCTGATAACGTGAGGCATATCCCACAGTCGCTCAGAAACACTCCGATCCAAATAAAGACGATTTCACGAGAGAGATCTCCATCAGGCTGGAAAACCACCAAAGAGAATCCGAAGAATATCTTTTAGATTCATAGCCTTGGATAAGAGACAGAAACCGCTCTGTGCCAAAACCAAAAAGCCCGACGTTTTTGGTATGTTTTATGCTTAAACGATGCGAGCATTATTTTTGCCCCAAGCGATCAATGCATCAAAGAAAACAAATCAAGGAGACAATGAATGAAAAAGCTATTAGCACTGGCGCCCCTCATGACCGCCGTCATCAGCCTGGAAGCCGGCGCCCATCCCAGCATGGTAGAAGGCAACGTGGCTATGACCTTTACCACTCGTGGTCCGGTGACCACCACCAGCCCCGCAACGGGCGCCGTCACCACCAGCACCTCAGCAACTTCCACGACCAACGCAAGCCGCGGCTACATTGTCGATGGCTTCCGAATCGGTCATGGCTGTTCGGATGAAGCGGGGACCTACAGCAATCCCAAGACCTCGCAGGTTAAAGCCGTTTCCTGGGTTTGGCCTACGGGGGCTGATGGTTCGGCTCCGGCCCCTGCAAGCACTGGCTGCGACGTCGATGGCAAGAACTGTACGGGATCAACCACCCAGCCCTCCGTAGCCACCATCCCGAATTCCAGCCAGAAGGCAAACTACAAGAACGCCGCCTGGGCAGCGGGCACCGGAACCCGGGCCAACCTCGCAGATCACCTGTGTACGGATGTGACCTGTGCGGCACGCATAAGCAACCTCGGCAGCTGGATCACGCCGCAGGGCAATGACGCCTACTTCAAGATCTTTGAACTTCACCGGAACGGTGCGCCCGGCTTCTGGGCCAAGAACCCGAAGTTCACGCCCTACCAGACCGCAGCGCTGAGCGCGACCGCCAATTTCGGCATTCCCTTTGCCAGTGAAATCCAGGTGAACTATGTCAACGACATCATCAATGCGCCGACTGTTCTGCCGGCCTTTAGCCCCGCAAGCTGCGCACGTAAGCTGATCGTACGTCCGGCAGGCGCCGATATTTGTACCATCAAGAACACGGCGACCCAGACCGATCCCCACGCGGCAAATTTCTGGTTCGGTGGCCCGACAAGCAAGTTCGTCGCAGGACACGGTGTGAACGAGAACTTCTGGATCAACTACACCCTCTTGGTTCGCGACACCACCAAGAACCCCTACCCGAACAACTGCAAGGACAGGACCTACGGCGACTATGATCTCGTTGTCATGCCGAGCATTGCCGAAATCGATAACGGTCTTCCCTTCCCGGGCTGGACTAAGGGCAAGTAATCCTCGATCCTGAATCGACGATGCGAAGAGGGGGGCATTCACGCCCCCCTTTTTGTATAGAATGACCTTCCCGGTAGCCCTCCTACCGGAATCCGGAGCCGATAAATGAAGTCTCGAAACTTTAGATTAACAACCCTTGCCTTCAGTCTTCTCATTGGATCCACCGGACTGAGTTACGGTCACGATCAAGGCGGGGCCTTGGCCTCTTCCCCTTACGCAACACAAAGCTGGCTCATCACCTGCTATGACGATGGGAATGGTGCTGCCGCCAGCCTCTATTTCGATGTCAAGGCCAGTACCCCCGGAAGAAAGTTTGGCGTGACAGCTACCGTCTCCAAAAACGGTGCAGAGGCATCAACCACCGACCCCAAATCCGGTGACAAGATCCGAAGCCCTGCTGCA
>CAYQOJ010000074.1:0-13162 GCA_964419105.1 uncultured Methylococcus sp.
ATCAGGATATTCCACTTACCAGTATGCTCGTCCTAGTAGTAGTACATTCTCTCTCGCTCTCTCTCTCTCTCTCTCTTGCGGATTTCCGAACCTCGGATCGGTGAAATATTTTTTTGTTTGATGGCTTCTGGAATGTCTAGGTGTAAATGTGGTCAAGTGCATTAAAAAAACAGGAGCGCGTGCTGGTAGTTCATTGGATAACTATTTCTTTTTAAAGGGTAAAGTTCGTGCCCGCCGTGACCACTGGGTAAAGAATCCTGAAATTTCTGAGACCGAGTCCGCGGGAGAGCCAATTTATAATTGGAATTCGGCTGAATTTCAGGAAAATTTGAAAGTTTTAATTTGGTTGGCTCCACTTTTCTTGTGTCCATATGCAACAAGGACACATGCTGGAAGCCAGCAGGAGAATATCTCTACTTGTAGATGGAATCAAGAGACGATGAATGCGTGGATGGATAGAGCAGAGTACCAGCTTCATGCTGTACACACATATTTGCAGTTGCTGTATGAACATCATGGGGTGTATCACTCATCATGGACTGCTAGTAGATGCTACCAACAGAGCATCATGATGTGATAGGCTAGAGACTATTTGGTTGATAACTCTGTCTGTATTTCGTCCCATGTTATGATGCATACACCAATGAATAGAGCAGAGTGCTAGCTACACGTTGAGTATTCATTTACATTCATTGCATGAACACTACAGGAGATATCACACATCCTGGATAGTGCCATCATAGGATAGCATGTTGTATGCTGGAGACCCATGGGACTGCATTTCTGTGTGTATATGGATCCAGACCATGATGAATACATGAATGTGTAGGGCAGAGCAGCAGCTACACGATGGATATTCATTCGCGCCCATTGTGTGAACATTGTGGAGTGTGTCACTCATCCTCCTGTATTGGTAAATGCTACAGGCATCACATTTGGTTGATAACTCTGTCTGTATTTCGTTCCATACTACTATTATTATCATTTGAGGGCGCGTATAAGCTGGATGAAGCACCGTTTTTCTCGGGTAACCCACGATCATAGCAATTATAATAATAACAACATGCAGTAGTATGCGCAGGTGTTGCACAATGATACGTTGGAAGAACGGGGCTGGCCCAGAAGAACAATAATAATGATGGCCAGAAGGAGCAGCTGAACCTCTAATCAACAGGGAACTAGTTGGCGACGTGGTCATCGTTGTTGTTGTTTGCGGCGGTAAATCCAAGGATGTGCCTGTCGATCCAAGCCTGGCACTGGAGTGGAACAAGAGCTGCTGCGTGAATGATGTGGTAATCAGGCGTGGTGATAATAATAATGGCTGCTCACATTTGCATTAATAGAGGAATAATTATAATTTCATTGTACACTGTGTATTTCATTGTAGAGAAAGAAGGATGCAGAACACTATTATTATTTATAAAACACTTTTAAATTCAAAGCCATTTGTGCAAATAAGTAGTTGACACATCCTCACAACAATAAACCACGATGCAGTCTGATGAAATCCCAGTAGTGTCTTCTTCTTCTTCTTCTGTCATCTGTTCAACTGGACCTCTTTCTCCTGCTTCAGCGATTCAGGTATTCTTTATTTTTACCATCACTAGTGCATTATTATCTGCTGATGTAGTAATATGATCATGGGATGATGATTTCCAATGATTTTCTCTGCAGATTTCAATGGCCAAGAAGCACACACTGCACAATAACGTGAACAAGGAGGAGGAGAACTACAAGGAGAAGCATAGGATAATGATTACTAGTACATCATCTAGCAGTACTTCCACTACTACTACTACTACCACTGCTTCCAGCACTTCACCAACAACTGCACCAACAATCATTCGCACCCGCCGCGCGACGCAGAAGTACATTTGGATGTTCGTGTACGGTGCTACTACAGGGAACAGCACCATCAACCGCGCCATGTTCGAGGAGTACGGCACCGATCGGCTGGATATCGACGAGTGCTACAGCACCACGGACCGCGCGCTGAAGTACACGCTGGTGCACCTGGTGAAGAAGCGGCGCATCACGTCGATCAACGATTTCATCCAGTTCGCGGCGGAGCGCTATGGGATCGTGTGCCAGACGGTGTACGGGTACGAGCAGAGGTCTACTAATGGCGGTAGTTGTGGGTATGATTGTGATGATGGGTTTGCTTCTACCCTTACCACATCCAACAATCATCATGATTTTTGTCATTGTTTTATTGTTGATTCAGCTACTGCTGTCAAACGTCTGGAAGATGATCACTGCTTTCGGATTCTGCTGGAACACATGCACAGAAATGATCCTTTGTTTTCTATGTGGACCAGTGATGGTTCTTCTGCAGGGGATCAACTTCATTGTGACAAAAGCACTTCTGGAAGCAAAGGGAATCCCCGTGTGAAAGGGCTGCTGCTTCTGTGCAATTTTTTCCAAAGAAACACAGATCATCATACTGCTGCTGAGGATCAGAATAATAACGGCGTTGCTTCAAAAACAGCTGCAGCTACTATCACTACTTCTACTGCACTTGGGGTACTATGCAAGGAAATTGCTGCATGTGATGATATGATGAACAAGAGTGATTCATTGATAATGTCAGCAGATGTAATAATCAAGCACAGCGAGCCAAGTGAAGAAGAAGGAGGCACCGTGATGATAATGGCCGAAGAAGAAGAGGTCTCGGCTGATATTACTACTACTACTACTACTACTACTACTAACACAGGAAAAGGAGTTCACGCATCGGACAGAAGGGTGGGATCAAATCATCATCACACAGCAGGAGAGCAACACCGCCTGCGGATGTCAGGGTTCAAAGCGCGCATGGCATCCGACACCAGGATCAAGCTGGCGCTGGCAGCGGATTTGGAGCGGTGCAGGCAGGAGATTGGGGAGCTGAAGGCCGAGCTGGCAAGCCGTACGGTGGTTCGTATTGTGGAGGAGGAGGCTTCTTCTTGTGGTGATGATTCATCCTCCCATCCCCACTATAGCAAAGCGCTCGACGACGCGCGGCAGTCTGTGCACCGGATGGCGGACGAGCTGCTGTTTGCGCGGGAGGAAGCCAAGTGGCTGCGGCAGACGTGCGAGGAGCAGGCAGCAGCGGCGGCGCAGAAGAAGCAGAGGCTCAGGGTGTCGCGTGCTGCGCAGGCAGTGGTTGAGGAGGAGGTTACTACTACTACTACTACGAGCGAGGACGATAAACTGAAGCAGATCCGCACACTGGAGGCTGAGGTGCTGAAGTTGAAACAACACCTTGAGGAGTCAGAGGGGCTCAGTCGGCTGAATGACTTACTGTCAGCACAGGTGTGATGTCTTTTTCCTCCTTCAAGTTGTGGAGATTACATTTGAAATTTTTTACATTTTATTTTTTTCTTGTCCTCTTCAGTTGGAAAGCTCCAAAGAAACCAGCGCAACCCTCGTCAAGTACCGCGGGCGTGAGCAATCTGCCCTGGCCGAGCTTGCCAAGAGCCGCGCGGTCATCGAGCAGTACAAGCAGCAGTACGACCCCGAGCTGTGCGAGCTCCGGCGGTGGAAGGAGGAGTGCGCCGGCCACCCGTCGAGCTACTTCGTGAAGCTGGAGCACCGGTACGAGATGCAGCAGCTGGAGCGCAGGTTCCAAGCCGAGATCAGCGCGCTCAAGGCGCAGGTCGCCGAGGCCTACATGGGGGATGGGGAGAAGTGGGCCGACTTCTTCAAGCGCAAGTACTACTCCCTCTTGGTCCTCGACGACGAGACCGGCCTGCCGCAGGTGTGTCCGCATACGGGCGAGGCGCTGCCCAAGGCCGCCAAGTTCGAGCGCGAACGCGACGAGGCGCTGGCGGAGGTGCGCGACCTGCGGATGCGGCTGCCGGCGGATGCTACTTTGGCCCTCCTCGAGCGCGTCCAGCGCAAGGCGAGGCATTTCAAGCGCAAGTACCGCTTTCTCAAGACCTTCATGCGCGAGAATCTGTATGTTGGCGACATGGACGACACGTTCTGTGAGACTACTGACAAGGTCCACAGCGATCCGGAGTCTGATGAGGAAATCAGGGGCGGTGAGCCCAGTAAGTACTACTATTCGTCAACAACACCCTCCTCACCCTCCCACCACCACGACCTCGCCGTCCCGTTCGGTTTCGTGGCCAGGGAGCCGGCGGATGATGAGTAGTTTTACTTCGATGGTGTGCTTCATTCACAGCCAGTATTTACGCGGGGTGAATGTGGTGGTGTTGTTATGATGGCTTCAGGGAGAGATTGAACTTGAAATGTCAATATAGCACTGATCATGTCTGGGTATGTTCCTATCGAGAATTCAAGGCTGCATGTTTTTGATGTTGAAAATCGTACAGTTTTGAAGGTATACATGTCATTATCACGTGTCTTTTCGCTTTTTTTGCAAAGTCTCAGTGCTTTGTTTGCGGTTGCTTTCTCTCTTAAAACATCCCACGTTATATGTGTATCAGTGTGTTCGTCATTCGGCAATTTTATTACTGTTTTCCGTTCAATGATGTCACACAATATGCCATATTTCACTATGGTATCTTGTGCACAATCCATCGTGGAATAAGGACGAATTGCTATGTATAGATTTTTGGTATCATCGTCTTCCAGGCGTATAAGCCATGATCTGATGCTCGTAGTCTTGTCTGATAGTTTTGCGTTTTTCAGGGATTCAGGATCAGTATAATGGAGTTGATTTGGTATGTCAAAAGTTATTCTTTTCCGTATTTCATTGTATTTCCAATTACTACCTACTGTAAAACCATAGGTTGTTTTTTCGAAGAACTCATTATAACTTTCCCTTTTTTTGATGTAGGCTGAACATCTAACCAGACAGTCTCATCATCTCCATTGTTCATATTTCCTAAACCATGTACAAATGATGTCAATCGTTTGTTGATTATTAGCAACATTCTGTGGAGGGGGAGGGTGTTGTCTGACATACACGAAAAGACAGCAGCAATAACCAACATTTATATGTCATGCACCAAATCTGTTCAAAAAATGACTGGTGATTTTTTTCCACTATATAAATAGTGTTCCACATCATATTAATCACCATTGCTAATGCCAACTGCTACTACCACTACTACACCCCGTACATTCTCCCTCCCCCCCGCCTCCGCCAAACGCCTCGCGGACGCCATCCGTAGGGAGCAGAACGCGGCGTGCCACGGGCTGGTGATCCGTATGGCGGTGAAGGTTCCGCCGTCCATGTGGGGAGTGGTTGCGGGAGGACAGGACCCCGGCTACTTCTGTCGCATCAAGACGGAGGTCGCGTCCGTCCCCGACTACCCCGCTCTGCACTCGCTCGCGTCGGTCCTCTGCAAGCGGCAGCCTGCGCTGTACGATAAGAGTGTCGTCGCCGATGACAAACTGCGCTTCAGAAGGCTCTCCCGCCGCGAGCGCGCGTTTCTCGTGCACACTGCGCAGCAGGCCCAGGCGGAGGGCGTGTGGCTGTGCGAGAATCGGCCGCTGCACCTGGTGTTCAACTGTCCGCCGAAGTTCAGGAAGAGCGTGTCGATCGGGTACCCCGAGGCCCTCGTGGAGTACGTGCTCGGGAGGCTCGATGTGTGCCAATCTATTATTACCCCGTCGTCCCGGTGAGGATTGTTCAGCTGACGGATGCACTGCTACTACTACTACTACACTGGTGTTTTGGCGCTAGTCGACCGTGAGCTTGAAAAGAAGTAAACAATTAGCCCAATGCGTTCAACGGGAAGTAAAACTTGTGTGTTTCCATCTGAATACCGTTCTTGTCCAGGTTCATCTCTCAGACAGGCAAACTAGTTTCATTGAACCGCTCATGAGGGAGCAACAAATGCACAGCTTTCGTGTGTCGGGGCCGGAAGTCAGTGGACCCCGCTTTCGCCTCAAGTCTCCTTCCTCGATTCTGAGATGATCCTCGGAGACAGGATACGCGCCTCTTCCACCGTGAGGACAGACGACAGCAGATCAGCGTCGTTGCGGTATGTCTCGTCAATAATCATCTGCATGACGGCTGGATCCAGCGCGTGGAGTCGGGATTTGGCGCCGAGACGGGGATGCATGGACTGCACCGCTGCCATGGTGCGCTCCGCGTAGAAGAGCACGCAGGCCAGGAGCGCGGATTCCACTATCTGTAGCATGTTCTCCTGGCTGGTATTTCTCGGCGGCACGAAGCACCTTTCCTGGCGTGCCGGAAGTAGGGTAATACTTTGGCCGTTTTGCAGCCACATCTGGACACTCCTCTTCACCTTCATTGGCATCAGTTCCATCCAAGCACACCCGATCGTGTCCCTGATGATGCTGGCATCGCTGTGCGGCCATGGCTTGAATTCTTTCGAGTATGCGCGCAGGGCCCAGAATTTGAGGTACTTTCGAGCGTTTGCCGGGGTGATCTCCATCTGGGCATAGTCGCATTCGAAAACCGGCACTGCTGTGATTCCTAGCGCCAGCGATTTCCCGTTCCTCAATCTGGCTGTGTCATTGGTATCACAGTTCCATTTGTCGAGGAATTGGCATATGTCTGTCTTTGTGAATCTGGCAGAAGTAGTAGCGTCGAAGGAAGAATTCCAGCTATACGGCGGAAGCAGAGTGTACTGGTGCAGCAGGAATCTTGCCCTCCTCCTCATGCTGTTGTCGTTTCTGTTTTCTTCATTGAATTCAAGCTTTCTGTACGGCCACCCCCTTTCATGGTCGAATGGGAACTGGCCCTGCATCACTGCCAGCAGCAGGTTCTCCCCAAAGTAATGCGCATACGGGCTCATGCTCTGCGCGTTGATGCGGATGGGAGTGATGTAGATATGACGGCCCTTTTCCGTGACTCCCACCCCGAAGCGGGGGTCGTTGTTTGTGGCTGATTTGAGCGCCTGAGTTAGGGTGTCGACAAATTGCGAGTGATACATTTTTCGGTGGCTTTATAATTATTTTTCTTTTAGTCTTTTTATACTTTTTTCTTCAGAACAGACAGCTGTTCAACTGAATGTCGGGAAGAGTTTATTTTGATGTATTGAATGCAAAGGCCAGTTATCTGTTGGGAAGGATCAAGCCAAGTGTCTTTTAATGATGGCTTACTTTCCTTTTTCTGTGGGATAAGTGATAAACACAACAGCAAAAACTAGTCCGTGCTTCACAGCCCTTGCAACACATGCTCGCACAGAATGTCCTCGCCCAGACTGCCAAGCAGGCTCTGCTTCCCAAGCCGTAAGTGCAGCGCCATCGCCACCGCCTCCCTCCTTCTGCGCTGGGAGTACGGGGGCGGCTTGCTCTCCCTGCTGCGGGCGCGCTCGGCGTCGAGGCTCACGGTCGCGTGTTCGTCGCAATGGTGGTCCCATGAGCCGACCTCTAGCCGCACTGCCAGGTCAGCAAGCGTGCGCATGATGGGGGTAACCCTGTAGTAGAGCTGGGTTGGATTCGGGCCGTAGATCGTTTGGCGCTCTCCACCGTCAGCAGCAACGACGCACCTCCGTACGAGGCAGTGGATCCTCTCGTCCTCGTGGTCGTACCACACCTCGGCCCAGAAGTGGTTGATCACGAGGGTGCTTTCAAGATCATTCCAGTCGAACAGGATGGACCACTCGTCGTCGACCTCCCCGCGGAAGATTGCAATTATTCTGCATTCCTCCTCCAACCCGCCGATGATGAAGTCCTGTCCAAGCAGATAGTCATCCCGCTCCAGACGCGGACCAGCCCACTGGGGGAATTGGGGGGGGGTCTCCCCAGTGTGTGCTGTGCAGAAGCGGGGGGTATAGGACATCATATTCCGTGTGGGGGTTGTGGTGGGTGGGTGTTTAAATAGGTTGTACGCGCAAGTGCTTGGTGAAAATTATATTGTTTCTGTAGAGAGCCATCATCAATAATAATTTGAAGAAAAAATAATAATTTGAAGAAATCAGGATTCGATCCTGGAACCTTGTGATGCCAACAGAAAAAAAAATTGCAGTCCAGGGGATTCGAACCCATTTCCTGGCTATACTAAACGGGAGTGTTGACAGCTTTTCTAATTGGGGATGGATTGCACTGAAAATATAATGCACTGAATAATCATATAGCACCACACTTGATTGCTTAATTTAAAACAGCTGGCGTGTCTTGACGTGAAACCCCGTCCAGTTGCTGTTGAGCAGCGTTGTGGCCAAAGCAAAGACTGATGAATAAGTCGTCACTCAGCACGGTGAATATGCAGCAGGTCATCCTAGCAGTTGCGTGAGAATGAAGTTGCAGTATGGTTGGTTATTGTCTGTGTACTACTGCTGGACTAGTAATGTTCCTGTTTATGGTGTCATTCCAAAAATTGCATTCCATCTATCTTTCCTTTCACTGTCAATTCTGGAATTAGCCTGCATTTTTTCATGTGTTCTGTACATTTCTATTGCCTTATCTATCTGTTCAGTCTTTGGTTTGTGGAATAACTCTTTCATGGCTTGAACAAAGTAATATTCAGCCAATGTCTTGGTGGTATTATTGGTGATTGGTGGCAGAGCATGGTATTCCAGACCTGGGTTTTCAATCTGGATAAATTCCCCGTACACTTTCTGCCTTAACTTTGGAAACATAGTCCAGATTAGATAACAAATAAAGTTTCTGTCATTGATGACTGGCCACCAATTTTTCTGTGCTTTCTGAATATGGAAATGTGTTACTTGGTTTCTGATACTTTCTGATATTTTAGCATCAATTTGTGATTTGAGTTTGGCACAGTAAGTTGAATAAAGGAGAAATTCATATCTGAAAATGATAAGTTCATCATTAGCCAGCTCAGTTTTAAACTGTTCATCTGGAGGTATTTCCTCAATAATGTCTTGAACCCCCCTATTTTTTCTCAGATTTTTTTTCTCCAATGTTTTTCCAGAGACTGGTGATATTGTGTGGTTTGGATTGTCCTTGTCTTCTAGCCATGCTTCAATGTTCTTTCTTTCATAGGTTATCCCGTCGTCGTCTGAATATGGATCTTGCATGGTTAAGCCTGTAAACGGGCATCTTGTATTATATGAATTACAGGACTGCAACCAGAAGCCATTAGGAATTTTGATATTCTCTTCTTCTTCTTCTTCAGAACGAAGTAGTATTGTTGTCAATCTGTCTAGAATATGCATCATCATTCACATTGAAAAATTCAGCGCTTTTGTATTCTTTTTCTTTTTGCGTGCTCTATTGCCATGCTGATCTTGCACAAGCACAGGAGCTTGAATTAGGGCATGTGCACTATGACACAGTAATACACCCAAGACAAGCAATCACTGTCAGGCTCAAGCTGGATAGGAAGGATAGGAAGAAGTTTGCTACAGATTTGTGAAGAAATGGCAGGTAACTGGATCCTTACTGCATTAACACACTGCTGATAAATGGAACTTCCAGATGACAATAGAGCGTAACTTACGAAAAAAACTGCTTCTCTGCGCACTTTTAACCCTGGCCTGCTGCATCTTAGCGCTCCTGCCGACGCCAGCCTATTTTCGAACGCCTCACGTCAGTGACGTCACATACAACAAGAACAATGGGGTGTTTGAGCTGCCCGCGGGAAAAACAGCATTCACCATTGTACAGTTTGCCGATCTGCACTTTGGAGAGGACAGCGACAAGGACGCCAGATCAAAGCACACAATGCAAACCGTCCTGCTAGCCGAGCCTGGCACTGATTTGGTCGTGTTCAGCGGGGACCAGGTGTCGGGCTGGCTCATGTCGAACCCGCGCGACTCGCTCCGTTTGTGGGCGGAGGCGGTGAATGCCACGGCGGGGATCCCGTTTGCGACGATCTTTGGAAATCACGATGACCAGGCGCTGCATACGGGGCACATGGTGCAGTACAGGGTTGTGCAGGTTGCTATTTTAGTATGCATTGTTTTTTTGGCAAGCAGGTGTATTATCATATTACCTCATCATCCTCCTTCAGTATCAGTTGTCTATCTAATTCTCATATACCTATGCATACTACTTGCGGTTTATTCTCCCTCCACCATCATGCGACTTTCCTTGCTGCACTACGAACGGGCGAGTTTCCCGGGCCTCTCCATGAGCAGGGAAGGGTCCGCCAGCGTTTACGGCCTGAGCAACTACGTCCTGCGTGTGCACCAAACCAACGCAATAAACACCTCAATTTTTCTGCTGGACAGCGGTGGCGGCCGGCTGGACGAGACATACACGGATGCGCAGCTCGAGTGGGTGATGTCAACTGCAGATGTTAACGCTATAGCCTTCGCACACATTCCGCCAAAGGACTTTGAATGCGCGGACGACCGAAGCTTCGCGTGCATCGGCTGCAACCGCACGGAGCAAGTCAGCGCTGCGTCGCAGGAGAGCTTGAACCCGATGGAATCGCTGGCCAGGGCGGGCGTCAGGGCCATATTTTCAGGCCACGACCACCGAAACTCATACTGCTGCATTCCCAAGCACACATTCTCTCCCTCCATGTGCTACGGCCGACACACTGGGCACGGCGGGTACGGCGATTGGATGCGGGGGGCGCGCGTGATCGAGCTGGACTTTTCCTCGGAGCAGTTGGCGATATGGACGTGGCTGCGGATGGAAGATGGGTTGAAACGGGAGTTTGTTAGGCTGTATCCACTGGAACAGAGGGTTTAAACAGGTGACTTTGCAGTGCCATAAAAAAAAATTGGGAAACAAATGATCAGTTGAAACCTATGAAAAAATTCAACGCAAGAAAGGCAGGATTCTACCCCATGATCTTGTGATACCAAGCGGGTGCTGTGATCACCATGCTACTTTAGGATACATTGTAGTTGGCAAATACTGTTTTATGTATCACTGTTCAGTTACAGCACACACAGCACCAATGCAGAAGCAGGCACAGATAAGGGTAATGAACTATTTGCTTATTTCAGTAAATCAGTTGGCCTGGCTAACTTGGCCAAAGCTTTCCATTTTTCTATATATAAAGAAAGGACGAAAAGGAAATGATGCCTAGTGCAGACATCCTTCAAAATATACATACCACTGTGAATAGAATACTGTTTCTCTCTGGTGTATCTGCATCGGGTCAAGGTGATTTGTATGGTGACTTACGTGAGGTCTCAAGTAAATATTATGATAAATTGCTCCGTATAGTTGAAAATAGTACAATAAATTCACTGGATCCATTCATGTTTGCGTTTAAATCAACATATGCAGAAAAGGAGAATTGGCTGAAAAGTGTAGAAGAAATGTGCAGAGAAGAGTCAAGAACTAAGTTCAAATCCAGAATTAGAGTGGAAAAAATTCCTGCATATAACACTGTCGATTTAAGTGGAGGTAGGAGCGCTGCATCAATTAGCTGTGGAGGGGTTTATGATCCATTAACATCATGTAAATATGAATTCGCACACGTGGAATCTCAACCAGGACCTGGACAGTCTTGGATTTTGCCTCCACTCATAAGCTATTTCAATGCAGATATAGAACTTATGTGCAGGATATGTAGATCCATGGATGACATCAAAGCATTTATGGATGAGTACATCAAATTAAGATAAATTCACGTAGTCAGTGAAGTTCATACTATGTTTGAATAAGCTTTCTTGTGTTGCAACTCTGATGTGTGGAGAAGAAATGAGCATACACAGCTGTGTCCACAGTGTTCTAGAAGAGGATCATTGGATGCTGTGACACAATTATTTCAGGGAATGAGATGTGCACAGCATCAGTCTATTGATTCACTTGAACTACCCTTTCTAAAATCACAGGTGTGCATTGTGTTCATAATGATAACATGAAAAATTGCACATTCTGAAGTTCTCTGAACCCACACCATGCCAGACAGACAACTAGCTTTATTGACAATTCAACAGAGGCAGGTATTCTGCTTGGTGGAACACCATGTCAAAACAAGAAAAAAGAAATAAATTTGAGAATTCGAAGTAATTTCGAACCTATGACCTAACAATACCAAGCGGGCGCTTCCACCACTACACTACTTTCAGGTACATTGCACACAGAAAATACTGTATTATATGTCACCACTCCATCACACCCAAAACAACAACCCCAGCAGCCTTTCTACTGCCCCCCCTCATTGCAGGACTTCCTCTTACGGCTGCGAAGTCGGGCGGCAATGGCCTCTTCCTCCTCCATTTCCTCCTCATCACAGTACAGCGCCTCGAGCGCCGGATACTCCTTCACGATGAACTCGGCCGTGCGCAGGTCGTCATATCCGATGAGGATGCTCCTGGTGGGCAAGTCCCACTGGACGGTGAAGCATCCGACCAGGGCGCCGATGCTGTGCCCGAGCTCGCGCAGGACGGCCGCGTTGTCCAGGACAGTGCGCTGGAAGCGGGCCATGTCGTGGATCTCCGGGAGAAAGAGCACCGCGTGGTATCCGTTGGTGATGCTCGGGTTCTGCGCGTCCGGGTTGTGGAAGCTCACGGTGTGAATTTCGTGGGCCAAGCAGTCGACGAGCAGGATATCCCCGACCTTCGGGGCGTGCGCGGTCTTTTCTGGGATTTTTGCTGTGAGTTTGAAGTCGTTCGGGCTGATGAGTAAACAGTCACCAACCGTGCGGCGGGGGCGGCTGCAGGTGAGTAAGTGCGCCTTCCCGTTCCTGCCTGTGCGAAACACTCCGTTGCAGATATCCACGGTGGGCTCGTCGCCGTACGCGTGAATGTTGCAGAATCTCAACCCGGAATCCGCGCCAGTGATGGGTGAGAGTATGCGGTGTCTGCTTGAAAACGAGAGTATGCTCGAGCGGCTGTCCTGGATGAAGATCGCCGACGGGCAGACGTGCATTTCGTGGATCTGGTAGGAGACGGGGTCCATGAGACTGATGCAGAGAAGACTGCCTGTGCGCGCGCCGCTGCTTGCCATTGAATGCTGGGGGTGATTGTTCGGTGTGTGGGGGTTTATATAGTGTGTATTCTGATTTATTCCTCTCACACAAACACGCCCACCAACTCGGCAAGGCTGGGGTCCAGCATGCGGAAGAGGATGGACTTGGCTCCCAGCCGCGGGTGCAGCCCCATGGCCAGGATCAGGCGTCTCGGGGCTCGGAGTCGCGCGTCGTTGTCCTGTTTGCAGAGCTTGAAAGAGATAAAACTTGGATCACTGTCCGGGTCATCTCTCGCCACGCACTCGAGATACTCGTCCAGGCTGTTGCGGAAGGACTGCAGGAGGCCGGGGTTGGTCAACTGATTCACCGCTCTGATGCCTTGGCCCACGAAGACGAATGCCCTCAGGGTTTTCTTCCTCGCCGCTCGCACGTCGTAGTCGGCCAGTTCTCGGT
>CAYQOJ010000075.1:0-13161 GCA_964419105.1 uncultured Methylococcus sp.
GCGGCCCGCGAGTTTCCTGCCCTGGATGTCTCTTTACGGGGGGCGGTGTCCATCGCCCGGCGGCTTCAGGACCCCTTGGCCGAATTGGTCAAGATCGAACCGAAGGCCATCGGTGTGGGGCAATACCAGCATGATGTGAACCAGACGCATCTGGCAAGAAGCCTGGATGCGGTAGTCGAGGATTGTGTAAACGCCGTCGGTGTCGACGTCAACACGGCCTCCGTGTCGCTGTTGAGCTACATTTCTGGTCTCAGCCAGTCTTTGAGTCAGAATATCGTGGATTTTCGGGACCAGAATGGACCTTTTAACTGTCGTGAGGAACTCCGGAAGGTGCCTCGGTTTGGGGAGCGCACCTTTGAACAGGCGGCCGGCTTCCTGAGGGTCATGAATGGCAGCGATCCTTTGGATGCTTCAGCGGTTCATCCGGAAACTTATCCCGTCGTCAATCGACTGATGGCGAAGACCGGGCAGGATATTCGGGGTCTTATCGGCAATGCCGCCTTGCTGCGAAGTGTGAACGCTGAAACCCTCACGGACGACCGATTCGGGCTTCCGACCGTTCAGGACATCCTAAAAGAGCTGGAGAAACCCGGACGTGACCCCCGTCCTGAATTCAAGACGGCCGCCTTCCGTGAGGATGTTTCCTCTCTTCAGGATCTCAAGCCGGGCATGGTTCTGGAAGGGGTGGTGACCAATGTGGCCAACTTTGGAGCCTTCGTGGATGTGGGTGTTCACCAGGATGGTCTCGTTCATGTTTCGCATCTTGCTGACCAGTTTGTCAGCGATCCTCGTCAGGTTGTGAAGGCGGGACAGGTGGTTAAGGTTCGCGTGTTGGAGATCGATGTTCCGAGAAAGCGAATCTCTCTCAGCATGCGATCTGATGCGCCCGCGCAAGGCCAAAAGCCGACGGGAGATGCCCCCCGGAAGGATCATGCGGGCGCTTCACAACAAAAGCCCCGTCATAAGGAGCGTGAACCGGCCTCTAAACCACAGAGCGCAATGGCGGATGCATGGGCAAAGGCCGTGCGAAAGTGAGAAGATTCGATCCGAATTAGTTCATAGAGCGATGCCACAGTGAACCAGACACATAAGCCTCAAAAGGGATTGATGATTGCAGCCTTGGGCGTCGTTTTTGGGGATATTGGAACGAGTCCCTTGTATACCCTTAAGGAGTGTTTTGGTGGGGAACACGCCTTGCCGCCAACCCCGGACAACGTCCTTGGTGTCGTTTCTCTGATCTTCTGGTCGGTCCTGATCGTGATCTCCCTTAAATATGTCACCTTCATCATGCGGGCTGATAACAAGGGTGAGGGCGGCATCATGGCGCTCATGTCCCTGGTTGCCCAAAGGGTTCAGATCAGCCCCTCCTTGCAAAAGGTGCTGATGATGCTCGGGCTGATTGGAGCGGCGCTTTTCTACGGGGATGGTGTCATTACGCCGGCGATCTCGGTCCTCAGTGCGGTGGAGGGGCTTGAGGTCCTCAAGCCTGAATTACACAACTTCATTTTGCCCATCGCGCTGACCGTCCTGATTATCCTCTTCCAGTCGCAAAAACATGGGACCAGCAAGGTTGGCGGTCTTTTTGGCCCTGTCATGTTCGTGTGGTTCCTGTGTCTTGCCATTTTTGGCGTCAATAGCATCCTCGAATCCCCCGAAGTGATTGAAGCGGCTAATCCCCTCAGAGCGATCCGCTTCTTCAGCGAAAACGGTTGGCGGGGAACCCTGACCCTCGGGGCGGTCGTTCTGGCGGTTACCGGTGGTGAGGCGCTTTATGCAGATATGGGTCACTTCGGGAGGAAACCGATTAGAAAGGCCTGGTTTCTGATTGCGATGCCTGCGTTACTTCTGAATTATTTTGGGCAGGCGGCCCTGTTGATTCGGGAGCCATCCGCGGTAACCAACCCGTTCTATCTCAATGTCGGGCCAGCCTGGCTCTCTTTCATGATCATTCTGGCAACCCTTGCGACCGTGATTGCGTCCCAAGCCGTGATTTCGGGAGCCTTTTCACTGACGGTACAGGCTATTCAGCTCGGATACTGTCCGAGGCTCTCAGTGAAATACACGTCAGAAGATGAGATGGGGCAGGTCTTTGTTCCGGCGATTAACCTCATGCTGATCGTGGGGCTCCAGTCCTCTTCAGAATTGGCATCGGCCTACGGGATTGCCGTGACCGGCACCATGGCAATCGATACCGTTTTAACGCTGGTGGTGGTGCTTTCGCTATGGAAGTGGAACCCGTACCTTGTTCTTTTGGCCGGCTTGGGGTTCCTGTTCGTGGATCTGGCCTTTTTTGGCGCCAACGTCCCCAAGATTCCAGATGGGGGTTGGTTCCCCGTGGTGATTGGCTTGATGGTTTTCACCATCATGAGTACCTGGAAGCTCGGTCGAAAGCACCTTCAGGAACGGCTTCAGGAACGGTCCATGCCGGTCGAAGAGTTTCTGACCTCGCTTGATGAAAATCCGCCGGTTCGGGTCGAAGGCACAGCCGTCTACATGACGCTCAGTCAGCAGGGAATTCCCCTGTCACTCCTCTTTAATCTGCGTCACAACAAGGCCCTTCACAAGACGGATTCACTGTTTCGCGTGACCTTGCATTATGGTTTTGCTGAATCGCCGAATGTTCCCAAGGCACTGCGCTCATGTAGTCGTGAGATTCATGTCGATCCTGCCTCGACCTTCTTCTTCATGAGCCGGGAAACCCTGATTGCCGGCGGGGAATCGGGATTATCCCGCTGGCGCGCCCGTCTCTTTATCACCATGGCCCGAAATGCAGGTTCTGCAGCGCGCTATTTTCAAATACCCGTGGAACGCGTGATTGAACTTGGCACACAGGTCACCCTTTAAAAAGTGGGTTTTCAGGTCCGCCCGAGCGGTTTAGGTCGTGAGAAGCGGTCGAGGGTAGGGGCTGCAAAGTTCATGACCAAGACGGCAAACGCAAGCCCGTCAGGATAGCCGCCGAACCGCCGGATCAGAATGACCCAAAGCCCGATGCCTGCAGCGTAAAGCCACCGCCCCTTCGGTGTTCCGGCTGCCGAGACGGGATCTGTCGCGATAAAAAAGGCGCCTAGCATGGTGGAGCCGAGAAAGAGCGTGGGCCAACTGGAAGGGCTTTGGGGATCAGAAAAGCCATCGATCAGGAGGATGCCTAAAGCCATGGCGCCAAGGTAGCCCAGAGGAATTCTCAGATCGAGCGTTTTTCGTACCGCAAGCCAAATGCCGCCGCTGAGGTAGGCGCCGTTCACAAGGATCCATCCCCAAAGTGGGGGGGAATGCGTGAGGGTGTTTCCGAGAGGATCCTTCAGGCGATCATGGATCAGGTTAAGGGGGGTTGCGCGGGTGATCCCATCTGCAATCGAAGTTTCCCCGCCAAAAAGAGCCGTCAAAGTCTGCCCCATGCTCAAAGCTCCGGGCGGCAACTCATACCGCATGCCGGGCCATAAGGTCATCCAGCGGGGAAAAGCCAACATCAGAAGGGCAAATCCCAACATGGCGGGGTTGAAGGGATTCTGGCCCAGCCCACCATAGACGTGCTTACCAATCAAGATCCCGAGAAAGCCTCCGGTCATGACAATCCACCAGGGCGCGAAGGGAGGGATCGAGAGGGCCAGAAGTGTTCCTGTCAGGACCGCGCTGAGATCCTCAAGGGTTTGAGGAATAGGGCGCTTTCGAAGGGCAAGCGCCATGGCCTCCCCGGCAACAGCGCCAAAAATGCCCAGGCTGATCTGAAACAAGATGGCGCTTCCGTAAAGCCCCATCAGAACCAGAATGCCGGGGATCAGGGCTAGGAGCACGTCCCGCATGAGCTGCGGAACGGCGCGCTCAGGTCGGATGAAAGGTCCGCGCCGGGAAAGGGAAAGCGTTGGGCTCAAATGCAGTCAGCCGATAACCGGTGGATGATCAAAATCCACCTTCATTGTCTTTGAAATACTGGACCATTTCCTGAACAAGCTTCCAGGCCGCAAACAGCATCACGCCGTAGATGGCCCATTCTTCGATTGAGACGTGTGCGTGGTCCTGATCCAGAATTGACATTCCCAGAGCCCCGATAATCACGAGGGCGGCATAATTCAACATGGCCATGGCAAGTACGTCTCCAAATCAATGAGGTCAATGGGCCCTTCTCAGGGTTCGCTATTCTGACAACGAAATCGAATGAAAGTTAGCTCACTCGGTTGAAGTTGTCGCGTCGTGCGCTAACGCCTGTGTCCAGACCCAGTGCCCCTGCGCGCCCAATTCAAGTCGTGCGGCCGTAGGATCGGTGGCATCTTGAGTCTGCTCAAATCGAATGACCGTAATATGGCGCCGCTCAAGACATGCAATCACGTGTTTGAGGACTTCAGGGTCCAACGCGCTGCCGAGGCGCTCCATCAGGACGAAAATGGGTTCGGCCAAAAGGACCCGGGCAATAACAATCAACTGTTGCTCAGCCAAAGATAACTCACTCTGCCAGTCGTGAATCGCATCACTGTCCTCGATTCGCTCCATGAGATCGCCCAAGCCAATTTCCTTGAGAACTTGATGAATCAGGGATTCGGGCGTGTCGAAGGCCGCAAGGATCGGAGCCTCGTCCTCGCCAATCGCCTCGGGATAAGGTCTTACAAAGAGTTCCTGAAGGGAGCAGGTCGGAAGGTAGGGGCGTTCCGTGACAAAGAGGCACAAGTTAAGGGGCGGGCGGCGAACCCGGCCCGAGTTCACGAGGGGCCAGACGCCGGCGATGGCCCGAAGCAGGGCTGAGGGGGCCGTCGCTTCGGTGGAATAGACCAATGTCCTTTGCCCCTTGGCAAAGGTGACGTTGAGGTCCTCGATGACGTTATGGTGGTTGTTGGCAGCCCCAAGCGTGAGATTCTCGATCTGAATGCCTGAAAGATGATCCCAACCTTGAATCGTTTCTTCCTTGATCTGGGTGATCCGATCCCTCTCATTGAGAACGCTTTGTGTCATGCCGGAAAGGCGTTTGATGACCGCGACAAAGGACGAAATGGACTGGAACTGAGTAATGATCAGTGAGAAGGCCCCCATGAGCTGGGTAAAGGCTACAGCCGATTGGCTGATGACGCCGAATTCGACATCCCCATCAATGAACAACGGCGCTACGATCAGGGCTGGAATCAGCTGGATCATCCAGTTATAGCCGGTCGTGAAGAATCCGACATTCCGATTGACGTGAATGATCTCGGTGAAATTAGAGGCAAGATCTGCAAGACGATCCCAGGTGCGGCCCACCCAAAGGTCTTTGCGACGGGCAAGGGTGATGAGGTCCCCGTTCTCGCGAATGTGGATCAACGCTGCCCGAAACGCGGCCTCCTTGTCGAGCTGGTTGTAGTTGAGCTTGATGAGGGGCTTCCCCAGACGAATGGTGAGCCAGGTGCCGATCAGGGCATAGCCAATCGCGACACCAAAGAGAAGGGGACTGATCGAAATGAGAACGCCTGAGAATGCGATGACCGTCAGAATGGCATTCGACAGCATCAGGATGAAGGAGATCGTCGTGGTGGTAAAGTTTCGGACATCCTCTGCAATGCGCTGGTCCGGGTTTTCCACGCTGCCGGTCTGGTCCAATCGGAGGAAGACCTGATGGTCGGCGTAGAGCTCAAAAAGACGCCATGTCATCCATTTACGCCAAAGAAGCCCCATTGATTCTTCGCAAAAACGGGACATGACTGAAGCAAAGGTCAGCAAGGCGAAAACGCCGACAAGGCGTAGGGCTTCTTTGGTGAAACCGGCGCGATCATGATCGGCAATGGCGGTCATGAAATCGCGGCCGACGTAACTGTTGATGACGTTGAGGCCATTGATCGCCAGCATCAGACTGATGAGTCCGATGATCAGAAGGCGGGCTCGGGATCCCATGCGGGGGTCTACGGCCACATGACGAATCATGATTCGAAGATGACCGACAGCTTCGCGAAGTTCAGCGATAGAGGCGTGAGTCATGGCTGCCAGATCCTCTGATGAGCTTTGTTGCGCAGATTGGGAGGCCTATCTTCAGTCCAGCGGACGACTTTTGCAATCACTCATGTTGAGTTTGCCGATCTGCGGATAGTCACGATGGAAGAATTCGAGATAATGTCGATCACCCATCCATGGAGATCGTGTTTTGGACCTCTTATTTTCGGGCCTCCCGCCACTCCTTCGCGAGCTTGGCTTGACCCTCGGGATGGGACTCTTGCTTGGTTTGGGGCTTCGCGAGTACTACCTTTCAAGTCCCCCGGCAATGCGGGTTGGATCTACCCGAACCGTCATTCTGGCTGCAATTGCGGGCTTTTCCCTCTGGGTCCTGGATCCTGCTGGATCTGCATATGTTGCTGGACTTGTGATCCTTGGGGTCTGGCTGGGTCTTTTCTATCAGAGGAAATTGGCTCATCAGGGGCAGGGCAGCGGTGTTTTGGGCATGCTCTTCATTCTATTGGGCTACACGCTGGGACCTTTGGCGCAAATGACACCGTCGTGGTTTGTCGTGGCCATTGGCATTTCCGCTCTCTTTGTCCTGAATTCCCGCGACAAACTGGCTTACCTCAGTGAGCATCTGGCGAGCCAAGAAGTGGTCACTTTGGCCAAGTTTCTCGTGCTTTCGGGCGTGATCCTTCCCCTGACGCCGCAAGAGCAGATCTCCGATGCCTTGCCCGTTTCATTTCATCAGACCTGGCTTGCGGTGGTTGTCATCAGCAGCATCTCCTACGTGAGCTATCTGGCTCAGACGTATTTTTTTCGTGGCAAAGGCATCTTGCTGACTGGGGCGATCGGCGGTCTTTATTCGAGTACGGCAACCAGTCTTGTGATTGCGCGTCAGTCCACGCAGGCCAAAACTGACTCCAGGTCTTACGCAGCCGCCATCATTCTGGCGACAGGGATGATGTATCTGCGGCTCTTGTTGCTGGTTGGCATTTTTGATTTCGAGGTTGGAATGATTTTGGGGATCCCCTGCCTCGTCCTTTTTCTTGCGATCATCGGAGCGGCAATTTGGATCAACCGGTCAGTGACTAGCCAAGTCGACACGGTTTCACCGATCGAAACGCACGCCAATCCCCTGGAATTCGATGCTGCGGCCCTATTTGCAGGTTCCTTCCTCCTGATTACGGGCCTCACACATTATCTGCTGGACGCATTTCCTTCGCACGGCCTTCAAGATATGGCTTTGCTTTCGGGATTGACGGACATTGATCCTTTTGTCATGGCGATCGTTAACGGCCACCTTGAAAAGCCTAAGGTGATCTTGGCTGCAGTCGTTCTTTTGGCGGCGGGAAGCAACGGCATCATGAAGGCAATCTATGTGGCTTTCCTTGGCTCACGAACGACGCGTCGCATCGCATCACGATTGCTCTTGGCCACGGCTGGCGTGACGCTGAGTTTGGCTTTCTGGCTTTTGAACGCTCCCTGAAGGGGAGGCTAAGTCCCAGAAAAAAGGCCTGATCAAGGGGATTGCCCGGGCTGCTGTTCAGACCGGGCGATGTCGTTGGACTAGTGCTGCATGCCTTCCATGTTCTCGCCGGTACCTGGTGCGCCGGGAGCGCCGCCGCCTGACATGTCATGGCCGCCGTGGCCACCGCGGCTCACACCGCCAGCACTCTGACCCGCACCGGATCCGCCACCACCTGCACCTGCGCTAACGCCTTGGCGTTGACGAAGACCAATGGCTCCTCCGGAAGCCTTGGCGATGTTTTCTTCCGTCAATCCACCCAGCGCAAAGGCGGCGTCGACCACAAGACTGGTAATGTCTGTGACATCCATGCGATCAGCCAGAGGACTGGTCACGACCGCCCGAACGACCTGGCTGACTCCGCCCGCTGGTGGGGTGAAGACCAGGAGAATGGGATAGCTCGTCCCGGCGGGAACTTTGATTGCAAAGTGATTGCTTTGACCATCCAGGTTTTGGCTAAGGATGACCCGATCATTTTTATCCTTGACTTCCAGTTTGCCTGTGCTTAACGGGCCATGGATATCCGAGATGTTGCCTTCGATGAAGGCTTCCGAGCTCATCTGGGCGCCTGATTTTGATCCGCTGTCGCAGCCCGTCATTGCTGTCGCCAGCATCAGGGAGAGGGCAATCAGACCGGGCTTGAGGAGCGAGGTGCGGGAGGTTTCGAGAATAGGAGTTGTCATGGTAGTGCAACCGAAATGTGAAAGACTGAGAGCGAACATCAGGGTTCGCCGATTCGAATCACGATGGCGGATCGGATCCGTTGCATCATTCGGCGAATTTATAGCACAAGCCATTGGCGGATGGTCTTGTGATGCATTAGCCCTAAAGGAAATAGGGTAATAAACGAATTCAGCTTGCCTGTCATCGCAAGGAAAGGTCTAATCAGGACCTGCGTTTCTCAAACCATTCCGGAGACTGGCCATGATCCATCAAGTGATGACCCTCGGTAAGCTGCCTGCGTCCTACCGAATCCTTTTTACCGGATTCCTTTTGGTCGTTGGTGTGGGCCTGCTGATGGCCGGATTCCAAATCATGGAGACGCACGGGAAGGCTGATGGAAAGCCCGGCCTCTCGGTCGATGATATTGTCTACAGTTACTACGGTAATCGCAGTGGCTCAAAGTTGGAGTCCATGTTGAACGGTCAGATGGAGCCGATGGCTCCCGATGAGGTCCGCTTCAAGATCATTCAGTGGGCCCGAGATGAAGCCAGCCCGATCGAATGGAACAAGGAAATCAAGCCTCTGTTTGATCAGTACTGTGTGGCCTGTCATGGACCCGGTGCAGCAATTCCGGATTTCACCAAGTTTGAAAATGTGAAAAAAGTCGCGGAAGTGGATGAGGGCGCCAGCATTGCATCCCTGACCCGGGTTTCCCACATCCACCTTTTTGGGATTTCCTTCATCTTTCTTTTTGTGGGATGGATCTTTGCGATGGCGCAATATCCCCTCAAGTGGAAGCTTATCCTGATCTCAACTCCCTTTGCCTTCCTGCTGCTGGACGTTCTGTCGTGGTGGCTCACCAAGTATCATCCGATCTTCGCGTGGCTGACCATGATCGGAGGCTTGGGCTACAGTGTGGCATCGACCATCATGATTTCGACCTCGCTGATCCAGATGTGGCTGCCGGAGCACCAGTGGCCATCGAAGTGGATCAAGCCGGGCAAAAATTTCTGACCCTAGCCCCTTGGGGACGACGGTGTCCCCAAGGGGTTAGAGGGTGAACCGAAAATCTCGGATCAGCATACCGGGAACCTGGCACCCACCGAGAGAACGCTCCTGGTAGGTGTCCGTTTCAGGCAGTCTCAAAGATTGACTGGTCACCGACTCAAGTTCTGACCCGAGGATTCGATAAAGACTCTCGTCAAAGCGAAGATCCTTGATGGGTGCAATGATTTCCCCGCTCTCGACCCAGAAGCAGGCATACCGGGTCATCCCGGTCAGTCGAGCCGTCTTGCGCTCGCTCCAGTTGAGGTAGTGAAGATTTCCAAGATATATGCCAGTCCCTAGCTGTTTCAGCGCATCGGAAGGGTCAAGATTGCCGGAGAGAATTTCCGGGGATCGAAGCGCTTCGCCGCTTGAGGCGCCGTTGACCTCAAGTTCGTATTCTTTCGCGGTTCGTTCGTGAATCAGGAAAGTGCGAAGTTTCCCTTTGTCGATCAACAGCAGTTCTTCCGGGGAGATGGCGCCAGTCGCAGTGAAGCGCGGGCTAAGTCCCAGCTTGAAATTCTCCCTGAGCGAAAAGAGGGGAGAAAGTTGTGCTTCACCCCGAGCCAGTCCTTCAAAGGCGGATTCGCCGCGTTGATAAGCCCCATGACTGACGGCACCCCAGGACAGCATGCCCACCAAGGCTTCAACGGCCTGAGGGGCAAGGAAAACGCGGTAGCTTCCCCTCGGTAAGGCCTTGTTCTTGCGTTGGAGCGCTGGAAGTTTCTGGGCGCTTTCGAAGAGGGCCGCATGAAGCCCCTCCACTTCAAATACGTGTCCGGCGTATAGGCCTTTGACGGCCTTGTTTTCCCCATCGGCATTCACGGTATAGAGTGAGTGATCGAGGAAGAAGCTCTCTGAGCTAAAGCTTCTGAAGGTGCCTTTGGAGTTGGCCGTCGCTCGCATCTGGGTGCCGCCGGCATACAGTCCGGCAAGGTCCATATCCTGACTCGCCTGGTATACGGCAGCGCTGATTGTGCCAACGGAGGGCACCGTGCCGGAGTGGGCTTCCTGCCCCACGCCGTGATTCTCCAGCGGGGTCACGAAGGGGTCTTCAGGGAGAACGCTACACTCATTGCGGGCACGAGCAATCAGCGAAATCAGTTGATCCTGATCGCAGGTAAAGGTCCCTGTGAGATCAAACCCAAGGACCAGTCGGCGTCCATGATGCCTGAAATCAAGCGTGGCCCGTTGTTGATTGACATGGGTTGCCTGACGAACGCGGCCTTGGTTGAAGCGAACATAAGCTTGGTCCTCACCTGAATAGGACAACCCCAGATCCTCATGGTCCTGAAGTGTTGCGAAAGCGGACTCGGCCAAGCGCCTGAAGTCTTCAATCTTGGATAGGACATCACTCATTTGGCGCCCCCGAAGACTTCGATATTTTTAAACAAGCAGACTGGTGAGGCGTGGCCGACCCGGATCATTTGGTTAGGTTCACCTTTACCGCAGTAAGGGGTTCCGTACATCTTGAACGTCTCGGGACTACCGACGGCCTGAAGCGAATGCCAGAAGGGCAGGGTGATGCCCCGATAATTCGGGTTTTTAAGGACTCGGGTCAGTCGCCCCTCTTCGATCAGTTGGGCATATTCACAGCCAAATTGGAATTTATTCCGATAATCATCAATCGACCAGGATCGGTTCGACTGCATGAAAACGCCCCGTTCGACTTGGCTCAGCATGGCCTCAAAGGCGGTGTGACCCGGTTCCAGATTGATGTTGGCCATGCGATCTATGGGGGCGCGGTTCCATCCTGATGAGCGGAAGTTGGCAACGCCTGGAATACCACTTCGAGACTGGCTTTCAAGCCCACCTAACCCCCGCAGGAGAAGGCCCTCACGGATCAGGTATTCGCGTTGAGCGGGGGCGCCACCATCGTCAAAGGCATAGCTTGCAAATTCACCCGTCATACCGGGGTCAAACACGATATTCATGAGGGGACTGCCGTACTGAAGGGTCCCAAAGTCCTCAGGTTTGACGAAGCTCCATCCCGCGTAATTGCGTTCATCCCCAAGAATGCGATCCAGTTCAAGCGGGTGTCCGATGGATTCATGGATCTGAAGGAGCATCTGATCCGGGCTGAGGATCAGATCCATGGTTTCATCAGGACAGTTGTCGGCTTTCAGGAGTGCAAGCGCCTCTTGCCCTGTCTTTTCACATTCATCGAGGAGCGCATCCCAGTCGAAACTCTCAAGGCCGGATTGGAGGCACCGTGCAGTGGGCCCGTTCAAGCTTCGCTGTTGGGTTTCGTTTCCCTCTGCGGCAATTGCACCAAAGTTCTGGTAGCTCAGAAGGTGCTGTTGGTGAAGGTCGGTGCCGCTACTGGTCACGTAATGGGTTTCAGATTCCACCAAGGTCGCCTCTGCCACTGCAGTGACGATTGAATCTGAAACCTTGAGTCGTTCTGTCGCCTTGATCAGATGTCCAGTAAAGCTTTCGAGGCTGATTTGATCCAGCCGAATGCGCGAAGGGCCTCGGTGGCTCGCTACACTTGCGGGCCTCTGCGCCATGGAGAGATCTGACCGCCGCTGATCCGCCGTCGCACGCGCCATTTCTGATGCCAGACGAGCAGCGCGGTTGATGCCCTCCGGAGAGAGGTCGCTGGTTGCAGCGTACGCGATTTGTCCGCCCACCAGGGCCTCGATCATGGCCCCTCGGGTCTGAAGAACCTGATTCGACTCCATGTGGCCGTTTCTTGCAGAACGGTGGTGGTGGACCTCGGATGCATAGCGGATGCCCAGCCAATCGGCTTCAGTCGAGATCCTATTTAGAGCATCAAAATCAGTAGTTGCTGTCTCTATGGCCAGTGAAGGAAAAGACATGTGATGGGTCTCCGATTCAGGTCTTGATCGTTTGACCCTCTTTCGAGCGGGAGGTTCGCTTGCCCCAAAGGGCCTTGGGGTGACCGGCGCCGCCAAGCGTCAGGCGCCGGGACATCGTCTCATCAGTTGGCGGGACGATAGATGGGATTGCGAGGGTCAGTGTGAGCAAGCCGGATGGGCGGTTTTGCTTTGGTCACGCTAAAGATTTCACGCGTGATCTCTTCGTATAAGTCGGTGGTCCATTGCGGAAGACTGGGATGGCTATTGTCGAGTGGCCTCAGTCTGGGATCGCTCGGAGAGATGATGACCCGAATGTTTTCGGTGCCCACGTGGGCGGAGAGAACAAAGAGTTCCTCAATGGCTGCATCACCCATGGCAAGACAGCCTGCCGAAACAGCCTTGCCATGGATGAAGATGTCACCCCCAAGATCACTCCGGCCATCATCGATCGCATGGTCCCGGTCGAACTGGTTCGGGTAATCCACCTTCATTGACAAATGATAGTTGCTGTTCGGATTGAGTCTTGAGATGTGATAGATGCCCTCAGGAACCTGTCGGTCGCCTTGCTTCAGCTTGGGTCCCCGCATTCCGCTGGCGGCTCGGATCCCGTAGGGCTTGACCAGCTTGAAGGGTCCCGTATCCCGTGCCCAAAGCTCCAGCTTCTTTTCATCCTTGATCGCAATCAGAACGATCTCATTCGGTGGATAGGCGACACCTGCTTTCTTGAACCAAGGGCCAAGCTGTTCAATTGCAGAGGGAGCAAAGGCATCTAGGACCTCATCGAGGGTCCGGGAGGATTTGGGAAAGCGAATGCCCGATGAGACTGAGGTATCCATGGGGATATCCAGATACCGTTTAGGCTTGCTGGACTTCGATGGCTTTGACGGTTTGGTCGCTGTGGTGATGGTTTGAGGCTGCATCGCACAACCTGAAAGAAGGGATAGGCTCAGAGCCAGTCCAAAAATTCTCTTGCCGTTCAGCATGCGTCGGGGAGATTTCTCAAGTGAAAAAGGGTATCGCGTCTTTGTCAGGTCACTCTCAACAGGGGAGTCCTTGCAGGAGCTCCCCCTCAGGGTCGAGAGACCGGTCTGGCCGTTTTAAGCTTTCCGGCCGTAGTGGCTGTCGATGTATTTTTCGACCAGTGCTTGGAACTCTTCGGCAATTTTGTCGCCTTTCAAGGTGACGGTTTTGACGCCGTCCTCGTAAACGGGGGCG
>CAYQOJ010000076.1:0-12920 GCA_964419105.1 uncultured Methylococcus sp.
GTTCTCAGGGTGCGGTTGGCTCTGAAGGCGCAACTGGTTCTCAAGGCCCGCAAGGTCCGCAAGGCGCAGTCGGTTCTACTGGTCCTCAAGGCGCAACAGGCCCACAGGGCACACAAGGCGTAACTGGACCCCAAGGCTCTCAAGGTCCGCAGGGGTCACAAGGCTCTGTGGGTCCGCAAGGAGCAACGGGTAGTACAGGCCCGCAAGGTCCGCAGGGAACTCAGGGCGCAACAGGACCCCAGGGTTCTACGGGACCGCAAGGAAGCACTGGACCTCAAGGGGCCACAGGCTCACAGGGGGCTACAGGCCCTCAGGGACCGCAGGGTGACACGGGCTCGCAGGGCGCAACAGGGCCGCAAGGGGCTGTGGGGCCGCAGGGTGCTATTGGGGCTACTGGACCTCAAGGGCCGCAGGGTGATACTGGTCCTATTGGTTTGACTGGAGCTCAGGGGCCGCAAGGAGCGCAGGGAGATACAGGACCCCAAGGTGTTCAGGGGGCTACGGGGCCTCAGGGTTCTATGGGGCCTCAGGGTGTTGCTGGCCCCCAAGGTCCTCAGGGGGATATTGGCCCTCAGGGTTCACAGGGCGCAACGGGTTCTCAGGGCGCAACTGGCGCGCAAGGTGCTACTGGTCCGCAGGGCAGTCAGGGGCCTCAGGGGGCAACGGGACCGCAGGGAGTAGCGGGTACATCGCCTCCGACTGGTGTTGTTGAGGCTTACGCCGGATCGTCTGCCCCTTCGGGATGGCTGCTGTGTGATGGCTCGGCCATTAGCCGAACCACATATGCCGACTTGTTCACGGTTGTGGGGACAACGTTTGGCCCAGGAAATGGCTCAACAACATTCAACATTCCTGATCTTCGTGGCCGTGTTGTAGTCGGTTTGGACAACATGGGCGGTACCGACGCTGGCCGCTTGAGTGTTGCAAACACACTTGGGGGTAGTGGCGGTGCGGAAACCCACATACTGTCGACCAGTGAGATGCCAATCCACACTCACACCCAAAATGCGCACACTCACACGGCTGGGAATTATCAAGGGCTAGGTATAAATAACGCTGCTGCGGCATCTGGAGGTTCATTCCAAGCTCTAACTGCTACTGGCGCAACGAATTCGAACATCACAACAAATTCGACTACAGCAACAAACCAAAACGCAGGTGGCGGTGCGGCGCACAACAATATGCAGCCGTACATGTTGCTCAATTACATCATAAAAACATGATCTCGGTAATCACCCCGACACACAACACTCAACCTGAAATCCTGGCCCGAACGTTTGCTTCTCTAAAGAAGCAGACTTACACGGATTGGGAATGGATTGTTTGGGACGACTCAACCCATGACGGGGTGTGGCAGCAGTTGTGGGGATTCTGCTCCGATGAACGCTATCGACTTCGCCCGTACAGGGAGATGACTCATAACGGGTCTATTGGTTCGGTGAAACGAAATGCGTTCATGGTCGCCACAGGCGACATTCTTGTTGAACTCGATCACGACGACGAACTGACACCAAACGCTTTACAGGTCATTTCTGACACGTTCCAGCAGGAACGAGTCGGGTTTGTGTTTTCCGACTGGTGTGAGATCAATGATGACGGTGTGTCGTGCCGTTACCCCGAAGGGTGGGCTTTCGGATACGGGTCCGATTACTGGAATGACGAGTACGGGGTTTGGGTGATGCGGTCACCTGAAATCAACCGCACCACGCTCAGCCATATCGTTTCGGTGCCGAATCATGTGCGGGCGTGGGATGCGGCGTGTTATCGGGATCTGGGTGGGCATAACCCTGAGATGCCAGTTGCCGATGATTACGAGTTGCTGGTGCGAACGTTTCTGACCCATGACTGGTTCCATGTCCCTGAAATGCTGTATCTGCAACACATCGGGGGGCATACGGCTCAGCGTCAGCAGAATGGGCTGATTCAAGAGCTGGTTGGGGACGTGTCAGCTCGATACTTAGACGAGCTTGACCGGCTTTTCGGTGCTGAACCTTCCCTCGAGTCCTCGTTGTAATCCGCCGCATTGGGAACGATGAGCCCTATTGGCGATGGTTGATAGCAATCAGGTCAAGGACCCCTACGGGGTCTTGACTGCAGACGATTTCACGAACTTTCAGGTCCAACGGCAACGGGTCAACGACACCTACAACTTGGGTGCCGCTCAGAACCAGTTTCAGAAGAATCTTCTGCAGCTGCAGTATGACCAGTCCGTTGGTGATCTGAAACGCGCCTACGCCAAGGGTTTCCGTGGGCTTGCTTCACCGTTCTCGAGACGTGGGTTGCTGAATTCTGGCCTATATGCGCAGGGTAGGGCGGATTACGACACGAACTATCGGACCAACCTCGAGAACGCCACGGCAATGTTCAATCAGAACATGAGCGGGATCGATCTTGCGAACTCGCAGCTTGGTGACGTGAAACGTTCAAGCCTGTCTGAGATTGATATGCGTGATGCTGCACGCCGTGCGACGGCGTACAGCTTGAAGATGAACGGGGTTGGGGTCTAGTGGCAACCGAAATTTGGGGCGTAGACCCGCAGAAGACGGGATCGTTGTACACGAACACGACTCCACATGTTCGTATGATCCTTGATCCCGTTTCTGGGACAACACATACATGGCTTCCAGGTTCTTCCATGTATTGGAACAGGTCATCTTCCGAAATGAAGGTGTACGACAAGGCTGGCAACTCCGCTGTGTTGAAGCCGGGTCAAATGTTCCCATCAAGGTTTGGTTTCAATGCTGACGTGACTCGCAAGTATGCGACAGTTAGTACTGGAGCGGGAGACAAGGGGAAGTCTCGTGCTTACACCGCTGACCGAATGCGAGAACGTGAGCAGCGCAAACAGGATGCTGCAAAGGCTTACGCTGATAGCAAAGAAGCTTCTGGCAACTTGCTTTACAAGCAGGGAATGAATCCGCTGCAGAGGCTTGTTGGGGTTTTGAGGCCAGGTACTCCACTTGGTGACGCTGCTGCTCGAGCTGCAGGGAGTGCTAACGATGCGATGGCTGTTGCTGCCGCTTCAGCTCCTGCAAACACTACGGGTGCGTTTCCGAGTTTGCCCGTGCTGCAGGCTGGTGGTGCTCCGATGCCAAACATTGGCGATTACGTCGGACCGTATGACAATGCGATGGCCAAGGTGCGTGAATACGCGGCTTCTGCAACTCCTGAAATTCAGGCGGCTTACGACAACCTCGCTACTCGTCTGGCGAAGTATGCGGCTGAAGGTGCAGCAGCGAATACTGCAGCACAGGCTGGGACTGCTGCCCGTTTGCAGCAGGGGGCCGGCGAGGTTGCTGGTGCGTATCAGGCAAATCTTGATCAGTTGAATCAGTACGGTGGGTCTGGGCTTGGATCTATCTCTGCTGGGGCCCAATCCGAGTTGGCTGCTGCTCAAGCTCAGTTCGCTCGGCAGCAAGCTGCCCAGCAGGATCTGCTGTCAAATATTGGTTTGCAGCAGGCGCAGGCGGCTCAGGATCGTGCTTCCGCTGCGGAGGCTGCTCGCTCGCAGGCTTTGACCTCGAAGGAAGTGGCCATGCAGGCTGCTTTGTCGCAGCTTGAGGGCGGTCGTGCTCAAGCTTCGCGTCAGTATGCGTCTGATGCGGCGCAGGCAAGTGCTGCTGGTGCTTCGTCCGCTAACGCTGCTGCTCAGGCCAATTTCGAGATGGCTATGAAGTTGGCTCAGGCGAAGAGTGATTATGCGTCTCAGCAGTCAGATGCGTACAACAAGTCGTTGATCAGTGGCAAAGACTGGTTGATGAATGAGTATGCGTTTGATGCTCAGCAGCAGATGCCGCAGACGTGGGGTGCGTTCGAATCGTTGCTTGGCAACGCCCTGAAGCCCGACAAGAACAACATCCCGAGCGATCAACTCGATACTGAAGCTTCCGATGCGAAACGTCTCGATTGGGCTCTCGGCTCGGTTGATGACATTGTTCAGACCTATAAGGACAAGGGCATCAAGATCGACGGGGCTGCGCTGCGTCGCTGGTTGAAGATTTACTTCACTCCCGGCAACACGATGCTCTCAACTGAGCGTGCTCGAGCGAACGGGTATATGGGCTGATGCCGTCACCTTCGACGTTTGATTTGGTGAAACAGTTTGATGCCATGCGAGGGCAATACTCGGCCCCGTTATCGGTAACTTCTGCAGGATACGGACGGCAGGCCATTGGTGGTACTCGAGGGGCATACGGAGCAAGCTCGACTGGCGGTACGTCGACTGGTTCCGCTGAATTGACCCCTGATCCCACAACTGGTCGTGTCTCGTTTGGAGGGTACGAGTTCGACCCTGAATTTGTTGGGTATGTGAAGCAGTTGAACGAGGCGTTTCCAGGTTTGCGTGTTGCTTCTGGCTATCGAGATCCAGAAAGAAATCGCCAAGTCAACGGGGTGCCGAACAGCATGCATTTGACGGGTCGTGCAGTTGATTTCTCTGGTTCGGCTCGTGACATGCAGAACGCTGCTGGCTTGGCCCAGCAGCTTGGTTTGCGCTACCTCATTCACGATGCCGGCTCAGGCATGCATCTTCATGTCTCGAGCTGAGCATGGCGTATCAATCGTTTACTGACAGGCTGAAAGAGTTCAACGGTTCAAGGTTCGATCAGGTTGAGCGTTTGAACGCATTGAGAAGTGGGTTTGCGGACATGCAGGGTGCCACCTCTCCGTATGCCGCCTATGGGAGATCCACGGGAAGCTCGAGTGCTTCGGGCGGATACAAGCTGGAGGGTGGCGCAACGGCACCGTACGGTGGCGGTGAGCTTTCGGCGGATGAAATCGCCAAGCTGGTCTACGACATGGGGGCTGAGGACCCCGAGGTTGTGGCCAGATTTGTTGCCATTGCGAAACGTGAATCTGGTTGGAACCCTGGGTCCCATAATCCCAACGGTGAGGATTCTCGTGGTTTGTGGCAGATCAACATTCAGGGCTCTCCGAAGTACTCGTCGTGGAACTTGTACGACCCCGTTGAGAACGCCAAGGCAATGTGGGAAATGAGCGGTGGGGGCCAGAATCTTCGCCCGTGGAATCTTGATTCGAACCTGAACCCGATCTACCAGCATCGGATGCCTGATGGAAGCCTTGTTGATTACAGGATCGACAAATACATGCAGGAAGCCCGTGAGGCTGCTGCCCGCATGCGACCCCGATCACCGAGATTTGGCTGAACGTTCGAGCCTTATTGATGTATGGCTCTTACGGATAACGGTGCACCTCAAGTCGATCACGCCTCGATCATCAACGAGGCGTTGTCTAAAAGTGGCAGGACAAGCCCGAAGGTAAAGCCGGTTTCCGTAAACAACAACCAGCTGGTATCTACGGCTCTTGGTTCCTACTCAAAGAATCAGAAGAAAGCAGCTGAGCTGACGCGCTTGAAGGGCAAGGCGCAAGATCAGGGGTTCTTCGATTCCGTGAAGGATGGATTGGGCACTGGACTGTCGTGGGTGGGGAAGGCGTTGTCCGTCATTGACCTACCTCGTTCTGCGGTCGCAGCAACTATCCGCCAGGGATACGGGCAGCTTTCCGATCTGATCCAAGGGGAAGATGAATACAAGGTTGGGCAATGGTGGAACGACTTTGTCAACCATTTAGGCGTGGGGAGGATGCTCGAGGATTCTCCACTTGCTGATTCAAACATTTGGGTGAAACGTGGGATTGGGTTTGTTGGCGATGTCGCAACTGACCCGCTGACGTATGTGTCGTTTGGTGCTGTGCCTGTCGCAAAGAAAATTGGCACACGGGGCATCGAGGCTGGTGCGGATGCGCTGGTGCGGGAGGGGGCGGAACAGGCCGCTCAAGGTGCAGCTCGAGCCGCAGCCACTGAGGTTGGCAAAACCGCCGGCGAAGCAGTTATCGAGCAGACGGCGAAGCAGGCTTCACGAGATCCGCTCAGGGAGGGAAACCGTGTCCTGAATCGGATGCTGTCTCGTGACGACGTGGCATTGCGCATCGAAAAGTCATATGAGGCTGGTGCGCTATCTCGAGAAGCGGCAACAAAACTTCAGGAAGACGTATTTGCTCGTGGCGTGGGCTCTATTCCAAGGGAAGCTCAGGATGCGCTTGTCAGCGTAAACAAGCTCACTGGAAATGTTGAGTCCGCTGCAGTTAGGTCGGGCATGACGTGGGGATTTGGTCGTGCTCGAGTTATGGTCCCAGGGACGGAAGCTCTGGCCAAGAGGGCGGGTGCAGCTGGGGGTGTAGTCCGCCGAGGTTTGTCTAAAGGTGTTCGCTGGACGCCGTTTATAAAACACATCCCAGAGAAATTTGAGTCTCTTCCTGGCTTGAATCGAGTTTTCGAGAACTTTGGTCGTTACGGCACCGAGGGTTTCAACCCTCGTGGCGTGTGGGCGATGAAGTATTCGGAGACTGCTGCTCGTGACGTTGCGCATTCAGCGTCACTTGGTTGGGCATCTGATCTCAAGAACCTTCATTCGAAGTGGGCGCAGGGATTCAGCGATGCCGAGAACATTGCGTTGCGGGATGCGATGGAGGGGCTTGGAGCTTCTGAACCAAAGATCCGTGCTGCAGCGAATGATTTGGCTGACTGGTTTGAGAACGTTCGTGTGGTGGCAAGCGAAGAAGCTGGGCAGGAAATCCCTCGATTCTACGATTACCTGCCACATCGCCTTTCAAAGGCGTATCGCGAGTATCTGTCCGCTGGTGGCAAGGGGGGCTCACGAACCACGTTGGGTCTTGAGCTGAAGCGTTCGTATCGGGCTGGCGAAAAATTTCTTGGCATTCCGTTGGAGAACGGGACAATTCAGGAACTTGAGTCGATCGCTAAAGCGACGTTTGGCCAAGATTACGTTCAGATATTCAAATCGAATCCTTGGGAAATCGCTGTTGGATATATCAACGAAGCTCAGGGCTACGTTCACCGAGGGGCATTTGGCAAGAACCTCGTGAAGCTCGGTCTTGCCACTGAAGCCGATATGGTGGATCTGAGTAAGCGTGTTCTTGCTCAATCTCGTTTGCGGGATACAGCTCTGCGTCAGGCAAACAAGGCTGCTCAGCAGAAAATCCGTGCGGAGGATCTCGAAAGAGAACTTTCGCAGCGCGCATCAGCCGGCGAGTTGAGTGCGGAGGCGGCGAAGTACGCCAAGCAGGGTGATGTGGCTCAAGCTTCGGCTGATGCTGCTAATACCAATGCTCGAGGTTTGGAGACTGTCGCTAAGACGTTGCAGGGCGAGAAGCAGAAGCTCGGACGCACTGTCACAAGCGGTATGCGTGATTTGTCGCCGCGTGGGCCTCGTGGACCAAAGATTCCCGAACCTGGTGGTTTGAGTGTTGCGCGTGCTGAGCGTGGTGTTGAGACTGCGCAGGGCAAGTTGGATGAATTGTTGGCTAGGAATGCTGATGAGGTGGCGGCTGCTGAAGCTGCTGCAGCTCAGGTTGATAATGCTGTTGTCGATGTGGGTGCGCAGGTTGATGACATCCCAGCAAACATGGCAGACAACGATGTCTACATCGCTGGCACTGAGATGGTCAGAGAAGCTCAAATTGTCCTTGCGAGTGGCAACGAAAAATTGATGCGAGAGTTCCTGATTGCCAACGGGGAGTTCAAGCGTGCTGTCCGTGAAGGCGATCCTCGAGAGATGCTTGCAGCTCGCATTGCGGATCAAATTGATCAGCTCGATGCTCTTGCTTCTGGCGATACTCGAGGGACAGCTTGGATTCCGAATGCGCCTGTTGATGCTGCTCCTGCAGCTTCAACTACTCCAGTGCGACGCTTTGGTCCGTCTCCTGACGCTGCTGCTGGAACGTCAGGCAGTGCAGATGAATGGGTCACTCGTGTTGGGATCAGAGGTGAAACTCCGATCGCTGAAGAGGCCCAGGCCATCTACAACTCGTTCATAATCGAACGTCAGGCTGGTAAACGTTGGAAGGAAGTGATTCAAGACGTTTACCAGAAGGGCGACGAGGTCTGGCTTCCGAAGTATGAAAAGGGTAGCGGGCTGGTTGGCTGGGAGAAAGGCAAGATTACAAGGTCGATCAAGCCGGGTGAAGAGGGCGTTTCCGTGAAACGTCTTAGTGACGGGAAAGCAATTCGTCCGCATTTCAGTGACATCCGCCCTGCTGATGCTGAGCGAGCTTCCCGTCTTGTCAATGAGAAACTTGGTTCAGCTGTCGATAACGGGGCAGAAGTCGCAAAGATCCAAGGCTATTTGGATACTGCAAAATCAAATCTTGCTAAAGCTCAATCTGATCTGGATTCCGCCGAAGCGAAAGCTGCTGCGGAATCAGCTGCTCCGTCGTCAGCTCAGCCTGCACCACCTCAAGTCGATTCTGCCGCAATTGATGATTTTGCTTCATGGTCGAAAGAAGTCAAAGGTTCGGTCGGGACTGCTGCCAAGAAAACATCTCGAGCGATCGAACTTGATGCTGCTGAGCGGGCTGGCACTCCAATTCGACATGAGCTTCTGGATGAGTCGGCGGCTTCGGGTCGAAAGATTGTCAAGCAAATTGAACGACATGCATCCGCCGCTGCCAAGAGTGGCAAGCGTCTTGATGGATACATCGAAGTTGAGGGTGCTAAGTGGTACACCAACAGCTTCTACGCCATTGCGGAAAATGGATTGCCAAACAAGGCAAAGTTCACAATTCCATTCAAAGAAAATGGGCCGCAACTGGGTTCGATTCTTGACTCAGCTAGGGAGAATGCGACAGAGGCTGTAGTCCGCCTTGAGCAGTTTGCTGACAACCAAGGCGATGTGCTCATCAGGGCTATTGGCGAGAACGGGACTGAGGTTGTGTTCAATCCTGAATACTTGTCGGTATTCAACAAGGGCTTAGAGTTCCGACTCTCAAGCCCCACATCTCCCGCTGGGTTTTTCAAAGACGGGGAAATTGTAGGTGTACTCATGCCTATTCGCATGGGTGCAGATCAAGTTTCAACCAAGACAGCTGCGGAACGCATTGCTCAATTCCTGAACAACAAGGTCTTGAAGCTTTCTGCTGGACGACGCACGCTTTCGGAAAACCCGATTCCGCAATCCGTTCGGGACTTGTCGAGTCCTAGTGGTGCTCCAACTCGTGCTCAACAGATTGCTGAGATGCAGGCGAGGAAAGCCGCACCAAAATTCGATGAAGCAGCTCGAAAAGCCGAACTCGAGCGTCTCAGGTCGATCCGAGATGGCCATGCAGCTGAGGTTGATGGGTACCAATCGGAGCTTGATTCCTTGAAGTCTCAGGCCAAACCTGAAACTCCGAAAGAAGTTTCTCCCGAGGTGAAGGTTGAGGCTGAAGCTGCGTCTCGATCGAAAGCAAGGGAGTCTGTTGCTTCGTCGCAAATCAAGGCTGCTGAGCCGGCTGCAGCTGAAGCTGCTGGCCGGCAACCAAGAAATGCCCGACAGATCGAGCGTGCTACTGCTCGTCTTGAGAAGGCCGCTGCTCATCTTGAGAAGGAGCAGGATCGATTCAACGCCGCGAATGCTGCTCGAGGTGAGGCGGAGTACGCACAGGCAACTAACGAGGCCCGCCTGCTGCGCATTGAGCGTGACCTTGAGAACATCAGTGGTTCGGCTCGTGCGACTCGGGTGTACCAGAGGGAGCAGGCGCAGCTTGCTAAGGATCTGTTTCGTCAGGCTCGAGGGTTGGACCGTGACGCTGCCGAGGTGACTCGTTTGCAGGCATTGCATGCTGCTGCAAACGCCAAGTACGACTCGAACATGGCGGACGCTGCCGAATTCTGGAGCCGAGCTGAACGAGTCATTACTCCCAAGGAGATCGATATTTGGCAGACGGTGCTCGAGCAGAACTTGAAGGAGTTTGCGGACGGTCGCTGGGCTGACCCAGAGGTTGTGGACGCGATCCAATCGATTCAACGTGTGATGAAACCCGAGACGGTTGGTGCTCTTCTGAAGTCATACGACGTGATGCTGGCCCGTTGGAAGGCCTACCAGCTGTTTACCCCCGGCTACCACATTCGAAACTTCCTTGGTGGTCAGTTCAACGCTGCACTCGGTGGCATGCGATTCCGCATGAATTTCCGCTACATGAAGGCAATGGCTGAAATGCGAGCCAATCCAGAGAAAGGGATTGACGCAATTACCGACGCAGAGTTTCGTGAAGCATACCGAGAGGCGGTCAAACACGAGATTGTCGTTGGGAACACCGAGATTCGTGACCTTGGCGACATCTACAACGGTCCAAATGAAACAGATCGAGGTCTTGCCAAAGATTTTCTCAAATCAAAGAAACGCAAGGCGTTTGAACAAGCTAAGCGTGAGGGAATGTTTGTCGAAACTGGAGCTGCAGGGACGAAGCCGGGTAAGAACTTTGACTTGACTGCGATGGACAACCTCCTCCTCGAGTGGAATCACAGAATGGCAGCTCGAGTTGAGCACGCTATTCGTGTCCCTCAATTTGTTGACCATTTCATTGCAACTGGAAATCTCGAGGAATCATTGAACTTGGTTCGCAAGTTCCAGTTTGACTATTCGGGTGCGACTGCTAATTCTTTGTCGCAAGTTGAACGCAAATTCATGCGCAGACTGTTCCCGTTCTATACATACACACGATTCAATTTCCCGTTGCAGATCGAAATGATGTGGAGACAACCTGGGAAGTACGCCGTCTACAACTCCGCAAAGCGCAATCTTGAGCTCGGAGTTGAGAAAGAAGACGTTGTCCCGTCCTTCTACGGAAATCTGCTGGCAATTCACACTCCATTCACGACCAGAGACGACGGTCCGTATTTCTCAAGGGGGGAGGATGGGGCAAACATCTATCTGACCCCTGATCTTCCGTTCCGTGATCTTGCGGAAGTGTTGAACCCGTCAACTGCTTTCGGACAATTGACTCCAGCCCTGAAAACGCCGATCGAGCTTGCCGCCGGCAAGTCGATCTATACGGACATACCGTTCCGTTCTGGTAACGCAGGGTACACACCGCTCCCACAAACATGGATGCCACTTGTCCCGTTCTTGGCATCACCACTTGGTGGGAAACTCGGGCTTCCGAAAGTTATCCGAGCTAAGGATGGAACGTGGCTGATCAACGACAGGGACGCATACAAGATCGAGCAATCTCTTCCAGTGCTCGGTCGTCTGCGTCGCCTTGCTCCTTCTGAGCCAAAGTTTCAGAAACGAGCATTCACAACCTATTTGTCCCTTATTGGTGGCGTCTCCTCGTATACGAATTCATCTAGCTCTCAGTGGGGCGAGCTCGAGCGTCAAGCAAAGGTGATTCGTGACGAAATCAAGATGCGTGATGTGGTGAACACGGAGTATTGAACTATGGACTGGCAGTTCCTGATAACAGGATCTGTGGTCCCTGTGGTGGTGGCTTTGATTGGGGCTTGGGCTGTAATCCGCAAGCACGACGAGAAGGCGACCGAAAGGTCAAACCAGCTTCGTGAGGAGAACTCTCAGCAGCACGCCGAAGGGCGTGCGCTGTTGACCCATCTTTCGGGTCAGGTTGCAGGAATGGACAAGAAGCTTGACCGTATGGACGAGCGGCTCGATGACCTGCATGTGTGGCGGATTACACACGAAATGGAGCACGACCAGTAGGAACGAACCGCCCTATTGACGTGACCAGCTTCTATCTCCTTGATAATCCCCCTGCTTCACGTCAGTTCTGGCCTAGTCGCAACGCCCCCATGACAGGCGGTGTGGTTCTCCACACCACCGAAGGAGTCGGGGGCGACGATTCGGCTGAAAACACGGCTGGGTTCATTTCGCGTCGATCCGACCCTGGGTCGTATCACGCTATCTGCGACTGGAATTCCACCGTCTATCTGATGCCCGACGACTACACAGCGTTTGGTGTCGCAACCCCGAACTACAACAGCCGATGCTGGATGATCGCCCTCGCCTGCAAGTCATCTGAGCTCGATATCAACGATTGGGCAACGAACGTGATGATTGACCGGGCTGGTCTGGCAATTGTCGAGTTTTGGCGACGCAATGGATTCGATCCCGCCGAATGCAACGACTGGATCGGCACTGACGTTCTCAACCGTGCAGGGCTTTGCCAGCACGGTGAAGCCCAACCTCGTGACCGAAGCGACGCTTTCGTGGGCCACCCACAACAGTTCGGGCTGGGGTTGCTGCTACTTGAAGCAATCTCCCGTCACGCAGGTGTTTTCACGCCTGCACCGCCTCCCGAACCGATTCCTGCACCGCTACCCGATCTGGGCTGGATTGCTGATGCGCTGAACAGCGCACGTTCACAGGTGCTGCGTCAAGGCTCCTCAGGTGACGCTGTGAAGTGGCTTCAGGCGTTACTGAACACGAAGGCGAACGCAGGATTGACTGTCGATGGTGTGTTTGGTCCGGCTACCGACGCTGCGGTGCGTCGGGCACAAAGCGACATTCGCAACTTCTTCAATCTTGGAAGCCGCATGTCTGTCGATGGTGTTGTTGGACCGCAAACTTGGTTCTGGCTGACTCTGGGAGAATGATGACTACGAGCCGCACTACAGGGATCGCTGGCGCGATCATTGGACTTGTTCAGGCTGTGATTCTGCTTGTCAACGCATTCGGGTGGTTGACTGTGACGGGAGAGCAGTCTGCCGCCATCACCGCAGTTGTTACTGCGGTGGTCACTGTTATTGCCAGCCGTAAGGTGAACGATCAGATCGGTGTCGCCTTGTACACCCCCGCACCGTCCGATGACTCTGGCTCCACTGCGCCCTGATTGGGATCTGGACGACACCGATACGGGTGTCGACGATCCTGACGATTACGAGTTTGTGGAACCTGATGCGGTGCCTACGCGGGTAGATCCCGACGCGGATCAGCCTTTCCAGATTCCTGTTGGGCCAATTTAGAACGCATCCGCTCGATCTCGTCGGCTGCTTGGTGATACAGCCAGCAGTCCGTATGGCCGTGATCCTCTTCGGGGTTATCACCCGTCCACGGTTCGCCTGCTGGACAGGCTCGCGCGCGCAACTGCTCAACAATGTCTTTCATTGCTCA
>CAYQOJ010000077.1:0-12893 GCA_964419105.1 uncultured Methylococcus sp.
TCCTCGGACTTCAACCACTCGGAAGGAATATGGAACGCCTTGCGAAAGACGGGATAGCTTCTTTCCGCCATTTCCAAATCGGTCTTTTGTTTTGTTTTAAATAAAAATTGCACGGCCCGGTCAATGGTTTTATCGTGAATTGGTTGGGTGCATAGGGGTGGATAGACCCGCATTTCCAACTGAGCTAGAATGGCGTGTTGTGGTGGGGTTGTAAATTGAAATTTATATTTTGAAATCAACCCTCACACCAAACCATTCTTTCAATTGGAATGGATTTTTGGTTTTAAATGGAATTTTAAAGGTAAAATTGTAAACTGTAGACTGGTATTTTTAAAGAGAGTGTGAAGAAATTATTATCAACATCCCCTCTCATCACCCATAATGCCAGCAAAGCGCGAGACAAAGCCCACAGTCGCTGAAACCATAGCACTGAGGACACTGCTGCTGACATCGCCCCGCATCACCGTTTCCTGTTCGAAATTTGAAAAGGATACCCTTGCATTCCTCCGCGAGGTCAAAGCCAGTCTGGACCCCGAGGAGTACAGGAGCTTTATTGACGACATGCAATGCTGCTCTACCAAATCCTGCCGCGGGGACATTAACTTCCAAAAAGGAGTGGGTCGACTGGAGAAGGTCTCACCGGACCTGTGCGATAAATTCATGCGCTTTTTCATGGCAGAGTTCAAGCAGAGGCGCCTGGCGCAAATCTCCCTGGCCGCAGTCCCAGCCGTACAGCCAGCGAAGTGCTTCCTCAACAGGGACTTGCTCTCTGTAGTGGTCCTGCATGTGCCGTACAAGTCGCTAGGGTATCTGATCAGCACTTGCAGATGGATGCGGGTCAACATCACAGCCGAGCAGGTCAGGCAGTGTCGGAAGCGGGCGAAGATTGCCCCGGCTCAACCCTCCGAGAGGAGACTGTGGAGATTGGGCTCTGCCAAGCCATTCCAGCGTTGATCGTGGGCAGGACCACGCTGCTTGCTTCTTGCCGCAGTTTGCGTTCATTATTAAATCACCTGAATCACAAAGATTCTGTATTTAAGCCTAGCCCCACGCCCCACCACTCGCACACACATGTCCTTTGCGCACTTCTTCACTCAAATGAACAACTACTACCCCGAGCTCGGGTGGCTCCGGTCCGAGGTGTTCTCCCTGACGCACTTCTCCGTGCTGGCCGGGGTTGTGGTCGCGTGCTGCGGCGGGAACTATCTCCCGTTGGTCGCCTGCTACATGGCGGGGGCACTCTTCGCGCTCGCGTGGGTGGCGTGGACCCTTTGGTGCCGGTATCTCGCCGTCTGCGACAGGCTGAAGGTGCTCCAGCGCGACAATCTGGAGATCGCAAAGCTCAGGAGCCAGCTGCACGCAACCAAATACAGACTCTGTGTCGCCACCCAGGCGCTAGAGGCGATTAAGCAGGAGCTGATCTGCCCGATCAAGCAGGATCTCCCGCTCGACCCCATTATCACCTCCTCAGGGTACGTGTGCTCCGATTACGCTTTGGACAGGTATGCCCGTGTCAGCGGGTACTACAAATGCCCCATCAATCGCGCCCGCCTTGATGCGTGTGAGATCGTGCACTCGCGCCAGGTGTCGAACATCTGCGACGAGATCCGCATGTGGGAGTCGGCGGCGCGCTGAAACAGTGATCCACTTTGATGGAATGATTTTTTATTCCTGAGTATATAAACAATCACGACACCCAACAACATGCACTATGAGTGAGCAGCGAGCGACTCCTTCTAACTTCACTACTCAGCCATTCCTCTTCGGCCTGTTTGGTGATTTCACCAACATGGAGACGCTGGCCAGATTCGCCAAGTGCTCCAAGACAGCACGCAGCTACATAATCCCGATTTTGGAGCGCAAGAAGAACAATGCGAACGAGATGCGCACGCTGATCCCCAGGCTCCTGCCTTCGCTCGTCAACTTCCCCCTCGACAGGGACCCCGCCTACTACCAGACCCTGCTCAACACGTTCTTCAACCCAGACCCAGCGTCTACGCCTCTCCTGGCAGAGGTCAGCTACGGCGTGGGCCTGTCCTTCATGGGACGCATATGCTTTGTCGTGGAGATGACCGACAACGTCATGCCCGCCATGAGGACGCAGCTCGGGCGCCGCCTCATCCTCCAGGCCACCGAGGACTGGCGCGCTGTCATCATGCGACGGCCCCAGTACGCGTTCAGGGACACCGACCTGCTGCGCCTCACCGCGTTTGCCGATTCGGTTCGCACGGACTACGCTGTGGTGAACGACCGGATCACGTCGGTGTATGAGAGGATCCATGCTCCGGCGTAGAGGCCTGAGTGGAGTGGATCTAGCTTTCAGAGGGGGGGTTTTAACGGAGTAAAGAACATACTTGCTCAGTGTGGAAGTTGAGGCATTGTCTTACTTCTCTTGTATTTTCTACTGTCCTGGTAGAGTTGAAGGTTGTGCCAAAGCACTTACAGCTTTATCCAGTGCAAGCAATAACTCGGTAAGTCCTTTTTTGTCCAGGGCTAAATTTCTTGTCTGTGAATGAGAAAGGCTGGCAGTGGTTTCGTCTGACAAGACCATTGAATTGATATCATTTACTGTCTTCTCAATATTGGGCCATTTCTTGTCTACATTGTCAAGAAAAGAAATAATGTCGTCATTATTTTGGGCAGTAGAACATTCTGTTTTTAATGCAGCCAACTCTGCTGATATCAAATGAATCACACCACTTAAAGAATCCATTCCCATTCTATTAAACCCAACAAATTTCTTCTGAACAGAAGACCAGTTTTGCGTGAGAATAGTATTGAATTCATCACACATTTTTGTTGATTCTTCAAATACTTTTATACAATTATTTTGCAGAGTTTTGAAATTCCATATTTCTATAGATTTAAAATAGGTTGACAAGACAGAAAGTCTTCCATGTAATTCCGTCCATTTTTCAGTAACATCTGGACCACTCATGACAGTAATTGAATGCCTAGCAGTTATATATCATTTCTTAAAAAAAGAAACTTCAAACTCCAGACTTTCCTGCAAACCCTCCGAGTGCCCAACACTCCATCCATGCAATCCCCAGCCAAACTCTTCTGCAAGTCCTTCGCCTTCTACCTCGACCCGTCCTCAGCATCACCCGCCACGATCCGCGTGCCCGTCCCCCCACCCGACCTGCTGTGCAAGGAGCTGCGCGCCAACGCCGAGCTGCGGTTCGCGGCGGGGGTGCACGGGGAGAGGCTGGTGCTCAGGTCGGAGGCAGACTTTTTTCACGTCCTTGTCGAGGCCGGGTGCGAGTGGGTGGGGGATGGGTGGTATGAAATCAACAAGATTCGTGGGTAAAGTGTTTTTGGAAAGGAAGTCAAACCCAAAACACGACACTGTTTAAGACTCCTCAAACACAGGAATGAGTTTGCCTTCAATCAGTACATCCAGAAATGAAATTCTACTTGTAAAGTAACACCGTGTCGAGTCTGAAAAGAATATGCTTCAAAACAGACGATCCAATATAGAAATTGTCAGTTTTTAATGAAGATCTCAAATAATTAAAATGAGTGATACATTCATTGTTAATTGTTGTAATGAGATCCTGCATCACTTGTCTAGTGTCTTCATGTAAAGATTCAGGCACTTTATTATTGGATATTTTGGATTCTATTTCTTTTATTTTATTATCAATTACGTTAAATAGGTCTTGATTTTTCATTGATCTAATTAAATTTCGCAGCTCAAAAAAAGCATAACTCAGTAACAACTCAAACCTTTTAAAATTTTCATTGATATCAACATCTCGTACTCTTCGTTTTTTCATTCCAGAAATTCTTCCCAAAAAAAAATTCACATGATTTAAATTACCCATTTCATTCCTTATTCTAAGCATTAAAGCATGATCTTGGTCAATCACGCTTAAATTTACAATAGATAATTCAAAATGTGAATTATCGAACATATTGCAAAATTTGCTGTGCAGTTTTACATATACACATGGTTTAGTGTAATAAAATCCTAAAATTCTAAAATCAGGACACTCTTTTTGTATTAAATCTAACAAATCAGAACTTTGTGAAACACACATTTTACCACCACCTGAATAAGTCTGAGACACAATGTTTTCACACCTGCACATCAGAACATGAATACCCTTTTTATTGTCCTCAAAATACAATCTAACATATATGTCAATATTTGAAATGTTATACAAAGCCATTGAGATAAAATTAAGACCATGGATACCACCCCCAGAAAAAACGAAATTACATCGTTGATTCATATGTGTTTTGTTAATTGTGCTTAAAAGACAACCATCCGTGATTTCAGGGGGTTTGTTGATCAGAAGAGGGGTTTCTAAGATATCAATACACATAAGAAGTGCATTTTGGGTAAATTCACCACCTCCTTCATACAAGGGAAAGTAAAAGTCACTGATTTCACGTGAAAATTTTGGTGGTATAATGAAAATTATAAATTCCATTGAACTAATTTTAAATTTCAGTGATTCTGTACTTACCTTGTTGGTAATGTCAGTCATGAGACTATCTACATCAAAATAATATAATTGAAATTCTTTGATTTTATCAAGCTCATATTCACTGCATTCTGTTTTCACAAATTGAAGTAAGATTTTTAACATGGATTTTATTCCTGTAAATGCAAATAAAAATTCCTTTCCTCCTATGGATTCAAATGTCTCATAGAAATTTTGAGTACCATCCAATAGTTCTTTCATTTTTTGTACCATGTGTCTTAAAGCAAGTGTACACCACGAAACAAGGGTGAAATTTTTACAAATGACACTTTGTTCATCATTTGGTTTAAATTTCGATAATAACTCGTCTCTTATTTTACTGAAATCGCGAGAGTAGATGCTTCCAATCACTGTTTCAAAGGAAATCTCTTTGACTGTGCTGATATAAGTCTGGAGTTGAACAACAATTTTTCCAATAAGTTCAACCTCTTTGTCATCTTTAAGTAAAAATTTCAAATATTCAGCAACCCCAAGAAGTTCTGGAATTCTATCCCAAATAAAACCTTGGGAACGACTGAAAGGTCCTATGCCAATCAATTTGGATGAAAACAAATAAGAAATGTAGCCATGAAAAATTTTCAAATACATGTTTTTAAGAGCATTGGAATCTTTACTTAGTAAAAAAGGTAAAGGTGGTGATTCAGTAATTCCATGGGTGGCATGTTGACACGTGTTCTTATTTTTCAAATATTCTACATATTCCAAACATAATTTACATTGACTCTTTAATCCAATAAAAAATAAAGAATCAATCTCTTGTTTACTGTACATTATGGAAATATTATTCCAGATACTGAAATATAGCCCAACAAGAGATCTGAAAGTATCATAAGTTGAAAATTTCTTTTGGTTCATGATATACAATATTTCTTCAATTTTTTTAGATATTGAATCAACATTACTGAATGATTTACTGTATTTGTTGTTTCCTAGACTGTGATCTTTTAATGATATTTCTTTCATACCTAAAACAGTAGCTTGAAGTTTCAAAAATTCTGATTCAATTAGTGATATAAATTCATCATCAGCATCCATTTTAAACTGCAAATATAATAGTTATATATGATTTTATTTAGGATTCAATTCATCGGGCCTATCTGATGCACCAGATGGCTAGCAAATCTGAACTTTGGAACATCTTGACCATCCTCCTGCCGCTGGCCATTCTAGCCCACCTCATGCTCACCCACACTACCTCCCAGCACTTCAATCAAAACCTCAACCCCCAGCACCAGCTCATGTCCACCGCCGTCTACCTCGCATGCATCACCTGCCAGCTCTGCAGCCTGATCTACCACACATTCAACAGCTCAGTCTCCCCCCGAGCGGCCAGAACCCTGTACTGCCTGGACCTCGCGGGCGTGTGCTGCATGTCGCTCGGCTCGCCGTGGCTCTATGCTACCGGGGTCGGGACGGGAGGGCTCGGGGTGTATGTGGGAGTGCTCTTCGCGTGCACGGCATGGTGTTTATTTCTCCTACTCAGGGCAGCATTCCGTGACCAAGACACCGCGACATGCGAGCGCTGGATCATGCTCCTCTCCGCCATTGGCAACTACCCCGCCCTCGCGCGCCCCACGACCGCAGCAGCCACGGTGACGATCCTTGGCGGGTACATTGTCTTCTACCGGCTGCGCTTCCCCGAGAGCGTCTTCCCAGCAGCCCGCGGAAAAGCCTCCGCCAGCCACGCCCTCTGGCACTGCGTGGTGTTTGCGGGGCAGTTGGTATTCGTCAATTCAACGAATCACTACACAGCCCCGTAATCGCACGTCCGGATGCGGAGGCGGCTGAAGATGCCCATGGTCGAGGGGTCCGCGTCGAGGGCTGCACCAAAAAAAATCAATGTGCGTCTTTCATGATATATACCGTCAATTGGTGAATTAAACCAATAAATACCCCAAAGAATCAGATCCATTACAGTGCAATGAAATAAAAGAACAATGGCAAGTCCAAACTCCCTTCCCAAACCATATTCTAACGCGATTGAATAGGTCATCAAACCAGAAAATAATGCAACAAGAAGCAGATCTGCCATGACTAACACCCTTGAGATTAAAGTGTGCTGGAAATCCATGGTGTGGCTCTCTTTAAACACCCTAAAAACCAGGAAAGCATACAAGGAAGAGAAAAATAGAAACAATGCATTAAACACTGTGAATTGTATCATGTTATCAGACCATTTCTCTTTATCGTTTCTGCAAACCACCCAAAAAAATATACCCATATAACTCACTGTTGCTGCTGCTGCAAAAAACAACCATACAAGAAAGAATACCCTGGATTTGAAAATAGCCCATAACCAGGTTTGTGTTTCAATTTGCGCATTACCATAATCATATATTCTGTGCAAAAGAAAGAAAAAATAACTTGCAACAACAATCATACCCAACAAAATATTCAAAGCAATGCTTGCATTCTGTGCATCATCCATCCCACCACCATTCAACGCTGATTTATATACACCCCCTCAGCAGCACACGTAAAACTTCCCCAACTAAAGAAGCTAGATTTTAAGGGCTGGTGGGAGTGTACACAGGAGCACTGGTTGACTGCATGGTGTTTATTTCCATTGATCAAAGTAACACTCTACAGCAAAATTCATACATTTCTCCAACGCCCCACAACAGAAGCAGCCAAGGTGACCATCTTTGCTAGATACATCTTCTATTGTACCGTGCTGTGCTTACTTGGTATAATAGCCCTTTCCTGTCTACTGCCCGATGCTATGGCAGAGACCCATAATCAGATGCCCTGATACAAAGATTGTTAAATATGGGCATAGAACTGCTTTTGTCATAAGCAAATCCAAAAATAATAGATTTCACCTTTTCATGAAATATGTCTGTATGTGACGCTGTAAAAAACCACCAATGCATGAGATACAAATTAAAAACAGTGATGTTAAGAGCAACAAACATTAAACATACCAGCGAAATGCCTCTCATTGCAGAATTCAGATCACCTGGAATGTAAATCCAGAGTGGCCATGAAGTTTCTATGGACAGTAGCATTGAAATGTTTAATGCCATAATTGCTGTTTTACCCTGAACTGATTCATACCTTTCATAGGTCTTTGAACAGATAAAGACAGAATAAATCAAAAAGGGGTATACAGACACAGAAAATAAAATAAAACATTACAGACTGTAAACTCCACTGGTTTATAGACCCATTCAATAGATGGTTTGGACTGCCATTCGCTGATACACACGACATAAATAAAGAAAAAAAAGATATGCCAGTGAACAAACCACTGCAGACAGCACCCGTGCCTGAAACAAGTGCCCACTTTCAAGATCAGCCCAGAGCCATTTTCTTGCATTTATGACACAGGGGTCTATTTTCGCTTCTGTTGTCCTGTATGCCCCTATGCGCGTGAACAACAGAAAAAAGTAGCCAAAAAACATCAACACAAAAGAAATTAAATTCACACACAGACATACCATCTGCAAATCTTCCATGTATCCCATCTGCTTAGCATGAACTTTATATACATGTCTTCACACAGTGTACTTCCCCATCTGAAGCAGCCGCCGGCGCTCCCGCATCAAGGCTCCCTGCTGACACTCGAGGTTGGCAATCTGTCTACTTTTCTCATCGCCACTACCATCAAACGTCGACATCAACGCATCGCTCTGCACGCGGACCCGCTCGTGACACAGCACCGCGATGCGCTCCGAGACAGCCATGAGCTCCCTGCGCCAGCCCTGCATACTATCAGCGCCGCACTCAGCCTGTTTAAATACGCCATAAAAGCGTGCCTATTCCCCCCCGTTTAGAAGATGGCTGGCGAATCAGGTAAACCGGAACAGTCGTCGTCGCCGGAGGAGGAGGACGTGCGGGTACAAGTAACCACCACCACGGACCCCCCCTCCTCGACCACCACCACTGTAGCAATCGCGTGCGCTGCGACCACCACCGTCTCAGTAGCGATGATTCTGCTCAACAAGGCCATAGTGCTCAGCATCCCGTTCGGCGGCGGACTGGTCCTCGTTCAGAACACCGCCACGGTACTCCTGGTGCAGACGTTCAGACTGGGTGCGGGGCCCGAGGACTTTGGATTCCACTCAGTCCTCCGCAGCACGCCGTGCGCCATCCTCTTCGGCATGAACACGTTCACCAGCATACAGGCCTTGGCGTACCTGAGCGTGACGGCATTCACGATACTCCGCAACACACAGCCGATCCTGTCGTGTCCCTTGGACTATCTCCTCCGCGGGGAGCGCCTGAAGGGGGTGTCCGTCTTCTTCCTGTTCACCATCCTGCTGGGCACCTGCGCGTTCTGCGGGAAGGACCTGCGCGCGAACGTGGAGGGCATCGCGTGGGCGTCCGCGCACCTGATCTCCACCACGCTGTACACGGTGCTCACGAAAATCAGGCTAGAAAAACCACCGTCGCAGAGCACCACCCCCCCAAAAAAGCAGGAGGAGCAGCAGCGCTCCCCTCTCACGCAGGCGCTCGATCTGGCCTGGTACAACAACATCCTGAGCCTGCCTATCGTGGGCGTGGCAGCAGCAGTGCAGGCAGTATACATGACACCGCTCGTGCGCCCAGACTGCGGGCTGCACTGCTGGACGATGGTGGCCGTCTCGTGCTTCAGCGGGTGCGCGATGTCAATCATTGGGCTGAAAACACAGTCCCTCATGACGCCCACGTCGTACCTCACGTTCAATAACCTGAACAAAATCCCGGCCATGCTCATAGCAGCAGCCATCTGGCCGCACCTCGAAACGGCCAACACCACGCAGGAAATCATAGGCGTGGCGCTCTCCGTTCTCAGCGGCTACCTCTACGCGCTGTCTAAGCAGAGGGATGTGCATCCTGTGGCAATTTTCATCACAGTGGCCATGAGCATAGCGCTGATCCCGCTGATGGTCCTGGGCGAGGAAGCGGGGCAGCAGATACTTGCAGCCAATAATAATAATGTTTCCACTAATTTAATTAACCCAAAAAATTAAAAATTAAAAAACAACCCCCTGTCCAACAGCCACTCAAAGCGACTGGCAATCACAGCCATGGACACAGACCCGCTGCGCAATTCGTCAAGCACCTTGCCAGTGACCACCCTGGAATGCTCACCGTTCCCCGGCACGACCCGCATCCACATCTGACGCTTGACCGCGGGATCCACTGTGATGGACCACATCCACCGTTTACGCCAGGGCTCAATGGGCGTGACGGGAACGCTGAGGGAGAGGCAGGGGACGTATCCCACTTCGCTGTAGAGCTTGACGAGCTTCTCCGGCTGGAGAACAAGCTTGTGTTCGAGATCAACATCAATCAGCAGCCACAGTTCGCCGGAAAACCCTGCCATCACACCCTTCCCCCAGTAATCACTCTGCAGAGCGAGGCAGCCCAGGCGATATACCGCGTCCAATACAACCTTGGCCAGCCCCCGCCGCGCCATGCCAGGGTGCGTGGACACGTTGAAAACGTAGAAATACTGCCGTTTTATGCCGTTGAATGGTGATCGCATCTCCACCTCGCTCTGCTGCCCATACACCAGGATACACGCGGAAACCACGTCATTCACGTCCTCGCCCCGGTACACTGCCACAATGAAATCCCATGCGATCCCCCCCTGGTCCAGCTCATCCAACAAGCGCGCGGCGTTCGTGCCAAAGCAGGTGGTCACCAGCCTGACAATGTTCTCGAGAAAACGCTGCGACGCGAATCCGTTCTGCACGCAAAACACCTGCTCCCCCAGAATGAACCCACCTTCATGCGCGCGAAATTCGGGGGGCAGGTCCCATTTCACAACTCTACCCTCCCTAATGTCATGCAGCGTTCGCGTGATCATCATCGGTGTTGGGTAGTAGGAGCACACATATATGGGTTGAATCACACAGCAGATTCATTTTTTTTCCCTCGCACACTCTCCTCACATCCCAGAAAACAACCCAGCCCACCACTACTACAACTTCTAGGGAAGACGGGGCTTGACAAACGGCGCCCTGGGAGCAGCTGCCTTGCGAACCCTTTTAGGCGCCAGCTGGCCTTCGAGCTCGGCCGCGCGGAGACGCATGGAGGTGGCCTCCTCGATGTTGAACCGCACCCACTCAGCGTCCTGCGCCTGCTCGGCAGCGGTGGGCACCTTAAAGGGGTTGACGTTGAAGCGAATCCCGTAGGACAGGGCCTTGAGAGACGGGTCGCAGGTGCAGAATTTCTTCTCCCTTAAAAGATTCCCACACGCGCACACCGCGGTCGCAGCACGGGGGTCGAAAGTGCATCGCGTGCAGTTCTGCCACAGCTGATCGCCGTGCTTGCAGTGGATGCTCCGGTTGATGATCCTGTGCCGTTTGCAATGCTTCTTTACGGCGACAAGATGCATCCTGCCCTTATCGTTCTCCTCCAAAAGGCAGAAAGGGCAGAAGTAATTCCTGAAAAGCGCGGTCACAAAGCGCACGGTCTGCATGTGAGTCGCGTGCGAGGGGATGCTGGCAACCGCCTCCTGAACGCACCCACGGCACGTATTCGCCTGGCGGAAGGCGTTGATCCGCATGTAACCCGTATCGTGCGAAGGCTTGGTGCAAACAGGATTATCCAAGCACCGCACCCCGACGGCCTGCTTGGCAACGTTAGGCAGCGCCGGACCGAATCCCATCGCATCGTCCCTGGCCGTGGGCCGTGTATTGTTAAGAAACAGAGCAGGGTTCAGCGACGGGTACCGGCTGTCTGGCAGTACCGGAGGCGCACGGGGCGGGTTGGACTCGATGGGCAGCTCGATGCGCGGCAAAAGAAGAGCATCGGCGTTGATAAGTGACCGGATGTCGATGGGGGACGGCACGCCAATGGTCGGGATCAACGGAAGGGCAGCAGCAACATCAGGGGAGAGGGAGCTCATCGATAGGGCGGTGTGTGGAAAGCGTCGATTGCCTGTTTATATACAAAGGACTGGGGAAATCATCGAGAAAAACCCTCGTCTTCTGTTGCGATTGATAAACGCTCTCTCAGCAGCTGCTCGTGCCGCAAAGGTCGGTTCAGCCGTGCTTCTAGCCGCTGGATCTTTGCTTTCAGCGCACGCATCTGGGCTTCAACCGCCTGGAATTGCTTCAGGAGTCGCCCCAGCCTCACACTCCGCTCGTAATCAAGCGAGACCATGTATTGGAGGCAGGCTGGTGTGATGGTTATATACAGAATGGATGATTTTTTCTTAGGCAGCATAGAAGTATATAATCTGATCACTGCTGGAGAAAGTGGATGCTGTCTGATAAATTAAGAACCCATGATTTTTTCTTAATAAGAGCTGGAGAGGAGGGTCAACCGGTTCAGCCAGCAAAACCCACTGTCACTGGCCAAAATAATAGAGCATTGTTCTCCTCAGACAAATGGGTACTGTATGGATACAATGCAATAGCAGCAACCTTTCACGCGATTCAATTCATTATAGTCATCTTTGTCATAGGTTTGAGGACATCCAGAATTGATCCAAACTTCGTTTTTATCTCTCCCAGAAGAGAGCTCATCTGGCAAAATTATGCCCTCATAAAAATGGAGACAAAAGAGCCCACCTGTCCTGATATGGAAAGCAGCAGCGTATTCAAAGACAGGGCAAACTGGAAATCAAATGCAGACATGGTTGATCACAACATTTTCAATTTTGAGAACACTGTTCTTATTCCATTCCAAAAAAGAGGGGCTTTTATTGATACTGACATCATGATAGCATTCTTTTTCCTCCTGTCGGCAGGATTTCAATACTTGAACGGCTATGTATTACACAGAATCCCCAGCTTCCCTAGAATCATCAATTACATTGAGTACTCCATTTCAGCATCACTCATGATTGTGGTCATGGCAATTCACATGGGAATAGCTGAACTCTACACAGTAACCAGTCTTGCTGGTCTTTTCTTTGGAATGAATATGTTTGGAGTATGCACTGAAATTATACTGGAGTTGTATGATCTGTTGAACAGGATTCTCAATGAAATACAAAAAATCATTCTAACTAAAAGTCTGGAGCAGGATACAGCACATGATACCAATATTATTACTGATCAGGAATCAAAACCACAACCCATAGAAAAAGACCCAAACAAGAAAGAATGCAACATGAAATTTTATGGTTTGCTCAAAACAAACAAGATATTTACTGAAGATGTGATTAAACAATATATAACATTGTGGGTAGCAATTCCACAAATCACTGCATGGTTGCTGTTTCTTTTTGCAATTGTACCAGTCCTTGTCCAGTACCAAATAATCCAAGAGTGCTCCAATACTGGGGTCCCAATACATGTCCACTTAGCAGTAGCACTCCAAGCATGCCTGTTTTCCATATTTGGAATAGTGCAATCAAGCAGTGTGTACTATAGATTAAGTTTCCCACGTCATAAGGGCCATGCTATAAATAGTGTAGACAGTGTCAACATAGCTCTGAGCTTCATTGCAAAAACAATT
>CAYQOJ010000078.1:0-12878 GCA_964419105.1 uncultured Methylococcus sp.
ATAGACTACTCTTTCGCAAACTATACAAATAACTATAACTACCCAGATCTTGGATCTTGGGGTCAAGGTATAGTAGAAAATCTATCAGTTGATAGAAATGTATTATCATCTCCAGCATATACATTGCCAGATGTTGTCTTTAGCGATAAACTCTATGAGGATTGGCTTGAAGATCTTGGCGCAGCCCAAAATGAATCAAATAACTTTATTTCTTTGAGGCCTAATTCTCTTTGGAATTCCACCAATGGTTATATCTATTTTGACAGTTTTAATCTTCTTAATCAAGAGACCAAGGCTTTCTATGGAGTATTTAAACTAAAAGAGGCAGCAACATCAGAGCAGGTGCTGTTTAGGATTGAAAATGAAAATACTGGAGACTACTTTACTATAAGCGTTTTAAATAAGACAATTTCCTATAAGTTAAAGTACGGGCAAGCAGAAAATACAATCTATACAGCCTTTGCTGCTGACGAAATAGACCATGACATTATTGGAGACGAGTTTGCAGTGGGCTTGCACATAGACAGGTTCTCTGAGCATTTTGGTGGTCGTGTATCTTCATTCTTTGGGAATAAGAGTGAATTGAGGGTTTACGTAGGAGGAACTAAGTTACTGCAAAACACATTTGCTGGCAATATTTATAGAATTGGGTTTTGTACAGCAAGAAACCTTTCCAAGGTGCAAGATTTGTTTTCTGTTAATGGAGCGACTATAGACTATGAAAATGTTTTCCTGGAGTATGGACAGCAAATAGACGCAGACTCTGGAGATCAATATTTTGGAAACAGTTCTTCTTTTTGGACATCTGTTTGGGATGGCGGTACTTACCCATGGGATTACTCAACAAGAAAACTAACAGATCATATTGCTAGTTACACATTAACGTCAAACGAATATCTAGGAGAATACTCTTTAGATATTGCTATCGACTCTTATTGGGAAGACTATATTCCTTTATCATACTTTGCGAAGTTTGTTGAGGATACACGTGGTGACTCAATGTATGACCTAGACTTTATCCAGTTTAACATTAACTATCCAGCCCCATCAAAATTCGTTCAAGAAGAGTTATCCACAGGATCTTGGAATTATCAACAACTACAGAGTGCATACTCTAACCCAATTCAGAGGACATATGAATCCCTAGATAATCACTTGTTTACTGGCTTTAATAATTACGAGGATTTAAAAAATAAATCGTCCAAATCTTATAAATTCGATACTTCTGGATCTGTTGTCAAAACGTATATTACATTCCAGTACCTTGAAACTGGAGCCAATGCGGTAGATGGCTATTTCTTGAATACTGTTTCAGCGTCAAAGGATGGTATCGTAAAGCCAGGATCTTATGTTATTGGTAAAGATGGCAACAATAATCCAGTATATGATAATTTCGTTAACACCAAATATGAGGTAGTAGATAACATGATTATCTATCCTCCTGCTGGAATTGATTTTAATGATTTAGCAATAGTTACCCATATTGAATTTGAGATTGACAAATTAATTAAAAAGCCAGTAAAAATTAGATCTTTGCAATATGCATCTCAGGCACTAAACCAGAGTGCTCCAAATCCTATTGGAACCAAATTTGGCGTTCCTATTTACCCATATAAGAAAAATGGGGTATATTATGATTACAAAGGGGACAACCCATTTACCATCTACAAGGGTAACACCCCATATCTATATTTAACTAGACATAGCGGAATAAAGAATGTTGGCCAGTTTGATCCACTAATTAATCGTGGACTCTCAATACCAACGAATACCTCCCTTTCCTCTGACTATAAGGTTATTGCAATGCAGGCCTTCATGAGGTATGACGAAGACTTCTTCCCGTATGCTCCAATGCAGATATTTGAAATACAGTCTAAGAATGCTTATATTAAGTTTTTCTTAAAGTCAATTCATCCAGATGGACAAAGGGCAAAACTATATGCTCTTAATGCAAATACTGGACAGTTAGAAAATGGCATAGGTTTTTATCTTAATGGTAGATTGGTCAAAGAGCCAGTCATTACAGTTAAAGAGTGGAATGTCCTTGGTGTTGCTTTTGCCAATACCCTAGACTTTTCGAATTATCTTGGTGGTATTAGGGTCAATGGTCCAATGACTATTAACAACATATCTCATTACCAGTCTACAAACTTACAAGAGGTGCAGCAGGTTTCTATCAGGCCTTGGTTTGCGGTTAAGCGTGTTGGCCCACTCACCCTTGACTGGGAGTTTTGGGACACATCTTACACATGGAATGGTGTACTAATCCTTTCTGCTATAAGTTATTATGGCGTAAGTCCAAAAAACATTTATCAGATATATACGGGAACTAATAAGATTATTATTGACGATATCAGGTCAGATACTCAAGAAACCAACAAGTTTACCCTAAATTCTTACCATTATAACTTTTATCAGAACGTATCATGGCAATCTCAAGTACTTGATGCCGTATAGTATGGTATAATAGTGGTTATGAAATTACAGAAACCAGGCCAGATTGGCAAGTCTAAGGTTCAAATTGTTGATAATAACCTAGATTGGGGTATCTATGTTTGGCAAAAGGCCAATGGTAAGTGGTTTACTGACGGTCAGGGCAACATTCTAAACATCCCTTCTAGACGTGGTGACATATCCAGAATGGCAGAATTGCGTAATGCAGCAGCACACTATGGAGAGCCAGACGGCAAGCCAGTATTTTTTGGTGGTCTAAGCAGAATCACTGATGAAGAATATTCTGAGCAAATGGATCGAATGAAGGAAGGACTTATTCCATCCCAAAATGACTTTGGTGCATGGGCTGCAGCCAAGCAGACATACGATAAGTACGGTAGTGGCGATGAGTGATAATATTGAGTATTTAATTGGCGCTAGAATTGATGAGTTAGCGACAAAAGAAGACATTTTTAAAAAGCAAGATCCATTTAATAAAGACTGGGATTCCATAAAGTCATTGACTGGACTTAACACAAACTTTAAGAGACGTGCCACGAGAATGGCAAAGGCAGACGTTAGTCAGCAATACCTAGACAATGCTCTTGCTGTAAATGTTGGACAAGATGGTGCAAGATCAAAGGAGATTAACCCAGGAACCGTATACCACAATGGATACGGAATGTTTGATGTTATTACTCCTCCATGGAACGTTTACGAACTTGCAAACTACTATGACACATCTTTTGCAAACCATTCAGCGATTGATGCTAAGGTTGACAATATTGTTGGTCTGGGCTATGACTTTGCGCTATCTGCAAGGGCACAGATGATGATTGATGGCAATGAGAATGAGTCAGCACGAGAAAAAGCCAGACGCAGAGTAGAAAGACTAAAGGTCGAACTACGTGAATGGATTGAGGGATTGAATGATGACGAATCCTTCACTAGCATTATGAAGAAGGTCTACACTGACGTAGAGGCTATTGGAAATGGCTATATTGAAATTGGAAGAACTATTAACGGCAGAATTGGTTATGTAGGACACATCCCTGCAACAACTATGCGTGTTCGTAGATTGCGTGATGGCTATGTCCAGATTATTGGACACAAGGTTGTATACTTCCGTAACTTTGGTGCAAAGAATGCTAACCCAGTTACCGATGATCCAAGACCAAACGAAATTATTCATATTAAAAAGTATTCTCCATTAAACACCTTCTATGGTGTTCCAGATATCATGTCTGCAATTACTTCTTTGCAGGGAGATCAATTGGCATCTCAATACAACATTGATTACTTTGCAAACAAGGCAACACCACGATATATTGTTACCCTTAAGGGTGCAAAACTTTCTGGTGATGCAGAAGACAAACTATTTAGGTTCTTGCAAACTGGTCTTCGTGGGCAAAGTCACAGAACTCTGTACATTCCTCTTCCAGGAGATAATGATCAAAACAAGGTAGAGTTTAATATGCAGCCTATTGAAAATGGGGTACAAGAGGCCTCATTTAATCAATACAGAATTCGCAACAGGGAAGACATCCTAATTGCTCATCAAGTTCCAATCACAAAACTTGGTGGATCTGATGCTGCTGCTGTCGCTGCTGCTATTGCACAGGATAGAACATTTAAGGAGCAGGTTGCTAGACCAGCACAGGACGAACTTGAGAAGTTGCTCAACAAGATTGTTCGTGAACAAACAGATATTCTAGAATTGCACTTTAATGAATTAACCCTTACAGATGAAATTGCACAGTCTCAGATTTTGGAGAGATATGTTCGTAATAAGATTATGGTTCCTAATGAGGCAAGAGATCTTCTTAACCTTCCACCACGTGAAGGCGGAGATGACCCTGTTGAACTGACTGCTCGTCAGGCATCAGACGCAATGGCTAACACCAGACAAACAAGGAATCGTGATGCAGAGAGGTCTGCCAACCAGTCAGACGGTCCAGCCACAGTAGATGGAAGGAATGCTCAAGGTGAAGGTAGATCAACAGAATAGTTTACCAGATTGTTATAAAAAATTAATATTTTCACAAAAAGGGTATATAATTAAACTAGCATGACTATATCAAAGGCGAACTGGGAATCCCAGGGCGAGAACGTTAGACTTTCAATGCCTTTTAGCAAGGTAGATAAAGAAAGACGTATCGTATCGGGATTTGCCACACTAGATAATATCGATAAGCAGGCAGACATTGTTACGACTGATGCCTCTCTAAAAGCGTTCGCTAAATTCCGTGGTAATATCCGTGAAATGCACCAACCTACTGCAGTTGGTAAGATGATTAATTTTAAAGAAGATAAGTATTTTGATCCAGAAACAAAGAAGTTCTATACAGGAGTTTATGTTTCTGCATACGTCTCAAAGGGTGCTCAGGACACTTGGGAAAAGGTTCTAGATGGCACCCTTTCTGGTTTTTCTATTGGGGGACGAATGAATAAGTGGGACGATGCATTTGATGAGAAGATGGATAAGACCATCCGTGTAATTAAGGATTATGATTTGATTGAGTTGTCTCTCGTAGATAATCCAGCAAATCAGTTTGCAAACATTTTGTCAGTAGAAAAGGTTGACGGCGTGGATGTAGTTAAAAGTGTTGACGATAATGTTATAATTGAGAATGTATTTTGGGACAAAGAAACTGGACTAGTCATGCTATCTGAGAACGAATCAGAAATTAGCCCTACTTCTGGAAGCCAAATGCAGAACATAGGTTTCGTTGAAAAAGATGACAGCGAAAAAACTAACATGATAAAGTTCTTAGTTGATAGTGCTAAAGGCATTAATCTTTCTAAGATGACGAAGGAGGAAGATCCTATGAATGAAACAACCGAAAATGTTGTCGAAGACCTTGCCAAGGCTGAAGACACCGTTGAAGTAACTGCAGAGGTATCTAAGTCAGATGAGGTTATTGTTGAGGCAGTAACTGAGATTAAGAATACTCTAACATCAGCCTTTAGCGATCTAGCAGAAACCGTTAAGTCTCTACATGAGCAGGTTGCTGCACTAAGCAAGTCTCTCGGAACAGTTAAGGAAGAAATCTCCACCGTAAAGGGTGAGGTTACTGACGCTAAGCGAGAGTTTAATGAGTTTGGAAAGAGAGTCGATGCAGTAGAAGCAGACACCGCTTTCCGAAAGTCTGGCGATCTAGGCGAGATCGTACAGGATCGACCTGAAATGGTTGAAAAATCCCTATGGGGCGGACGTTTCCTCAAAACTGCCGACTTACTACGATAAGAAAATCACTTAGGAGGTGACAATATGTCGGAAGAAATTATTAAAAACTATCCAGATGCAGATGGTAATCCAACCGTAAACGGTGAAGGTGCTTTTGCTTCTGGTGGCGTTGGAGGTGTGACCGATCCAGGTGCAAATACACTTGGAAACATCCCAACTGCTAATCTTGGCGTAACTTCTGGTCCAAACGCAGTAAATCCTTCGGGTGATTCAGCAAGCGGTATTCTACGCCCTGAACAGGCTCGTAGATTTATCGATTATGTTTGGGATGCCACAGTTCTCGCTAAAGATGGTCGCCGTGTCACAATGCGTGCGAACTCAATGGAACTTGAGAAGGTCAACGTTGGAGAGCGTGTTATCCGTGCTGCTGCACAGGCTGACGCAACTTACACCAACACTGGCGCTCAGTTCTCAAAGGTAGAACTTACCACAAAGAAGATCCGTTTGGATTGGGAAGTATCTGCTGAAGCACTTGAAGACAATGTCGAGGGGGCTGCACTAGAAGACCACTTGGTTCGTCTAATGACAAACGCTTTCGCTAACGATATTGAAGACCTTGCAATCAATGGTACAGGAACAGGCAACGACCCATTCCTTTCCATCATGCCTGGTTTCATCAAGAAGCACAGAGACAACGGAGATTCACACGAAGCCGTTGCTACAGTTGCTGACAATGCATGGACACCTGCAGTTATGCAGGACATCATCCTTGCAATGCCACGCAAGTATCGTGCAATCAAGAGCAACCTTAAGTTCTATGCTGGTACCGATGCATTCGCAGGTATCGTAAAGAACAACGGTACACTCTCTGACGCAATCGCTGAGGCACTTGGCAAGAACGGTAACACTTCTGCTAACACTCAGTCATACTTGGACGGCGCAGGCCAGACATTCGGTGGTGCTCGCACTACTCGTGTTCTAGGTATCGATGTTCAGGAAGTACCTTACTACCCAGATGGCTATGTCGACTTGACATTCCCAGCCAACCGTGTATGGGGCTTCCAGCGTGACATTGTCGTCAACCGTGAATACGTTGCGAAGAAGGACACAGTGGAATACACTGTATTCGTTCGCTTCGGTATTCAATGGGAAGAAGAAGACGCAATTGCATACGCAGACGCTGCTGCAGAGTAATCTGTAAACAGTACCTTTTGAGAGGGCAGGGGCCAACTGCCCCTTCTACATATGTCTGTTATAATATAAAATAGGAGGTATCATGTCAGACGAACTAAAGAATGAATTTATTTCTGATTCAGTTGCTGATGCTGCTGAAAGCATTGCTAATGACATCGTAATGGATGCGCCTGCTGAGGTTGCTGAGGAGAAGGTTGAAGAACCATCTGCTCCAGAACCAGTAGTGGAGGCACCAGTTGTCGAGGCTGCACCAGTTGTTGAACCAGTAAAGGAAGATGTTATTACAACACCTTCTTTCCCAGGAAACCAAGAAGTTAATATGGTTGGATTTGTGGGTAACGGAGCAATTGGCTCTGTAACCGCACCACGACCAAAGAAGACATCAGTCAAGAAGTCCGTTGCTGAAAAGAAGGTAGAAACAGTTGCTGTATTTTCTACTAGAAACGTAACTTGGACTGGCGTTGGAAAGGTTTACCGTGGATACAATATTGTTGAGAAGGCTGCTGCAGAAAAGTGGCTTACTCGTGACCACGTTAGACTTGCAACACCTGATGAAGTTAAGCAGGAGTTTGGCAAGTAATGGAGGTTTTGAGGGTTCCGCCATATGAAGATATCTCAGTAACTTTTACTGTTCCTTCTGGTTATACAAATGAACAGTTTACTGTTGTTGTAACTGATATGGCGGACCTCTCTACCACCGAATTAGAATTCACAAAAGACTCAGAAGAGACTATTGAGTTTTTCTTAAGCGGTAAATATGATAATGATTATCATGTAGAGATTATGGATGAAGAGTCCAATACTTTGTTTAGCGACGGCTATGAATTAAGAAGGCCCTATATTGATCCAAACACAAAGGGCACCACAGCATCTGAGATTGCTGAATATAAAAAGAATGAAGAGTTGGCAAGAGCCATTATTGATTCCATCATTGAGGATGGATTTTATTACAAGAAGAAGGTAATTGAGTTTACTGGTTTGGGGACAGACTATCACCCACTATGGTTTGATGCCAAAAAAGTTCTTGCAGTATACGAAAATAACGTTTTGGTAACAGACAGAGGTTTTCAGATTAGCCCAGACAAGACTGCTTTGATGGAAGTATATTCTGGCATTTTTAATCGTAACGAGGCTGCTCCAATTGAGATTCCAGCAGCAAGTTCAGATGCCTTAGATTTGAAGTGGGCCGTTCGTGGTTTTGCAAAGACATACGATTACAAGGCTGTTCTAGAATCTGGCTACATGTCAGTCCCATCAGATATTATTCGTGCTACAGAACTTCTTATCGAAGACATTTCTTGTGGCAAACTAGATTATTACAAGAGATACATCTCTGCGTACAACACTGATCAGTTTAAGATTCAGTTTGATAAGGGAGTTTTTGAGGGAACGGGGAATATCCTGGTAGACAAGATACTTTCCAAGTATCAGAAGTCAATCAGACGTTTAGGGGTGCTGTAAATGGCATGTGGAGACAAAACAGATTTTATGTTTCCGATGGAAGCAGATGTTTATCACCCAATAGTAGAACAAGGGTCTTTAGGTAATGTTAAAAAGACTTGGGTTTTGGATAGAACAATTGCTTGCTCTTTGGCTCCTGCTGGTACTGCTTTTAAAGAAGAAGTAGTTCCCAATGTAAATATAACTCAAGATAAATTACTTCTAGGCAGGGTACGTGACGACATCCGTATTTCTGGTAGAGACGCTAACAATGCTATTACAAATGTAATCGTAACAAACATTAGAGATAAAAACTGCAACCCAATCTACATTGAGACATCTGGTCCAAGAGCAGGGAAGTCTACAATATTTGAGGTTGCTACAAATGATCCATTTACTGGTCCATTTGGTAACGTGGAGTATTTCAAGGTAATCCTTAGAAGATCTGAGAATCAGGGGGCTGACGTATAATGAGAGTCGTAATGAATAATCGTCAGTTTATGAAAGATATGGATAACATCATGGATTATTCTGTAGGATTTTTGGAAGGGGTACAGCGTGGGAAAACTAAGTTCCTGCTGAGCCTTGGAGCAGCAACAAAAGAATTGCTAAAAGAGTATATTGACTCAATGGCTAGGGTTAACCCCCAAATGCTTCATCATATTTATGAGTGGAATCAGACTGGCTCTCCAGACGCTAGATTGTTCGATATAGACTATACTGTAAGTAACCTGGGCCTTTCCTTCAAGGGTGCCCTAAAACAGTCTACAACGGTCAAGGAAGGCTCTACAGTGCCATTCTATGACAAGGCTAGAATCATGGAGGATGGGGTTCCAGTTACCATTCGTCCACGCAAGGCACAGGTACTTGCTTTTGAAGATAATGGAGAGACAGTGTTTACGAGATCTGCTGTTAGAGTAGAGAATCCAGGAGGCGACGCTGTTCAGGGTGGATTCCAAAGAGCCTTTGACTCATTCTTTAATAGATTCTTTTCTCAGGCCTTTCTTCGTGTAAGCGGAGTTGGTCAATACCTAGAGAATCCTGTTGCATATAAAAAGAATATGGCAAAGGGAAAGCGTGGCGGTAGGTCAACAGGTATTGAGACTGGATACAGATGGATTGCTAATGCAGGAGTTGTATCGTAATGGCTATTTCATATCCACCTATTTTTATTAATAATTATTTAAGGGAAAAAATATTGTCTATTGCAGACAATGATGTTCCGTTTTTCCCTACTAGTCCGTCCACAATTGAGCAACTAACCCAAACAGCAACCCTAAATAATGACGGAAACCTGTTTGCAGTTTATGATCGAATGTTTAAGATGAGAAGAAGACCATTTCCACACATAAAAGATGAGCAACTTCTATACTATTTCTATTCTTTAGATATCCCCATTATGGTAAACGCCACACAGTATATCGCTGACCTGCTTGATCGTGGGGATGAATCTGCAGAGGACTTAAACTCCTGGATAGCCAACCATCCAAGACTTTTTGAAAGACCAGACGGAGTAAAAGTTTATCAGCCACTAAATACCACTGGCTCTTATTCTGCAGGACAAGACTCATATCTGCCAGTATTCTTCCACGACATTAAGATCTACCAATTAGAAGAAACCAGAGATATTATCGATTTTGGTACGGCCAGAACCTATGCTGGTAATAAGATCATTATCGACTATTGCTACCATACCAAGGGCTATTCTGCTGGAAATGCCTCCTACAACGATACCCCAATAAATTAAAAAAGGCATGTTATACTTAGTCTTGAGGAAACACGCCTACTTATTCCATACAGAAAAAAGAGGTGAAAATTATGGCATATACACGTGGTTCAAGCAATAATATTATTGTTGGTGCTGCTGCGCTCTTCACATATGAAAGCGGTGTACTAACTGATGCTGACATGCCAGCCTACGTGGATGACGTATCGTACAAGACAACTTTGTCTGGCGATGCTGATTTCCGTAACGTTGGTTACACCATGAATGGTTTGGAACTACAGTTCCAGCCTGACTTTGGTGAGGTATCTGTTGACCAGGTTCTTGACGTTGCTAAACTCTACAAGCAGGGTATGCAGGTAAATCTAAATACTACTTTTGCAGAGTCAACACTAGAAAACCTACTCTTTGCTCTTGCGAGCAAGGATTCAAACCTGTCCACAGTGGCAGGTAATCCAACCCTAAACCTTTCAGCAGGTGACATCGGAGAATGTCCTGTTGAGCGAGGTCTAGTTGCAGTTGGTCCTGGTACAGGAGACTGTGCTGCGTCCGACGAAATTGAACGAGTCTACGTTGCATACCGTGCACTTTCCATTGAAAGCGTAACTGTTGGTGCAAAGCGTGACGAGGCAACCATGTTTGAGGTTTCCTTCCGTCTGCTTCCAAACGACAGCGCTTCCTATGGTAAGATCGTTGACCGTACAATCCCTGCAGCATAAGTAAAACTTAATATACAACTTAATATAGAAAGAACCGCCTTGGATTAATCCCCAGGGCGGTTTCTTTTTGGTACAATATATCTAATGGCAACTACTATTTACGAAACAGACATTATCGAACTTGTGGACGGGACAACCGTTGAAATTGCTCCACTCAAGATTAAGTATTTACGACAATTTCTAGAGGCATTTGAGTTGGTAAAGTTTGCGTCTAATGATGATCAAGCAATATTCTTTTTGTCAGAATGTGCAAGAATATCTATGCAGCAGTACTACCCATCTATTAAAACTATTTATGATCTTGAGGAAAACCTAGATTTGCCAACGGTATATAAGATTGTTGACATCGCTGCTGGCATTAAGGTAAAGGAAGACTCTAAAGAATCTGTAAAGAAACAGGCCACAGAAAGTGGTTCGTCTTGGGATAACTTGGATCTTGCAAAACTAGAGGCCGAAGTTTTTCTGATCGGAATTTGGAAAAACTATGAAGAACTTGAGACCTCTATATCTATGCCAGAACTATTAAAGACTCTTGAGGTAAGAAGAGAGTTAGATTATACAGAAAAAAAGTTTCTTGCTGGTATTCAGGGTGTAGACCTAGATAAACAGTCAGGAAAGCAGGATGCCTGGGAAGAGATGAAAGCCAGGGTATTTAGCAAAGGTAAGACAAATAATCCAAACGATATTGTGGCATTACAGGGACAAAATGCTATTAATGCTGGATTTGGTATTGGAATGGGTCTTCAATACGAGGATTTAACCAAAAAATAAGCCTGTCCTATGATATAATTGAACGTAACCTTATAAGGAGGAACATCAATGGCAACTACCATCAACGAAGAAAAGACTATTACTCTTATCGATGGGACCAAGATCAAAGTTAGACCACTAAGAATCTCATTGCTTCGTAAGTTTATGAAGTCATTTGAGCAGATTGCTGCTGTCGCAGAAGATAACGACAAGTCCACTGACCTCTTGATGGACTGTGTACAGATTGCAATGCAGCAATACAAGCCTGAACTGGCTGATGACCGTGAAGCATTGGAGGATAACCTAGACCTTCCTACAGTCTATAAGATTGTAGAAGAGGCATCTGGCATTAGATTGACAGAGGCTTCTGTGGCTAGTAATCTCAAGTAAGTTGGTGCAAATGAATGGCTGATATTCAATCTAATATACAAGTAAATATTGATACGTCAGAGGCTCTGGCGAGTATCAGATTACTTCAGAAGCAGATATCAGCCTTTCATTCCCAAATGGCAAAGGGTGGCGCTGCTGCCAACACTGTTGCCTCAAATCTACAACAAAACCTAATTAATGGTATTAACGCAACTGGCAAGTTTTCTGCCGAAATGCGTACAGTTAAAACAACAACTGAATCTTTTACTAATGCATTAGAAAAGAACAAACTCTCAATGAGAGAGTACTTCAGATATTCTGGAGCATCTACAAAAACATTTGGCAGACTATTTAGGTCTGAGTTTGAAACAATTAACAAGGTTGCTCGTGAACGAGTAAAAGACCTACAAACACAATACATCAAGATGGGAAGAGACGCTAATGGCGCTCTTAGGGCAATTGCTGTTAGACCACTCGCTCTTGATATGGATAATCTTGCAACAAAGACTGCTATGGCTGCTCAAAAGCAGGCACTTCTTAATCAGATGCTTAAGCAAGGATCCACAAACCTTCTAAACTTTGGTAAGAACACTCAGTGGGCTGGTCGTCAGTTGATGGTTGGTTTTACCATTCCTCTTACAATGCTTGGTGTAACTGCTGCTAAAACATTCATGCAGATGGAAGAGCAGGCAATTAGATTTAAGCGTGTTTATGGAGATACATTTACAGCAACTGAAGAAACAGACAGAATGCTTGCCCAAATTAAAGAATTGGGTAAGGAATTTACTAAGTATGGCGTGGCTGTTGAAGAAACCATGAAGATGGCTGCAGATGCAGCAGCAATGGGTAAGCAGGGAGCAGATCTTCTTGCACAGATTAATGAAGCAACAAGACTTGCTGTTCTTGGTGGAGTAGAGCAAGAAGAGGCCTTAGAGACGACAATCTCTCTTACAAATGCGTTTGGTACTGCAGCAGAAGATCTATCCGAAAAGATCAACTTCCTTAACTCAGTTGAAAACCAAACTGTTACATCTATTGAAGATTTGACTATTGCTATTCCAAA
>CAYQOJ010000079.1:0-4135 GCA_964419105.1 uncultured Methylococcus sp.
CAGCAGCCGGCTGGGGTAGTCACGACGGCAGAAATAGCCGAGCAGCTGGCAGCTACACCCGATCTGGCGATTTTGGTTTCACCGAATGTTCGCTTGGCGATGGCCATTCTGAAGCAAACCTATGCAGACCGTGATGTGCGCGACACGGAATGGCCCAGAGTTCATTCCAGCGCGGTTATTCACGAAAGCGTAGAGATTCCAGACGATGTTCTGGTAGGGCCCGGCGTCGTTCTTGGACGTGGGGTCAAGGTCGGAGGGGGGGTCGTCTTCATGGCCAATGTAGTTGTCGAACATGATGCCGTGATTGGAAGCGGGACCGTACTTCACCCTGGTTGTGTAGTGGGCTATGGCTGTGAAGTGGGTGCCGGCGTTATTCTTAAAGCAGGCTGTGTCATCGGGTCCGAGGGTTTTGGCTTTGCTCAGGATGCTGAGCGGAAGAATTACCGAATTCCTCATACTGGATCGGTCATTATCAGTGATGGTGCAGTGATTGGTGCGAACACCAACATTGATCGGGGTACCTATGGTGCGACGCTCGTGGGAAAAGGTGCCGTGATCGATGCCATGTGCCATCTCGGGCATAACGTGGAAATTGGGGACCATAGCATCCTCTGCGCTCACACCGGGTTGTCGGGTTCCACTAAATTTGGAAAGCGCGTAATTGCTTCAGGCCAGACAGGAACGCTGGATCATGTCACTGTCCCCGACAACACCGTTCTCTTGCATCGTTGCGGTCTCAACAACAGCATCAAAGAGCCCGGAATGTACGCAGGCGGCCCTGCGCAACCCCTTCAACAGTACCTAAAGAATATGGCGGTCATGCCGAAGCTGCACGAGGTATGGACTCGGCTTCGGACACTTGAGAAAAAAGTTACGGAGTTGGTCGAGAGATCCTCTTAATGAGGATGCTGCTGCTTTCTTTTGTCCTTAGAGTTCGAATCGTCCTGTGAAAATCGCTACTTGGAATGTGAATTCGCTCAATGTTCGTCTGCCCCATGTGACAGATTGGCTGGAGCGGGAAGCGCCGGATGTGCTCGCAGTGCAAGAAACCAAGATGGAAGATCATAAGTTTCCAGCAGAGGTCTTTGCATCCCTGGGGTATCAATCCGTTTTCAGTGGTCAAAAAACCTACAATGGGGTCGCGGTCATCTCAAGAGAGACTCCTGTGGGTGCCGTGACGGAGATTCCGGGTTTTGAGGATCCCCAGCGTCGGGTGATGGCTGTGACCTTGGGCGATGTCCGCGTGGTTAACCTCTACATTCCAAATGGCAGTGAGGTCGACTCGGACAAGTATCGCTATAAGCTTGCTTGGTTAGACGCCTTGATCGACTGGTTGGGCGCGGAGCGGCAGCGTTACCCCCGAACGATCATTCTGGGGGATTTTAATATTGCCCCCGAGGATATTGATGTCCATGATCCTTCCCAGTGGCAGGGCAAGATTCTCTGCAGTGCTCCTGAGAGAGACGCATTCAGGCGTCTGATAGCGTTAGGGTTCCATGATGCCTTTCGTCAATTCGAGCAACCCGAAAAGAGTTTTAGTTGGTGGGATTACCGTATGAATGGATTCCCCCGCAACTTAGGGCTTCGAATTGATCATATTCTTTTTAGCGATGCGCTCCGGCCGCAATTGAAGGGGTGTTCAATTGATCGCGAGCCTCGAAAGCTCGATCGTCCGTCAGATCACACACCAGTCGTTGCGGTTTGGGATTAACCTAAATTTAGCCCCACGGGCGAATGGGTTCGTCAGGTTGTGAAACCGGAAGGTTGCCAGCCCCGCCCATAGCCTTCAAAACGGCGATCAGGTAAATGGTGGTTTGGGCTCGGCACTGTGCAAGCTTGATTTCCTCGCTATAGGTTGCCCTTTCGCTATCCAGGACGTCCAGGAAATTGGAGACGCCCTCGCGATAGCGAAGTTCTGCGAGCCGCCTCGACTCTCTGAGGTTTTGCACCGAGACCTCGAGGTGTTGCCGTCTTTCTTCCTCTTTTAAAAGAAACCGGAGCGAGGTCTCGGTTTCCTTAAGCGCTTCAAGGACTGTCTTCTCATACTGGAAGTAAGCTTCCTGCTGTCGGGAGTCGGCGAGATCAATGCCTGCCCGGATTCGACCAAAATTAAAAATCGGCTGCATGATGGCGCTTCCACTGGCCCAAGAGAAGGCGGTGGATCGAAACAGGTTTTCAAGATCTGAATTCTGAACGCCCATAAAGGCGGCGACGGAGATCTTTGGGAAGAGTTCTGCAAATGCAGCACCCTGCGTAGCGGTTGCGGCTGCAAGGTTACGTTCGGCTTCTCGAATGTCCGGACGAAGACGAAGTGTGTCGGCGGGTTTGACGAGAATTCTTCGATCTTTCGGCACCGGAACAGAGCCTTCCTTTTCAAGAAGCCCCCTCAAGCTTCCAGGTTGCGTTGCCAAAAGGAGTTCGATTTTATGTTGCGATTCGCTCAGAAGTCCTTCCAGTCGGGGGATCTCAGCTTCGGTCGCGTTGAGTAGAGATTTCTCGCGGGCGGTGTCAAATCGTGTGCCGACCCCTTCATCAAAGAGTCGCTCCGTCAATTCAAGTGTGTGGGATTGAGACTTGATGTTGGCTCTTGTAATGCGCAGGAGCGATTGCAAATTCCTGTAGGTCACATATTCCTTCGCGATTTCCGAAGACAAAAGGACCCAGGCTTCGCGATAGCTCTCTGCGGCGCTCTCATTGAGCGCGCTTGAGGCCTCTAGTTTTCTCCGAAGCCGACCAAATAGGTCAATTTCCCATACGGCATCCAGGCCTGTTAGGAGAAATCCCCATTGGTTTTGTGTTCCTGTGCTGGTTTGTCTCGGGAATACGTTGTCCAAGTAGGTGCCGGCTGCAGTGGCGCCGACTTGGGGGAATAGGGATGCCCGGTTGGCTAGTTTTTCGGCGCGAGCCTGATCAATTCGGGTCAGGGCGACCTTGAGGTCCAGGTTTTCTGCCTTGCCCCTTTGCTCCAATTCATCCAGAACGGGGTCTTCCAGCGTCCGCCACCAGGTCTCAAGGTCCGATTCCTGAATCGGTGAGAGCTTTGTCGCGGTCTCTTTTTCAGCAATCCAGTGCTCGGGAGTCGTTGTGCTGGGTTTGACGTAATCGGGACCCACGGCGCAGCCGGAAAGGAAATAAAAGATGCCGAAAACTCCTGACCTAAGCGTGCGCAAGTCCATGTCCTCTTAGAAATTGATGAACCGCAAAGTCGATGAGGCGCTGGGATTCCTCGGATGACAGGCCTGAACTGACGCCGGTGAGACATCGAAAATGCGGGATCCCCTTCAACATGCCCAGCAATAACTGACCGGATGCTGAAGGATCGGGGATGACGAGGGCGCCAGAGTCGTTCAGCGTGCGCAAATAGGCGGAGAGCAAATCCAGATTAGGTTGGATGACGGTTCGGTCCATCAGTTGCGCCAGTTCCGGACAATGGTGGTGCTCTGCGATGATCAGCCGATAAAGCGCGAGTGATTCGGGGTTGAAAATGGTCTGGACGAAAGATTCCGCAATGGCGCGGATACCAGTCTCTGGGGTCAGTCCCAGAGTCTTTGCCCGATCCATGCTGCACACGAGAGATGTGCACTGGGTCTGGACAACAGCAATGAAAAGTTCGTGCTTGCTTCCAAAGTGGCTGTAGAGCGTTGGTTTAGATACTGGCGCTTCCTCAGCAATCGCATCCATGCTGGCGCCCCGGTATCCGGAGCGGACGAAGACGGAACGGGCTGCCTTAAGGATGGCTTCGCGTTTGCTTGGGATCGCAGACATCGACGGGTTAAAAGCAAGGTTGCGGGAGGATGAGTTCAAAACTATCATAGACTAAACTAAACCGTTTAGTAATAAATCCCCATGCCCAAAGACAAGAAGCCGGTTTTTATTGTTGCAGCCTTCGTTTTGGTGGTCGGCTTGGTTTTCTGGTGGCGCCTTTGGATTTGGCCCTATGAGTCGACCGAAAACAGCTATCTCAAGGCGCACATGACTCAAATCAGTCCCCGTGAGTCTGGGTATGTCGAGAAGGTCTTGTTTGAGGACAACCAGAAGGTTGCAGCCGGCGATTTATTGGTGGTCATTGATGATGCCGACTATCAGGCCCGCGTCGAAGAGGGCGAGGCTCAGATTCGGGTCGAGCGCGCTGAAA